>CAZQEW010000054.1:0-26624 GCA_964591495.1 uncultured Klebsiella sp.
AGGACACCAGCGCCAAGCAAATTGCCGCCGATCTCAACCTCTCGCTGTCCATGATCTACAAGTGGGCTGAGCCGCCCGAGAAGGTCGAGGGCAGCGGTCTCGCCAATCCGCTGGACCGCATGGAGCAGCTCATCAAAAGCACCAACGACGCGCGCCTGCCGCAGTGGATTTGCGAGCGCGCCGGCGGTTTTTTCATCCACAACCCGAAGGCTCACTGGCCGCACCCGTATCAGGTCATTCCGGCCACGAACCAGATTGTGCAGGAGTTTGCGGACATGCTCGGCGTCATCGCCACTGCGTCCGGCGACAACCATATTTCCAAAACCGAGGCGAAGGATATCCGCCGCCGCTGGGAGGACTTGAAGCGCGTCACGGAAGGCTTCGTGCGCGGCTGCGAGGAGGGAAACTTCACGACCCTCAATCAGCCGGCCCCGCCCGCGACGCCGGCGTAATGCCGCCGCGTCACTCCCGCTTCGGTGTCGCCAGCACGCTGTGCAGGTAGGCCGTCAGCCGCTCGGCGTAAACGCGGTTGGCCTTCGCGCTCGGATGACCGTCGTGCGGGGCGTTCGTGTTGCCCGGCTCGGTCAGCGGCACGGCGATGTCCACCACGCGCAGGCCGGCGGCGCGCGCCCAGTCGAGCATCGGCCCGGCGTCGGAGCTGATGCCGGCGAGCACAAACGGAATGCCGTCCTTCGCGCAGGCGTTGGCCCAGTTCGCGATCAGCGCGGCCGAGACCTCGTGGCTGCGCACGCGGTCCTCTTCCCGGCGGTTGGCCTGTTGCTCCAGCCAGTGAACCAGCGCGGAATGCCTTTGCAGCGGCCACTCGGCATAGGTTGCCGGCGCGGCGTGGTAGGTCAGCGCGCCGCCCTCCAGCCGCGCGTAGGGGTAGACGAGATCCGGCAGGCGGTTGTAGGGCGCAAACCCCTTTTGCCAGATGCGGACGTAAGTGTTGCGGTAGTCGTGGAAGCGGCCGTAAGCCACCACCACCGCCGCCGGTTTCGCGCGCTGCTTCCGCAACTCCTCGAACAGCAGCCGCTGATGCAACGTGCCGTAGCCGGACACGCCGCCGTT
This sequence comes from uncultured Klebsiella sp., assembly GCA_964591495.1. GTDB lineage: Bacteria > Verrucomicrobiota > Verrucomicrobiia > Limisphaerales > SXTU01 > SXTU01. The sequence continues at coordinate 1,072 of CAZQEW010000054.1, forward strand.
CACCACCTCAAAGTCCGGCAACGCCGCCTGCACCCGCCACGGAAAAGTGTCCTCGTCGTTCAGCGACCAGCCGTGCGTCAGTGAGCAGCCGAGAATCCAAAGCTCCGGCCGCGCGGGCGCGTCCGCCGCGCGCGGCGGGTGCGTGACGCGCAGGCCGTTCGGGCCGTGCGTGACGCGGAATTCGTAGCCGGTGGGCAGCGTGACCTTGAACGCGCCGGGCAAGTGGCCAAACCCGCCCTCGGGCAACGGGCGGAATAATTTCCCGCCCGGCTCCACCTTGATGTCCGGTGGCTGCGCGGTGAACGCAGGTAATCCGCCCAGCCGGGCGATGACTTCGCCGATAAGTGCGGCCAGCAGCAACGCCAGCAGAATTGCCACGGTCGCGAACACGCGGCGCTTTCGCGGCGGGGCGGTCGGCGGGGCGGAGGAGACGGCGTCAGCCATGCGCGCTGGTTCTAGCCACGATTCGCACGGGAGGCGAATCGGAAGTGGTTTCATGCCAATTCCCTTGCGACGCGCCACGCCGCTGCGCTATGCCTCTGCCGCTTCCGTGAGCACAACCGCCGCATGAACTTCCTCCCCCTCATCGAAGCCAAGCGCGACGGGCGCGCGCTCACGCCCGCGCAGCTTGAGGAGATGGTGACCGCCTACGTGGCCGGGCGCATCCCGGACTACCAGATCGCGGCGTTCCTCATGGCGGTTTTCTTTCGCGGTCTCGACGGCGGCGAAACCCGCGCGCTTACGGTGGCCATGCGCGATTCCGGCGAGGTGCTGAAGTTCCCGAACGACCCGCGCCCCGTCGTGGACAAACATTCCACCGGCGGGGTGGGGGACAAGATTTCCCTCCCGCTCGCGCCGTTGCTCGCGTGCCTCGGCTTCCGCGTGCCGATGATTTCCGGCCGCGGGCTGGGCATCACCGGCGGCACGCTGGACAAGCTCGAATCCGTCCCCGGCCTGACCACGCAGCTCGGCCCGGAGCGGCTCGTCGAGCAGACGCAGCGCATCGGCGTGGCCATGGGCGGCCAGACGCAGAACATGATTCCCGCCGACAAGCTGCTTTACGCCCTGCGCGACGTGACGGCCACCGTGCCGAGCATCCCGCTCATCACCGCCAGCATCCTGTCCAAGAAGCTCGCCGAAGGCCTCTCCGCGCTCGTGATGGATGTGAAGTTTGGCTCGGCCGCGTTCATGCCCTCGCGCGATGAGGCCCGCGACCTCGCCTGGTCCATCGTCACCCTGGCCATCGAGTGCGGCGTGATGACCCGCGCGCTTCTCGTGGACATGAGCACGCCGCACGGCCGGGCCGCCGGCAACTGGCTCGAAGTGAAGGAATCCATCGCGTGCCTTGAAGGCCGCGGTCCCGCGGACGTGGAAACACTCGTCATCGAGTGCGCCGCCTCCCTGATGGTGCAGACGGACAAAGCGCCCGGCCTCGTCGCCGCCCGCCGCGCCGCCCGCGAGTGCCTTGCTTGCGGCGCGCCGCGCCGCAAATGGGACGAACTCATCGCCGCCCAAGGCGCGGATCTCGAAGCCTTCCGCGCCAAGCTCCAGCGCGATCACACCGCACCTGTGGTCCGGGAGGTTCGGGCGGACCAGGATGGCTTCATCACCCGGCTGGAGGCGCGGGCCGTCGGGGAGATTGTCCGCGATCTGGGGGGCGGGCGGATGACCAAGGCTTCAGTCATTGAGCCCGAGGTGGGCGTGGATGCGCTGGCCAAGCCCGGCGAGGAGATAAGGCGCGGGGCATTGCTGGGGCGGGTGCATGCCATGACCGCCGACCAGGCCGATGCAGCGTGCGCGCGGCTGCGCAGCGCGTTCTCGCTGTCGTCCCGGCCCCAGCCAGAGTTCCCGCTGATCGTGGAGACGCTCTGAAAAGGCCTTGCCGCACGGCCAATTCCTCGCTTGCCCGCCTGGCTCGTTCGGGTTCCCTTAGGTCGGGCAGGCCGTTGGGCCGATAATCCCCCTGACAAATGGAACGCGAAACTACGGACACGCATCAGAAGGCCTTGCAGGTCAACCTCGACCCCTCGAAATACGGCACCTTCGTCGAGATCGGTGCCGGGCAGGAGGTGGCCCGATGGTTCTTCCGCGTCGGCGGCGCGGCGGGGACCATCGCCAAGACCATGTCGGCCTACGACATGACGGTAAGCGACGCCATTTATGGCCCGTGCGAGCGTTATGTCAGCCGCCAGCGGCTCACGGCGATGCTCGAACGCGAGTATGGCCTGCTGATCGAGCGGCTCGGCCAGAAGCGCGGCGCGAACACGAAGTTCTTTGTCTTCGCCGACACCGTCGCGGCCAAGAGCTATTCGCGGAAGGATGTCGAGGCCCACGGCTGGCTGGGCGTGCGCTTCCAGACCGAACCTTTGGGTGAACCTTCGGAAATCATCATCCATGCCCGTTTGCTGGACGCGGAGAATGTCCAGCAGCAGGAGGCTTTGGGCATCATCGGCGTGAATCTTGTCCACGGCGCGGTGTATCTGCACCAAAGTCCGGAGGCCCTGCTCGACTCCCTTTTGGACAACCTCACCACCGAGCGCGTGGAAGTGGACATGGTCAAGCTCACCGGCCCCGCGTTCAAGGGCGTGGACAACCGCGTCATCGCGCTTCAGCTCGTGCAGCGCGGGCTCACCAAGGCGGCGATGTTCCTGGCCAACGGCGAGGTCGTGCAGCCCGCCGACGTGCTCTACAAGAAATCCATCCTCGTCGAGCGCGGCAGTTTCCGGCCGGTCATCAAGACCACGCTCGACATGCTCGAATGCGCCACCAGCCTTTTCGTGCAGGAGCCGAAGGTGCAGGGCGAGGAAGTCACCGTCCTGATGGAGATGACCTTGAAGAACCTCATCGAGGGCGACCGCATTGATCCCAAGGACTTCCTCGACCGCGTGGACATCCTCGGCGCGCTGGGCAAGAACGTGCTGATCTCGAACTACGGCGAATACCACCGGCTCGCGGCCTACCTGTTCCGCCACACCAAGAAGATGATCGGCATCGTCATGGGCGTGCCCACGCTGCGGGAGATTTTCGAGGAGAAATATTATGCCGACCTCGAAGGCGGCATCCTCGAAAGCTTCGGCCGGCTCTTCAAAAACGACCTGAAGCTCTACGTCTATCCGCTGCGCGAGGCCAAGACCGGCGCGCTCATCACCGCCGGCAATCTGCGCGTGGCCCCGCACCTGCGGCATCTCTACGCCTACCTCGTGGAGAACCGCCTCATTGAGAGCCTGCGCGATTTTGACGAGCGCTGCCTGCCCATCTTCTCGCGCGACGTGCTGGCGAAGATCCGGGCGGGCGATCCGGCGTGGGAAACCATGGTGCCGCCCACCGTGGCGCAGATGATCAAGGAGCGGAAGCTGTTCAACTACGGGGCCGCTCCCAAGCCCGCCGCGCCCGTTCCGGAGGCCTGAGCGCGGTTCACCGGCTGAAGAGTTCTCCCGCGCGGAAACCCAGCCACACCGCGCCCAGGCAGAGCACGACTGAAAGCAGGACGTTCCACCCTGCGGCCGGCCATTGGCCGTCCCGCACGAGCTGAAGCGTTTGCAGGCTGAAGGCGGAGAAGGTCGTGTAGCCGCCGCAAATCCCGGCCATGAGAAACGCCCGGCCATGCTCGCCACCCCACCAGCCTGTGGACGGCTGCGCGGCGGATGCGATGACGCCGATGAGGAACGAGCCAGTGACGTTCACGAGCAGCGTGCCGAAGGGGAATCCCTTGCCCGCCAGCTTGGCCACCCACTCCGCCAGCCCGTAGCGCAGCATCCCGCCCAGCGCGCTGCCGAGGCCGATCCACAAGTAAATCCGCATGGCCGTAAGCTAGGAACCGCGTGCCCGGCTGTCAGCGGAAATAAGCCGCACCAAACGCCGCCGCCAGCCCCAGCGCCACGATCCACCACAGCCAGTTCACGCCCTTCGTCCGCGCCCGGCTCTCCCTCCGCTCGCCAAACTCCTCCTTCACGAACTCATCGTAGTTGAACTCGTCGTCCGGAATGCCCAGCCGGTCCGCCGTCCGCTGCGAATCCGCGCGGTTGTTCCAGCCGGTGCGCTCGTCCGCGCCGCACTCGGGGCACGCCAGCGCGCCGCGCGGCACGTCGGCACCGCAGTTGGGGCAGGTTTCGGGCGCACTCACCGGGCAAGGATGCGGGCAATCTGGCTCTTCTTCCAGCCGGCAAGTTTCTTGGCGTCGGCGGGGTGCTTGAGCTTGAGGGTGGTTTCGTTCGCGCCGGAGCCGTAGGTGCCAAGATTCTTCCGCGAAACCAGTTCGGCTTCGATGGCTTCGCCGGTCGGGTTGAATTGGGCGTCCGTGGCGCGGAGCTGGACGAGCTGGCCGGGCTTGAGCTGGTTGCCTTGGGACCAATACGAGCTGTGAATGAGGAAATGAACGGTGTCGCCGCTCACCAGTTCGACCTGTCCGGTCAGGCCGTCGCGGGCGGTGCGCGCGGCCACGACGTCGGCTTCGATCTTTTTCACCGCGTCGAGGCTCGCGTCATCGGCGATCAGTCGCACGACGCGGCCCGCCGTTTCCTTGGTCCAGGTGAAATAGAGACGGTCGCCGGGCTTGAGCGCGGGGGCACCGGTGCGCTGGCCGTGGCGGAAGAATTGGGCGTCAGTGGCGAGCGTGAAGTCACGGGGCTTTTCCTCGAAGGGCTTGTCACCAGCGAAGACTTGGGCGCTGAACTCGCGCCCGCCGGGCTTCACGGACTGGATGACCCACGCGTGGTTGTGGCCCTTCATCTGGCACAGCTCGTCCTGGTAATGCACCAGCCAGCCGCGCCGCTGGTCGCCATCGGGATTGAAGAAGCAGTTCACGCGCTCGCCGGGCAATGGTTCGTCCACATGCGCGCCGTAGGTGAGGTGGCGGTAGGTGGTGGCCCAAGGGAGGATCTTCGCGGTGAAAATCTCGCCGTTGCCCTCGTGCTCGAACTCGCCGTTCCAGGAGGCGCGGTCGAACTTCCGCCAGATATACCAGCCACGTGAGACGCCGATGTTGCCGGGCACGCCGAAACGGCGCGCGTGCAAGGGATGCGCGCCTTCGTGCGGCTGCGGGGCGAGCGTGCGCAACGGCTTCAGTTCCGCGCCGGGATGGCCGGCAAAGCCCTTCACGCCGACCTTCGCGTGGAAGACGCCATCCGGCGTGCCCGTGGTGCAGAAGATCTCGTCGTGGTTCGCCCCGCCGAAGGTGATGTTGCTCACGACTTGAGCCGGCACGTCAAGCTGGCCAAGGACTTTCGCGTCCGGGCTGAGGACGGTGATGCGGCCTTTCTTCGTGTCGGGCCGGTGGAAGTCGGCGACCCACAGGTTGCCCGCCGCATCAAACACGCAGCCGTCGCCGCCGCTGCCGCCAAGGTCGTGGAAGAGTTCTGGCGCACCGAGTGGAGCGTCGTCGTTCGCTGGCAGCGCGAGGCGGAGAATTTTCTTCGACTGCGATTCGATGAGGTAGAGGAACTTGCTCGCTGGGTCCACGTCGAGGCCGTTGGGAAACGCGAAGCCGCTGGCGACGCGCGTGACCTTGCCGGCGACGCTGAGGCGGTAGATGTCGCCGACTGGCTTGGCGGCAGAAGAACCTTCAGGATCGGTCCAGTAGATGTTGCCTCGCGCATCCACCGTCACGTCGTTGAGGCTGCGCAAGGGCTTGCCCTCGAACTGGTCGGCGAGCACGGCCACGACGCCGTTGGTGGCGAGGGCGAGGACGGCCTTGTGCTTGTTGTCCACAATGAGGAGTTGCTGGTCGCGGCGGAGGAAGGTGCCCGCTGGATTGAGGTCGAGCCACGGGAAGACCCTGCCGGCCTTGTCCACCTTGAGCAGGGCGCCGGAGCAGAAAAAGACCTCGCCGTTGAGCCAGGTCGGGCCTTCGGAGTAGCCCGGGGCGTGGGCATGGTGCGTCCACTTGGCGGCGGCAAGCTGTTCGGCGATGGAAGCGGCGGAGAGCGGCAGGGCGAGGCACGCAACTGCGGCGAAAGCGAGGGAGAGCTGAAGCATGGCGATTTGGACGGTGGGGGCGGCTCCGGCATTTCCGCCTTTACCAGGCCCGTGGTCACTTGGCACGTTACGCCCGCCCAATACAGTTATGCCCACCATCCAAGAGCAGATTGACCAGCAGGACTTGTCGCTCTTCAAGACCGTCGAAAGCCAGACCAGCGAAGACGATCGCCGCTCGTTCCTAGCCCTGCACAGTGCGTTTCGGCAGTGGAAGGGCGGAAAGTTTACCTTCTTGGAAATCGGCTCCTTCAAGGGCGGCTCGCTCCAGTCCTACGTGGCGGATCCGGCCTGCACCAAGATCATCTCGATCGACCCGCGCCCGAAGTGGGTGCCTGACGCACGGGAGAAGGGCGGCGACTACTCGCACGTCACCACCCAGCACATGCTCGACCTGCTCGCCAAGGTGCCGGGCGCGGACGTGGAAAAGATCACGCCGATCGAGAAGGGCACCGAGTCGCTCAAGGTCGGGGACCTGCCGTTCCAGCCGGACTTCTGCTTCATCGACGGCGAGCATACGGACACGGCGATGCTGCGCGACGCGCGCTTCTGCCTCAATGCCGTCGGGCCCGACAGCGTGCTGGCCTTTCACGATGGCGACATCATTTACCTCGGCCTGCAGGCGTTCATCGACGAGCTGGAGAAATCGGGCCGCGAGTTTCGCGCCTACAATCTGCCCAGTTCCGTCTTCGTGATTGAGCTGGGCAAGTGCCGTCTCAGCCAGTTCGAGCCGCTGCGCTCGTGGCGTGACCAGAACTACAAGGGCTACCTCTACGCGCTCGTGCGCAATGACGTCTTCCGCACCACGGCGCGCGAATACTGGCGCATCGCCGAACACCCGGCCTTCAAGCTGCCGCACAAGCTGGGCCTCGTGAAGGTGGCGAAGAAGATCATGGGCGGCGGCAAGAAGAAGAAGTGAGGAGCAGCCCCGTCAGGGGCAAGATTCAGTTGCCGTGGGTGGGGTGCGCGCTGCGAACGAAGCCCACGAACACTGCGTAGCGTTTCAACGGCCAAGTTAGCCCTCCTCGGCGCGCCTCAATTTTCAGCTTATAAGCGGTAGCAAACCGAAGAGAAGCTGCGCCGCTCCCATTGCAATGTGGGCGATAACTAATCCCACCCGGTGTTTGTAGCCAGAGCCAATAACGGACACTGCCGCCACGATTGGCAACACCACTGCGGAAGCCAGCAGGGAATAGAACACCGCAACGCTCGGAATCAGCCAAGAGCGAAAGTGTCCGTAATCATCGAGCAGCCCACATGCGACGCAATAGGTGGCGATAAGAGCGTGAATTACGAAGATGGTGCGGACGCTTTTCCCCATATCACGCTCAATGGTCTAACAGCACGTTAAGCAATTGAAAGTTCAACCTACTTCTCCTTCGACCGGCCTGGGAATTCCGACGGCCGCCAGCCGGTCCACTTCTTGAACGTGTTCGAGAAGACGAAGGGGTTTTGGTAGCCGACCGCGTTGGCGATGGTTTCCACCTTGTCGTTCGTGGTGGAGAGCAGTTCTGCCGCGCGGCGCATGCGCAGGAAGATGACATGGTGCATCGGACTGCGGCCGAGCTGGCGATGGCACAGCCGGCGCAAATGCTCCGTGCTCATGTGCGCGAGGCGGGCGAGGCGTTCCAGGGACCATTCCTCGTCGAGGTGCGTGGCAACGCTTTCCCACACCAGCCACAGGCGGTCCTCGACCTGCCACGGGCGCGCGAAGCGGAGCACGTAAGCGTGGACAAGGTCGGCCCAGTGCTGCAGTTGCGCCGGCACCGCCGTGCCTTTGGCCTCGTGGTAAAGCCCAAGTGCCGCGTGTCGCACCGGCTCGGAGTCGAACTTGGCCAGCACGGGCGAACTCGCGCCGGCAATGGGCCGCTGGTCCGTGGGCTGGTTGTAGCGGACCCAGACGAATTCCCAGGGGGCACCCGGTTCAGCGTGAAAGGCGTTCAAAATGTGCGGCGGCAGCAGACAGGCCGTGCCTGGGCCGCAGGTTTGCCAGCGGCCCTCCACGAGGAATTTCCCCCGGCCGCCGAAGCACGCGAGGAAATAGGTGCCGCTCTGTTCCGTCCGCACAATGCGATACGGCGCGACGGCTTGGCAGATGCCGACGTGGGCGATTTGGTGCTGCACCAGAGCGGGGCAGACGGGGGCGTCCTGCAGCCATGGGCGCCGGTCGGCGGTGCTGGCGCGCACGACCCGTTGGCGCGTCTGCGCGCCCAGCGTGTGCGTTTCGGATAGAGAAGCGTGCGTCTTTCCCATTTTCAAAGCGCGGGGCTTGGTCCTACGATGCTTGGCACACTCGCACTGCGCGACAGAATTCTAACCGACAACGATCATGCCCAATCCCTGGACCGGAAAAGGAAATCCCTACACCCGCAAAGAAGTCCGCGACCGCCTGATGAGCACCATCAAGAAGGGCGACGCCATCATTGCCGCCGGTGCGGGCACGGGCATCAGTGCCAAGTTCATTGAGAAGGGCGGGGCCGACCTGATCATCATCTACAACTCCGGGCGCTTCCGCATGAGCGGCCACGGCTCCACCTGCGGCCTCATGGCCTACGGCGATGCGAATGCCGTCGCGATGGAGATTGGCGAATACGAGGTCCTGCCCGTGGTTGAGGAAATTCCCGTGATCTGCGGCGTCCACGCGACTGACCCCCGCCGCCGGATGTGGCACTGGCTCGGCAAGGTCAAGGAAATGGGTTTCAGCGGCGTGAACAATTTCCCCACGCACACCATCGTGGACGGCCATTTCCGCGGCGTGCTCGAAGAGACGGGCATGAGCGTGAAGAAGGAGTTCGAGATGGTCGCCCTCGCGCGGCGGATGGACCTGTTCAGTATCGTCTATGTCGCCACGCCGGAGGAAGCCGTTGAGATGGCCAAGGCCGGTGCGGACGCCATCATCGCCCACGTCGGCACCACTGTCGGCGGCAGCATCGGCGTGACCAAGGCAGTGGTGACGTGGGACTTCACCCTGAAGCGCACGCAGGAAATCATTGATGCCGCCAGCCGCGTGCGGAAGGACATCTTCTTCCTCTGCCACGGCGGCCCCATCAACACGCCCGACGACGCGAACCGCGTCATGCAGGGCACCGACGCCGTCGGCTTCGTTGGCGCCAGCAGCCTCGAACGCATGGGCGTCGAAGCCTCGCTCACCAACCTGACGCGCGACTTCAAGAAGCTGAAGGCTCCGGCAGCGAAGAAGTTCGGGAAGAAGAAATAAGCCCGGTTGACCGGTCTCGCCGAGGCCGTTAACAGTAGTCACATGAACACCAGCCGAGTCCATGGCGAGACGGGCGAGTTTGCGCCGCGCCGGGTCGTGGGCAGACGGCCCGCGTGGGTCACGCCGTTCGACCAGTTGGAGTGGCTCCGCCAATTCGCTACCGAGGTGCATCGTGGAAAACCCGCCGCTGCTCGACAGGACTATTTCCCCGTTCTTAAGGTTGTTGGTCGCCATCGCACGCGCCGAGGTTGACTTTGCCGTGGTCGGCGGCGTGGCGGTCTGCCTGAACGACCATGTGCGTTACACCGCGGACGCGGACATCTTGGTCAATCCTAATCAGGACAACATCAAGCGGCTGCTGGCGGTGCTCTCGCAATGGGGCGAAGGCTGGGCACGGGAACTCAAACCGGAGGAATTCACCGCGCAGGAAGGCTCCATTTGTGTCGCCGAGGAATTCGACCTCGACATCTTCACCCAGATGCGGGGGCAAAAGTTGGATGACTTCCGGCCCCGGTTGCGGCACTTCGACGCGCAGGGCGTGCAGATACCATTTCTCGCTCCCGAGGATTTAATCGCCCTCAAGGAAGGCTCCTGGCGGGAAAAAGACCAATGGGATGTCGCCGAACTTCGACGCATTCTGGCGCAACGCCAGCCACCCCAGTGACCCATCCGACTGAACCGTTATGAACCCCCTAGACCGCCGCTTCGTGCAAATCGCGGACGCCCTCCGCGAAACCAACCCGTGGACCAACAACGAGTGGCTTTGCCGCCCCGATGTCGTGGCCGCGAAGGACTTGCTGCTCGTCCGTGCGAACATGGCCCCGGGGCATTGCCATCCGTTCCACTACCATCCGCACCGCGAGGAAATCATCTACGTGATTTACGGCCGCGCCGAGCAGTGGGTGGGCGACGACTACCGCATCCTCAGCGCGGGTGAGATGGCGCACATTCCGCCCGGCACCATCCATGCCACCTACAACCCGCACAAGGAACCGCTGGTGTTCCTCGCCATCCTCTCTCCGGCGGTCCTGCCCGATGCCAAGGCAGCTGATCCCGACCCCGTGGACGTGGGCACACAGGAGCCGTGGGCATCGTTGCGGAAACTGAAGGGCCTCGCCCCGTGCGTCTGGGATGGCGGCAAGCAGCTGGCCTGAGCCCGTAACTCCGTTACGGGAGCTTCCGTCCAATGCGGGGTATGAACACCTTTTCGGCCAGCCTCTTCGGCGTGCTCTTGTTCGTGACCGCTGCCTCTGCTCCCGCGCAGAACCCGGCCAAAGGCAAGGGGCAGTCCACCCAGCAGGCCAAGCAGGAGTTGGATGCCGCCAAGGACAAGCTCAAGGATGCCAATGCGGACTTGAACAAGGCGGAGAAGGACTTGGACAAGGCCAAAACGGCACACACCGCCGCCGAGGCAAAGATTCAAAAAGCCCGCGCTGCTGCCATGGCCGAGCACGGCAAGAAGCTCGGTCTCCCCACGGCCATCGCGCAGCGCGACGCCGCATTGCGGTCCGTGGAGGCCGCACAAACCGCGCTTTCGAAGGAGTTCCGCGCGCAGGCCGACTATCAGGCCGCCGCCAAGGAGGCGGAGCAGGCCAGTGCCCGGCTGCAATCGCTGCGCGACGACACCGCCCTCTCCGCCGAGAAAAAGCAGCAGCTCACCGCCGAGCTTTCCAAGACCGTCCGCCGCCCCGCCGAGCTGGAACGTGAGCGGATCGAAGCCGACGCCGGGATCCGGGCGCTTCGGGCCAAGGCGGCCGAAGCCGGACGGCAGGTGGCCCTTGTGCAAGCCCAGGCGCAGAAGGCCGCCGAAGAGGACACTGATGTGAAGACCGCCGAGCAGGCCGAACGCGATGCCGCCGAGAAGGTCAAATCGGCCCGGACCGACGTGGAAAAGCACAAGAAGGAGGTCGCCGCCGCGCAGAAGAAGGCGGCCACCGAGCAGCAGCAGCTTCAGAAAGCCCAAAGCCAAGCCAAGACCAAGAAGGGCAAGAACGAGAAGTGAACCTTGGTTCAGAACGCGGACTTCAATCCGCTTCAAGGTAACGTTGTGTGTGGCGTTGGTGGCATGTGACTTCCAGCCAGTGAGGCGGGCCCGATGCCTGTGGCTCCATTTGTCGGGTGATTTTTGCGTTACACCGGACTTTTGAATTTCCAAACCAGCTGGCCTCGGCTATGGGAAGCCCATGCCAGAGCGCAACGCTACGGGTGAAGCCACATTTCGCGGCATCTCCGTCTCGGCGGGGGTGTGCGTGGGCAAGATCCTCGTATTGGGCCAGCAGCGCGCCCAGATCCAGCGACAGGAGATTCCCGAGGCGGACGTGCCACGCCAGCTTGAACGGCTTGAGCAAGGCCTGCTCGCGACAAGGCAGCAGCTTCACGACATCCAGCAGCAGGTGACGCAGGCGATGGGGGCCAAGGATGCCAGCATCTTCGAGGCGCATTTGCTGGTGCTTGACGATCCGACCCTGCTCGAAGGCGTCACCCGCATGATCGCCGACGAGAAGGTGACGGCGGAATGGGCCTTCCATGTCGTGGCCGAGCGTTTCGCCAGGACGCTTGAAGCGCTGCCGGATGATTACCTTCGCGAGCGCGTGGCGGACCTCCGTGATGTCGCCGGGCGCGTGGTGAACAACCTCCTCGGCCACGAAGAGGCGGTCGACGTGGCGCATCTCAAGGAGCCCTGCATCGTCATTGCCCACGACCTTTCGCCCTCCACCACTGCGCGGCTGGATAAGAAAATGGTCCTTGGTTTCGGCACGGATGTGGGCGGCAAGACTTCCCATACCGCCATCATGGCCCGCTCACTGCGCATCCCGGCAGTGGTTGGCCTGCAGGATGCCAGCCAGAAACTGCACAACGGCCAGACGGTGCTGCTCGATGGCTTCACGGGGCTGGTGGTGCTTAACCCCACCGACCAGACGCTCTTTCAGTATGGCCAGATCGAGCAGCGGCAGAAGAGTTTTGAAGAGCGCCTGCGCGAAATCCACGACCAGCCTGCCGTCACCCTCGACGGAGCGCAGATCACCCTCTCTGCGAATGTCGAGGAAGCCGGCGACGCCGTGGAAGTGAAGCTGGCCGGGGGCGAAGGGGTCGGCCTGTTCCGCACTGAATTCCTTTTCCTCAACCGCGCCACGCTGCCCAGCGAGGAGGAACAGTATCTGGCCTACCGGCAGGTGGCCGCCGAGCTGAAGCCCGCCCCCGTGATCATCCGCACGCTCGACCTCGGCGGCGACAAGCTCCCCAACTTGGTTGGCATCGCGCAGGACACGGCGGAAATGAACCCCTTTCTCGGCTGGCGGGCCATCCGCTTCTGCCTTCAGGAGTCCGCCATCTTCCGCGCCCAGCTCCGCGCCATCCTGCGGGCCAGCGCCGAGGGCAATGTGAAGATCATGTATCCCATGATTTCCGGCCTGGAGGAGCTGACCCAGTCCAACGAACTGGTCGAGCAGTGCAAGGCCGAGCTGCGCGCCGCCGGCGTGCCGTTCGACGAGAATCTCGAGATTGGAGCGATGATCGAGATCCCCTCGGCCGTGATGATCGCCGACTCGCTGGCCAAGCGCGTGAAGTTCTTCAGCATCGGCACCAACGACCTCATCCAATACACGCTGGCGGTGGACCGGTTGAACGAAAAGATCGCCTACCTCTACGACCCCACGCACCCCGCCGTGCTGCGCCTCATCAAGCACACCGTGGACGCCGCGCACCGGCACGGCATCTGGGTGGGCGTCTGCGGCGAGATGGCCAGCGATCCCGCGATGGTTCCGCTGCTGCTGGGCCTGGGCGTGGATGAACTCAGCACCACGCCGCCGTTGGTGCCGCCCATCAAATACATCATCCGTCGCCTCAAACTCGCCGAGTGCCGGGAGCTGGCCGACTTCGCCCTGAGCTGCGAGTCTTCCGCCGAAATCCTCACCCGGTCGCAAGCCCTCGTCTCCCGCGCCGCGCCGGATTTGTTCAGCGGCTCGGCGGCGTGATCGCAGGCAGTCGCGACCCGGGGCTGGCGGCCGGGCTCAACGGAACATTTTGTTCTTCGCGTCGCCGGCGCTCAGGAGGTAGGCGAGCAGGTCCAGCACCTCGTCCTGCTTGAGCATGTTCAGCAGGCCCTCGGGCATGAGGGAAACCTTGGACGGCTCGATGCTCAACACCTTGCGCGCGTCCACGCCGACGAGTTCGTCCGGGTCGAACATGTTCGAGTTCACGCGATACGTGTCGCCGGCGAGGTTGATGATGCGGCCGGTGACCATCGTGCCGTCGTTGAGCTTGAAGACCACCGGCGCGTATTGGTCGCTGACCTCCTTGCTGGGTTCGAGGATGTGCTCTAGCAGGTCGCGCGCGCTGTATTTGCCCGCGACGCTCGTGAGGTCGGGGCCCATCGCGCCGCCTTCATTGCCAAAGCGATGGCAGGCGAAGCACGCCGCCGCACCAAACATCTTGCGGCCGGACTCGAAGTTCCGCTTCGCCATGCCCTTCTCGAGCAACGGCGCGAGGTCGGCGGTCTTCCATTCCTTGACCAGCGAGCGGCCGGCGAAGGCTTCCGCCATCAACTCCAGCGGTGAGCGCTTCGCGGGGGCGGACTTCACGATGGCCAGCACGGCGGCCTGGTCCGGCTCGGGCACGGCGGCGAGGGCGTCCTTGCGGATGTCATCCATGAACATCGAGAAGTTCGCCCCGCCGCGCATGGCGACCGCCTTGTGGTAAAGCCACTTGAAGTAGGTCTCGCGCAGGGCGGGCGTCCAGCCCGCCTTGCACACGCGCAGATACATCGCGTAGGAAATCTGCTCCTCCTGCGTGGGCGCGGCGTTGAGCAGGGCGACCGTCTTGGTCACGGCCGTGGGCGATTGCAGCCAGCAGAGCAGCTCGGCGAGGATGGCGTTCTGGTGGAGGTGCTTGGCCGGATACACCGCGTCGAGGCGCGCGGTGATTTGCTTGCGGAAGGTCTCGCTGCCGTCGCCCATGCGCGTGAAGAGCCGCGTGTGCAGGCGCAGCCAGTCAATGCGCTGCTGGTCGGTGAGCTTGGCCCAGTCGTAGCGGCCCAGCGCGTCCGCGATGCGCGGCTGAAGCGACTTGTCGCCCACGCGCACGAGCGCGAGAAGGGCGGACAGACCGGCCTCGGAAGGCTTTTCCGCGAGCGCCTTTTCGGTCCAGAGCTTGGCGTCCTGATGCTCCAGCGCGGTGCGCGCGGCGGTGCGGATGAACCGGTCGGCATGGCCCAGGTGCGGCCACGCGGCGTCAATCGCCTTCGCGTCCTTCACCCCGTGGAAGGCTTCGAGCTTCTTGCGCAGCGCGCGGGCGTCGGCCCCGGTGTTGTCCGGCTTGGACGGTGCGGTGGATTCCTTGCCCGTGTAGGTCACGCGGTAGAGGCCGCCCTGCACGCGGCGGCCGCCCACGGTCACATACATCGCCTGGTCCTTCGGGTTGATGACGAGGTCGGTGAGCGGGAAGGGCTGGCCGGTGATGAACTCCTCGACGCTCGCCGAGTAGGTCGAACCGCTGGGCTTGAGGTGGACGGCGTAGAGCTTGCCGTAGCTCCAGTCGCAGATGAAGAACGCGTCCTGATACTTGGCCGGGAACTTCGCGCCGTAGCCGAAGACCACGCCGGTCGGCGAGCCGGGACCGATGTCCACGACGGGCGGCAGGTTGTCCGCGTGCCACGGCATGTATTTGGCCGAGCCGGTGCGCCAGCCCCATTCGCTGCCGCTGACGACGTGGCAGACGCGCGTGGGCCGATACCACGGCGTGTTGAAATCCCATTCCATGTCCGCGTCGTAGGTGAAGAGCTCGCCCTGCCGGTTGAAGGCCGCGTCGTATTCGTTGCGCAGGCCGGTGGTGAGGATTTCCCAGGACTTGCCGTCCGGGTCCGTCTTCGCGATCCACCCGCGCGGCGCCACCGTGCCGCGCATGAAGCCCCGGCCCATCAGGCGCGGCGTCAGCTCGTCCTCGCCCCAGAACGGCGGCACGCGCGTCACGTCGTAGTCGGGCAGCTTGGTCTGGTTGCCGCAGATGACGTGGATGGACTTGCCGTCCGGCCCGAGGATGACCGCGTGCGGGCCGTGCTCGCCGCCGGACTCCTCGAACTTCTTGAGCCGCTCCACGCTGTCGAACATGTCGTCGCCGTTCGTGTCGCGCAGGCGGTAAAGGCCGCGCCCGCCGTGCTTGTTGTCATTCACCACCACGTAGAGCGAGTTGAACGCGTAGAGCAACCCCTGCGCGGCGCCCATGTCCACCGGGATTTTCTCCACCTTCACCGGCGCGGACTGGCCGAGTGGCGGGGGCGTCACGCGGTAGAGCGGACCGTATTGGTCCGACACGATGAGCCGGCCCTTGTCATCCACGCACATCGCCACCCATGAGCCTTCCGTCTCCTTGGGGATCGAGTAGAGCAGCTCGACCTTGAAGTCCTTGGCGACCTTCAGCTTCTCCGGCGCGGTGGCGGCCGGCGGGACGGCGAAGGGGATGGGATTGGCGGCGGCGGCCTTGGCGTCGCCCTGGACGCCCTTGCCCTTGGCCTTCTTGGCCTTGGGATCCTGCGCGAGGACGGGCAGCAAGCCCAGGGCAAGCGCGACGACGGCGAGACGGAACAGATGTTTCATAAAGCGTGCGGGTGATTAGAGCAGAAGCCCGGCGGGGAGCAAATAGGGAGTTGAGATTCAGGAAAGCGGCGTGTGTTTCGAGGAAAGCGGTTGTCAAACTCTGTTCCGACGGATATGCACAGTAAATCGTCTCCCCATGAAAATCGCCGCCAGAGTGCCGGCTGCTGTGCTTGTGTCCGCGTTCGCGTTCCTGCGGGTCGTCCCTGCGTTCGAAGCGCAGACGTTCATGGCGGAGGGCCGGATGCTGCTCTGGAATCCAGCCCGATCCGAGGTCAAGCGGACGGAGTTCGGATTCACGGCCTATGTCGCTGATGGCCAGTGGCTGATCCGCATGCAGAATCAGACGACCAACGTGATTGCTTTCCAAGAGATGGCGTTTGATGGAACCAATCGCACCTCCGTTTCAATCCACAGTCGCGTCTCAGCCAACAGCATCAATGTCGGAACCGGCGCGATTCATGCGAAGCCGATGACCGAGATGGACTCTTCGTTCGTCGCGCCGGTGTGGCTTGCGCTGGATGGGACGAGACACTTCAAGAGCCTTACCAATAACATCATCAGCCCAATGTGGATAAACCCGCCCACGAGGCGGGTGGCTCGCTACGAGCCGACCGCCGAATGGGAATTTTCGAAACAATCGTCGAGCTTGTTGGAATCGGTCCGATTCTACGAAACGGCCGGCTGGTTGCCCGCTCCCTACGACGAGGGATTTCTGCGCGCCGCCTTTCAGGTGACAGACTGGACGAACGTCGGTGGTCTCATCCTGCCGGCCCGCTGGGAACTTCAGGATTATCATCCGCAGACTCGTGCGGTGGGTGGTAAATCAGTGGTAGAAGCCGACAATCGCGACGACACTAGGCCAGAGGGCGTGTTTCAAGTCGAGTTGACTCGTGTCGAAATGGGGACTCGTTTGCCGCGCTACCAAGCCAGACCCACTGGGCCGGTGATCATGCAGGACAAGCGAGTGACGCCACCGCGGACTTTTTTGGCTACCCCAGAGACCTTCCCGTTGGAAGACCCAGCCAAGCGCAATCGCTTTCCGCCTCGCTAAGCGGGCTACTTCCCAAACGCGGCGTGCTTGGCGTCGCCGCCGGCTTGGACGAACGCGAGGAGGTCGAGGATTTGCTCGCGGGTGAGGAGGTTCAAGAGGCCCGGGGGCATGATGGAGCTGCCCTGCGGCTTCACCTTCACGTCTTTCTTCGCGAACTTCTTCACCATCGCCTCGCCGGGGCCGGTCTGGAGGGTGAGGGATTCGGCGTCCTCCTTGACGGCGAAGGCGGTGAAGGGTTCGTCGTTGCCGACGGTGACTTCGAGCGGGCGGTAGCGGGGTTCGAGGTTTTTGGAGGGTTCGAGGATTTCCGCCAGGACGGCCTGGGCGTCGCCCTTGTATTTGGCGGCCACGCCGGTGAGCTCCGGCCCCCAGAGCACGCCGTCGGCGCCGATCTTGTGGCAGGCGATGCAGCCGACGCTGGTGAAGAGGGCCTTGCCTTTGGCGAAGTCGCGGCCTTTCGCGAGCTTGGGCAGGTCGGCGGCGAGGTCGGCGAGTTTCCACTCGGTGATGACGGGCGCGGCGGGCTCGGCGGGGGCCTGGGCGAGGTATTCGTCGAGGTCTTTCACGACCTTGAGCACGCCGCGCATGCGTTGCCAGTGGCCGGGGTAGGTGCAGAGGTAGGTGTATTCGCCGGGTTCGCTCGGGGCGTTGAAGCGGAGGCGCACGGTGTCGTTCGGGTTCAACATTTTCGTGGCCTGGAGCACCTTGGGCGAGCCGGGGACGTAGAGGCGGCCCTGGCTGTCGGCCTGCGGGGGGAGCTTCTCGGCCGCGGCGCCGATCTCGTCCGCCGCGCCGGCGGCCACGAGCACCCAGTTGTGCTGCATGGCGTCGGAGTTGTGGAAGACGAGCTCGACGGGTTTGCCGGCTTCGGCGACGAGCAGGACTTTGTCGAAGAACATCTGCTCGTGGAGCGTGCCGAGGCGCAGGACGTTCACGCCGAGGGTGGAGAAGGATTTGCGGACGGGCAGGGCGGCGTCCTTGGGCAGCTGGGCGGCGAGCTGGAAGCCGAGTTGTTGGACGTCGAGGAAGTCGTTCTCGGTGCGTTGCGGCACGGGGACTTTCTTGGCCTGCTCCAGCAAGGCGTCGGCGAGCGGTTTCACGGCGGCGGCGGGCCAGGTGTCGCGCGGCAACGCGAGCAAGGCGCGCGCGGCGGTGGGCACTTCCGTGCCGGCGGTCACGACTTTCGCCAGCGCGGCAAAGGCGGCGGCCTCGCTGCCGGGCAGCTTCGCGGCGGCCGTGATGGCGGCCCGGCGGGTGGGGGCATCGGGGCTGGCGAGCAGGGGCAGGACCTTGCCGGCGAAGGCGGCGCGTTTCGCGCCGTCGGGCGCGAGCGGCAGACCGGCCACGAGGTGGGGCAGGGCACCCGGCTTGCCCTGCGCGAACGCCCACAGCGCGTCGGCCGACTGGAGGCCGATGAGCGCGGCAAACGCGGCCTGACGCGCGGCGTCGGGATTGGCGGCATCGGCGGCGAGGGCTTCGAGCGCGGGCTGGCTCTTCTTCAAGTCCTCGGGCTTCTGGGTGACGAGGAGCTTGGAGAGTTCGGCCACGACGGGCGCGGTGGCGGCGGCGCGCTTGAGGCCGGCGAGCAATTCGGTGGGCACGTCGGACTTGTTCAGCTTGGCGAGCGCTTCGGCGGCCTCGATACGGAACTTAGCGGCCATGCCGGGTCGGCCGAGGATGATTTCCCACAGCGGGATGAACTTGGGATGCGTCGTCTCGCGGTCGGCGAGCAGGAGCTGCTCGTTGGAGAGGCGGCCGAGCTGGTATTTGACAATGACGGGGCTTTTGTCGAGGAACAGGATGGGCTTCTCGACCACGGCGGCGGCGGGTTCGCCATCCGCACAGCGGATATCGGCGGCGCGGACGGGGCCGGCGGCAACCAGGATCAACAGGGAGACCAGGGCAGTCAGCTTCATAGACGGCGCGACGATAGGGCCAAGCCCCGGACGACGCCAATCGAGAATCTTCCCACCCTATTTCCGCGTCGTCGGGAAGGTTCGCGAATGTCCCGTGCTGGGCACCGACACGGTGTAGCTCTCGCCGTTGTGATTGACTGCCAGCTTGAGGTGGTGGGCCTCACACTTCTCGCCCTTGTCCCCGGCATTGGCGATGTGCGCCTTGTCGGTGTTGGAGCCGGGCTCATCACGGAGGTTCTCGTGCACCTGATAGATCGCGGTAAGGCTCTTGGTGCCGCGCAGCGCGGCGACGGCCTTGGGCATCGTGCCCTTGCGCGGGCCGTTGTTCATGATGGCCACGGTCGGCTCGATGGACTGGATGAGCAGCGGGTTATTGCTCACGTCGAGGCCGTGGTGGTTGACCTGATACACGTCCACCTTGCCGACGAGATTGTGCGGCACCACCAGCGACTGCTCGGTGCGGAGCGTGGCGTCGCCGCCGTTGAAGAGGCGGAAGCTGCCGTATTGCAGGAGCGTCACGACGGAGTTGGCGTTGTCGGACTTGTCCTCGGGCTGCGGTTCGGCCTTGGCGGCGAGCGGGTTCTCACGCCGCTGGTCAGGGCGGGGGGAGACGGTCTTCTGGTTCGCGCAGAGCACGCGCAGCTCGAGCTTGGGATTGCCCGGCACGGCGGGCTGGCGGAGCGGGATCAGGTCACCGGCCTTGATGGTGACGCGCTTGCCGACCTTGGCCTCGCGATACGGCTTCGAGAGCAGCGGCCAGCGGGTGTCCTTCGCGTTGCCGTCGGGGCTCGTCTCCGTCAGGCCCTTGTCGTAGAGGGTTCCGATGGGCAGGAGGTCTGCCAGTTCCGCCAGTCCCCCGAAGTGGTCGATGTGGAAATGCGTGATGACCACGTGATCAATCTGCTTCAGCCCCGCGACCTCCGTGGCGATCTTGTGGATGCGCTTGGCGTCGCGGCCACCGGGGTTGCCGGTATCAATCAGCACCGACTCGCCCTCGGGCGTCACCAGCAGCGTGGAGCCGCCGCCCTCGGAGTCCACCCAGTAAATGTCGAAGTTCTTGTCCGCCTTGCCCGCACGCGCGGCGGTGGTGGCGAGCAGCAAAAGGGCAACGGCAAGGCAACGGGGAAGCATGCGGTTCATGGCCACAGTGTGAAAACCAGCCGGCACCGCGGCAACTGCAAAGAGGCGCCTGCCCTCCCGCGGGCCAACGCGCACTTGAGTTCACCCCGCCCGGCTCGCACCATCCGCGCGCATGGAACGTCCGAGCATGACTCCGCCCGCTGGCGAACGCGTTGTCCGCTTCGTTGGCGACACGCTGGCTTTCTCGCTCAAGCATTCGCGCGCCCGCGAGTGGGCCGCGGCCGGCTGGACCGCCCGGCTTCGCACGAACGTCGGCCGCGCCGCCGCCATCCGCCGCGAGGTCATCCAGTCGAAGTTTCAAAAAGTCCCGCTCGCGGGCGCGTCTTGGCGGGACTTGCCGATGCGCTGGGCCGATGGCGAATGGCAACTCACGCTGCCGCTCACGGAAGTCGGCTGGTTCAAGGCCAAGCCCTACTTGCTCGATGCGGATGGCTTCCAGCACTGGCCCGACGGCGAGGATTTCGGTGTCAGCGTCCACCCGAACTGGGCGCGCACGGCCAACACGATTTACTGCGCGTTTACCCGCATGTTCGGCGAGTCCAAGTCGCTCACCTCCACCGCCGACCCCGCGCGCGAGGCACAGATGAACGCGTTGGACCGCCTCGGCTACACCGTCATCCCGCCCTCTGGCAAACTCCGCGATCTCACGCGCCAGCTCCCGCACATTTTCGGCACGCTCGGCTGCCGCATTCTCCACCTGCTCCCCGTCAACCCCACGCCCACGACCTACGCGCGCTTCGGGCGCTTCGGGAGTCCCTATGCGGCGGAGGATTTGACCGGCGTTGACCCGGCGCTCGTCGAGTTCGACCAGCGCACGACGGGCGTCGAGCAGTTCGAGGAACTCACCGCCGGCGTTCACGCGTGCGGCGGCCGCGTCTTCCTCGACATCGTCATCAACCACACGGGCTGGGGCTCGTGGCTTCAGGAAAATCATCCCGAGTGGTTTCTGCGGAAGGCCGACGGCCACTTCGAGAGCCCCGGCGCGTGGGGCACGGTTTGGGAAGATCTCGTGGAACTCGCGCAGCGTGATCCCGCGCTCTGGGAACACATTGCCGACGCGCTGCTCACTTGGTGCCGACGCGGCGTGGACGGCTTCCGCTGCGACGCCGGCTACAAGGTTCCCGCGCCCGCGTGGCAGCACATCATCGCGCGCGTCCGCGAGGAGTTTCCGGACACGCTCTTCCTGCTCGAAGGTCTCGGCGGCGGCTGGGGCGATACGGAGAATCTGCTCACGGAAGGCGGGATGCAGTGGGCCTACTCCGAGCTGTTCCAGGAGTTCGGCCCGCGCCAGGTCGCCGGCTATCTCGACCACGCGCACCGGCAAAGCGCCCGCGTCGGCCCGCTCGTTCACTACAGCGAGACGCACGACAACGACCGGCTCGCGAAGAAGGGCCGCGCATGGTCGCTCCTGCGGAACCGCCTTTCCGCGCTGACGAGCGTGAACGGCGGCTTCGGCTTCACCTGCGGCGTGGAATGGCTCTGCGCCGAGAAGATCAACGTCCACTCCTGCCGCGCGCTCGCGTGGGGCGCGGAGCCGAACCTCGTGGCGGAGCTCGCGCGGCTCAACGCGCTGCTGGCGGATCATCCGGCGTTCTTCGACGGCGCGAAGCTCACGCGCATCAGCCCGAGTGACTCCACCATCTACGCGCTGCGCCGTGAGTCCGAGGACGGCCGCGACATCGTGATCGTGCTGGTGAACACCGACCCCGAGCGCGACCACCAGCTCACGCTCGACCTCGCCGCCGAGACGGTGAAATACGATTTGCTTTCGCAGACCGAAGGCTTTCTGCCGCGCCGGGAAATCCACGACGGCAAAGTCACGTTCACGCTCAGCGCCGGGGCCGCGCATTGCCTCGCCGCCACGGATCGGCCCGCGGGCTTGAGCGGGGAGGCTTACCGTCGCGCCCGCGCGCAGGCGGCCTTCGCCCTCACCGCGCTCGCGCACGGGCAAGCCATCGAGCACGCCGGCCCCGTGAACTGGCGCGCCCTCGCCGCGCAGGTGGATGCGGACCCGAAGGAGTTCCTCGCGGCGATCCATCGCCCCGGAGCGCGGCTCTCCGAGCCGCAGCAAGCCGCGAACGGAGTTGACTCATCGAATGGCGAACGCGTGTCGGCGCAAGCGGCTGGCTGCGGCTCGGGGAGCCGCGCTCCGTCCGACTTCAGCGCCTACGCGCCCGTCGTGGAATGGACTTTGGCCGACACTCGCCGTGTCCTCCTCGTCCCGCCCGGCCACTGGCTGCTCGTGCGTGATGACGCGCCGTTCAAAGTCACGCTTCAGTCTGGTGAACGCCTTCTCCCTCACCCTAACCCTCTCCCAGCGGGAGAGGGCCGGGGTGAGGGAGAAAGCGCGTTTACACCTGCCGCGTTGCCGTTGCTTCCACTTCACGCCGACTCCATCCCCACCGCCACAGGCCACTTCGTCGGCTTCCCGCCACAGTCCTTCACCGGCGACGCCACGCTTGCCCTCGACCGCCTCGCCGCCACGCCGGCTGCTCCGACAGGCACCATTCGTTTCCTGCCAGCCGAGCCGCCGCCGCACTCCTCACCAATCACTGATCACTCGCTCGCCCTCCTTACCAACGGCGCTGGTGCAATGGTGAGAATGTGCGCCGACCTCGGCACCGTCCGCTCCAAATACGACTGCGTCCTCGGTGCGAACCTGCACGCCGCCGTGCCCGTGGACCGCCATGTCTTCGTGAAGCGCCTGCGCGCGTGGGTGAACGCTGACGGCTTCATCACGCCGCTCAACGCTGAGAATCTCGTGGCCTTCACGCCCGGCCCGCCTGCGCAGTGGCGCTTCGTGGCCAACGCCGGCGATGGCCGCGCCGTGGAGATTCACCTGCTTGTCGACATGGTGCCGGGCAAGAACACGACGTTGCTGCGCTTCGTGCGCCCGCCGCACGCGCCCGCGCTGGGCCGCGCGTTGCCGCCGGAATGCACCGTGAGCCTCACCGTCCGGCTCGACATCGAGGACCGCAGCTTCCATTGCGAGACTCAGCGCAACCCCGGCAGCGAACATCACTTCGGCGCGAACTCGCACCCGCTCCAGGGCCTTGCCGGCTTCGCCTTCACACCCGACGCGAGCCGGCAGTTGAAGGTCTGGGCCGACGCGGGCCGTTACCACCACGCGGGCGAATGGTCCGTGAACCTGCCGCATCCGAACGAAGCCGCGCGCGGCCAGCAAGGCTCAGGCGATGCCTTCAGCCCCGGCTGGTTTGAACTGCCGTTACCTCAAGGCCGCGCCGTGACCCTCGCCGCCAGCGCGGAAGCTGACGCGGTCGTTGACCCGGGCGCACTGGAGCTTCCGGCCCTTGGAGTGAGCGCCCCGCCGTCCTTCTCCGCACAGCTTCAGCGCGCCGTCCGGGCCTACGTCGTGCGGCGGGACGCCGGCAAAACCGTCATCGCGGGCTACCCATGGTTCCTCGACTGGGGGCGCGACACGCTCATCTGCGCGCGCGGCCTGCTCGCCGCCGGGTTGCACGACGAGGTGCGGCAAATCCTCGTGACCTTCGGCCGTTTTGCCGAGAACGGCACCCTCCCCAACGCCATTCATGGCGACGACGCCAGCAACCGCGACACGAGCGACGCCCCGCTGTGGTTCGGCGTCGTGTGCGAGGACTTCGCCGCCACCGAATCCGCCAGCGGCAATCGACCGGCAATCTATTCCACGCCCGTGGACGCGGCCGGCCGAACGCTGGCGGATGTGCTGCGGTGCATCGCGGAAGGTTACCTGCGCGGCACGCCCAATGGCATCCGCGTGGACACCGCCAGCGGCCTCGTGTGGAGCCCGAGCCACTTCAC
This sequence comes from uncultured Klebsiella sp., assembly GCA_964591495.1. GTDB lineage: Bacteria > Verrucomicrobiota > Verrucomicrobiia > Limisphaerales > SXTU01 > SXTU01. The sequence continues at coordinate 24,757 of CAZQEW010000054.1, forward strand.
GTGGATGGATACGAACTACCCCGCCGGCACGCCGCGCGAGGGTTACCCGATCGAGATCCAAGCGCTCTGGATCCGCCTCCTCCGCCAGCTCGACCGGCTGGGTGTCGCGACGGAGGGCGAGGCGTGGGCCGACCTCGCTGCGCGCGCGGAGGCTTCCTTGAACGAACTCTTCTGGCTGGAGGACGAAGGCTGGTTCGCCGACTGCCTCCTCGCGTCGCCTGGCGTCCCCGCCCGCGACGCGGTGCGCGACGAAGCCCTCCGTAGCAACTGCCTCTTCCCGATCAGCCCCGGCCGCACCACCGGCGAGCGCGCCCGCCGCACCGTGGACGCCGCCGCGCGCTACCTCGTCGTGCCCGGCGCGCTGCGCTCGCTCGCGCCGTTGCCGGTCACGCCGCCGCTGCCCATTCACGGTGCACACGGCCAGTTGCTGAACGACCCGGCCAATCCCTACTGGGGCCGCTATGAAGGCGACGAGGACACGCGCCGCAAGCCCGCCTACCACAATGGCACCGCTTGGACCTGGACCTTCCCGAGCTTTTGCGAGGCCCTCGTCTGTGCGCACGGCCACGCGCCGGAAGCCATCGCCGCTGCGCGTGCCTACCTCGGCAGCGCGAGCGATCTGCTCGCCACCGGCTGTGTTGGCCACCTCCCCGAAATCGTGGACGGCGACGCCCCGCACACCCAGCGCGGCTGCGACGCCCAAGCCTGGGGTGCCACGGAAGCTCTACGCGTGTGGCAACTGCTCGCCCGCCAGCTCAATTCCGCCTGAGAACGCGCCCGCCTGCCGCCCAGCGGGGCCTGCCACGCGCAGGCAGCCACGGTGAGTTGCGTTGCCAAGGAGACCAACAAGGCCAGTCCCTACGCCAGCAGGCTGCGGTCGCCGACCAGTTCGGTGAGCATGCCGGCGACCTCGGCTTCGGGGATGGGCAGATACTTGCCGGTGGCGGTGGCCACCACTTCGCCGCCGGGGGAACGCAGCTCGCCCCGGGCTTCAAAGATTTTCCCGCGCCGGTCAGCGACGAGTTCGGCGGTCGCGGTGAGTTCCTCGCCGGGCCGCGCGGGCCGCTGGAAACGCACCGTCATCTCCGCGCAGTAGGCGAAGCGCCGGGAGGCCACGGCCACGGCCCAGACCATGATTTCGTCCAGCACCGTGGCCAGGAGGCCGCCGTGGGTGACCCCTTTGAAGCCGATGTGTTCCGCGGCCGGGGTGAAGCGGGTGTGGACGGTCCGCCCGTCGGAGTGAAAGCGAAGTTGCAGCCCGTGGGCGTTGGACTCGCCGCAGACGAAGCAGGAATGCGTGTGCGGCAGCGGGGTCATGACGGAAAACGTGACCGTCAGACGGTCATGATTTCCTTCTCCTTGGCTGCGAGGTGAGTGTCGAGCTTGGCGATGTATTGGTCAGTGAGCTTCTGGACCTCGCCCTCGGCAGTCTTCACCTCGTCCTCGGAGACGCCGCCGTTCTTGGCCTCCTTTTTGAGGGCTTCGAGCGCGTCGCGGCGGACCTGGCGGATGGCGATCTTGCCATTTTCGGCCATCTGCTTGACGGCCTTGACGAACTTCTGGCGCTGCTCCGTGCTGAGGTCGGGCAGGACGATGCGGATGAACTTGCCCTGCACGGCGGGGTTGAGGCCGAGGTTCGCCTTTTGAATCGCCTTCTCAATGGGGCCGATGCTGCCGGCGTCCCACGGCTGGATCATCAGCATGCGGGCCTCGGGCGTGGAGATGTTGGCCAGTTCGCGGATGCGCATCATGGAGCCATAGACCTCCGCCTGGATGTTCTCCACCAGGGCAGGGGAGGCTTTGCCCGTGCGCACGCCGGAGAACTCGTGCTCCACGTGCTGCTCGCTCTTGAGCATCTTTTCCTCTGC
>CAZQEW010000055.1:0-26181 GCA_964591495.1 uncultured Klebsiella sp.
GTCGTTGCCCAGCTCGACAATGAGCAGCTCGACGAGCGTGGGCGCGGTGAAGAGTTGCTCGAAGTTCTGCTTGAGCTGCGGGCTGAGGCCGAAGCTCACGAGGCGGCGCAGGCTCACGTCCTCGGGTGCGCGGGTGAAGGCTTCGAGGTGCGCGGCATCAATCGCGGCCTGCCGGACCTTCTCGATGTCCGCCGGGTGCCCGAGGCCCGCGAGCGCGAGGCGGTCGTGCAGCTCGAACACCTTCGAGCGGCCCGCGCCCACGCCCAGCAGCAGGATGCCGTCGGGCAGGCTGACGGCGAAGACGGGCGAGCCGTCCCGAAGCTGTTCGCGGACGTATTCGCGGCGGTTCGCGACCGCCTCCAGCCAACGATAAGGTTCCTCGGTCATGCGCGGTTTGGTTTTGCCGGCACGCTAGCAGCGGGGCAGGGGAATCGCCATGAAAAGAACAGGGAAGAGTTGGCCGCGAGGGGGCGCAGAGAACTCAATGGCGGAAACGTTCAACGACACGCCATCGGCCGTTGGAAGTTGGGCGTTGAAAGTTGAGCGTTGGACGTTTTCCCAATTCCCAACTTTGAACTCAGCCCGTAGCCTCGCGGCGCATGTCGCAGATGCTCAAGTCCTCCGGCGCGATGGGCGCGGCCACGCTCGCCTCGCGCGTGCTGGGGATGGTGCGCGAGATGGCTTACGCCCGCTTCATGGGCGACGGCTGGGTGGCCGGTGCGTTCACGCTGGCGTTCACGATTCCCAATCTCTTCCGCCGCCTGCTCGGCGAGGGCGCGCTCACGGCGGCGTTCATCCCCATCTTCAAGGAGAAGGAAAAGACGGCCAGCGAGGTTGAAATGTGGCGCGCCGCCAACGCCGTGATGTCTGCGCTGCTGGTCTTCGCGGCCGTGGTTATCGCCCTGGTGCTGGCGGGCCTATCCATCGCGCTCGCGACGGTGCAGTTCGACGCCAAGACGCGGCTGATGCTAGAGCTGCTGCGCGTGATGTTTCCTTACATGGGACTGGTGTGTCTCGCGGCGGTGTTCATGGGCCTGCTCAACGCCCGCGGGCACTTCTTCATCCCGGCGCTGGGCGCGGCGCTCTTGAACGTGGTGATGATTGCCAGCGTGTTCCTCGTCGCGCCGAACTTTGGCGGGAAGCTCGACGACCAAATCTTCGCGCTCGCGTTGGGCGTGCTCGTCGCGGGCGTGGCCCAGGCGGCGTTTCAACTGCCGTCGCTCCGGCGCGAGGGCTGCCGGCTCGCGTGGGTGACGCCGTGGCGGGACGACACCGTGCGCGCGGTCGTGAGCAAGATGGGGCCGGCCATCATCGGCGTGGCGGCGTTCCAACTCAACGTGACGCTGGTGCAGCTCGTGTCGTTCTGGGTGGACCCGGTCATCGTCGCCTCGTTCAGCTACGCGGTGCGTTTGATGGAGCTGCCGCAGGGCGTCTTTGGCATTTCGCTCGCCACGTATCTGCTCACGAGCCTGTCCGGGCTGGCGGCGGAGAAGAAATTTCCCGAGTTCCGCGCAACGCTAGGGCAGGGGTTGTCGTATCTCGTCGTCATCAACAGCCTCGCCGCAGTGCTGTTGCTGTTTCTGGCGGAACCCATCGTGCGGCTGCTGTTCGAACGCGGCGCGTTCGGTCCCGAATCCACGCAGCGCGCGGCACTGGCGTTGCAATGTCTTGCGCCCGGACTCGTCGCCTTCTCGATGGTGAACATCGTTGCGCGGGCCTTCTACGCGCTCGGCGACACGCAGACGCCTATGAAAGTCAGCGTTTTTTGCCTCGGGGCGAACCTGCTGCTGTCCATCGTCCTGATCGAGCCGCTCCGGCAGGCCGGTCTTGGCCTCGCGAATACCATCACTTCCTGCCTGAATGTCTGGTTGCTGCTGCGGGCACTGCGCAAGAAGCTCGGCACTCTGGAACTGGCCGAAGTAAAGCGCAGCCTCAAGCCCGTGCTCGCCGCGACCCTCTTGGTAAGCCTTCTGGCGTGGCCGGGCTACCGTGCATGGGACGGTCAATTCGGCCACGCGACGCTGCTGGCGAGGCTGGGCGCGGTCTTCGTGCCAGCCGTTCTCACGAGCTTGCTCTACTGGGCAGTGCTGTGGGCAGACAAGTTGCCGGCCGCGGTGGAGGTGCTGGAATTGGTCCGCAGAAAACTGCACCGCCCGCGCGCTTAGAGCGGGCGGGCGGCACGGGAGAGCGGTAACAGCTGATCAGCCAACCAATAAGGGCACGCTCGAGAAGACCGGCACATAGCGGCGCTCGACCCGCGGGGCACGCTCCGGCTTGGCTGCACCTTCCGGCCGCGGGGCCGGCGCCGGCTTGGGCATGGGCTTCTTGGCCGTCTCAATCAGGCCGTTCGCGAACTCAATGACGTGGCCCTGGTGAATCAGCCAGTGAAGGTCGCTGTTGATCGCGGATTGCTCGGCGGTCGGTTCCGGCGCGGGCGGCGGGGTGGCAGGCTGGCCATCCGCCGGCGCAGCAACGGCGATGTTCGTCGGAGCGGGCGCGAGGGCTTCGAGAATCTTGCGCCGCGTGCACTTGGGCGTCGCGTTGATGAACTCGATGAGCTTGCGCAGGCTGGGGGAGACCGGGGTGGCGTCCATGTCCAGGAACGTAGGCCGCGCCACGCTCACATGGGTGATCGTCTTGTTGACCTTGAAGAATTGCAGCCCGTGCCGGCTGAACTGCGTGCAGAGCACGTTGACCAGCTTGAGCGGGAAGCGCACCTGATCCTCGACCGCGCGGCGGAAGAGCGCCCGCAGCGGCGGGGCACAGTTCCCGACGCTTGCGCCGAGCAGCGTGTGGGTCTCGACCGGCTTGGCCAGGTTGGGCAGGTGGGTGGTCTTGAAGTGAGCTTCGACCTCCTCGCGCTTGGTGAACTTGAGCGGCTCGGGAACGTTGAGCGCGGTGAACTCGGTCTTGAAGCTGGTTTCCTCCACCCACTGCTTCACCACGGCCTCGTCGCGGACGATCTTCACCCGTGACTTGAACATGTCGAACGGCATCCGGCTGAAGCGCTCGGCGTGCAGCTTGTGGAGCTTGGTCTGGTAATCGTGGTAGTTCGGCGGACCGAGGATGATGCCGCTCATGCCGCACTGGGCGACAAAGGTGTAGGTGCCTTTGGGCGCCTCCCCGGCGATTTTCTCGGTCGAGTAGAACGTGTTGAAGTGCCGCTGCAGCAGATGCGCCATCACGTCAGCCTCGGAGAGCCAGAGGGTGTCATCCAAACTGCACAGGAAAAGCGCCTGTGCGGCCCGGCTTTCGGCGGCCTTGGCGGGGGTGAAGGTGACGGTGAAGCGGTCGGGCTTCTTGAGGATGAGGTGCGCGATGTCGAAGATCGGATACGCGCGGCCCGTGAGCTTGATCTGGCGGGCCAGACCTTCGACGCCCTTTTCCTCGGGCATGAGGTTTACGTCAATGTCGGGCAGCGTTGCGGGTGCTTCCCGGCGCGGTTCATCGCGGCGGTCATCGCGGTCGCGGCCACCGCGGAACGGGCGGTCCCGCCGGTCGCCACCAGGGCCGGGACGCGGCCCATCTCGGCGTGGCCCTCCCTCGCGGCGCGGGCCGCCGGGGCCATCCCGACGCGGGCCGCCACCGGGACCGTCGCGGCGGGGCGGACGGTCGCTGAACGGGCGGTCACCGCGGCCTTTGCGCGCGCCGCCGCGGACCTCCTCGTCGCCGCGATAGTTCGCAAAGCGGTTCGTGTCCGCACCCTGCCTGGCCCACGCGGGCAGCAGTTGCAGTTCCAAATCCAATTCAGTTTCCGTCGGTTGACTCATGAGCAAGGTGGCGTCGGTTGGTGCGCCGGATAAAAAGCGTCGGGGACAATGGGCCGCTGCCGGGAGGAATGCAAGCGCGGCGGGGCGCTGCCCAAAACGCGCCTGCCGCGGCACCAAAGCAGGGCAACGACCAGCGATGCGTCCAGGGCTCTACGAGCGATGGCTTGTGTGCGCTCAGGTCAGGCGAACAGGGCTTTGACCGGTTGGGCACCGGAAACATCCGTGAGCCGGAAATCCCGGCCGCTGTTGCGGAAGGTGAGTTTCTCCGATTCAAAGCCCAGCGCGTGCAGGATGGTGGAATGAAACTCGTGCACGCTGACCTTGTTCTCGACGGCGGTCGCGCCCAACTCGTCGGTTGCGCCGTAGGCCATGCCTCCCTTGATGCCGCCGCCAGCCAGCCAGGAGGCGAACGCCTGTGCATTGTGCGTGCGGCCGCCCGGGCCATCCTCGGTTGAGGAACGGCCGAACTCCGTGCTGGAGGCCACGATTGTTTCCTTGAGCAGCCCGCGCTCCTTCAGGTCCTTGAGAAAGGCAGCGATGGGCTTGTCAATGTTCCCGGCGGCGCGGGCCACGGCCCCCTTCACATCGTTGTGGTTGTCCCAGCCGCCGTTCCAGACCTGCACGTAGCGCACGCCGCGCTCGAGTAATCGGCGTGCCAGGATGAACTGCCGCGCCTGCGCCTGCACCGTGCGGTTGGGTGAGGTCAGTCCGTAGGCTTCCTTCACATAGTCCGGCTCGCGTGAGACATCAAACGCCTCGGTCGCATCCGTCTGCATCCGGAAGGCCAGCTCGAAGGACTGGATGCGGGCGTCGAGCGCGCCGTCGTTCTGGCGCTTCTGCTTGTGGATCTCGTTGAGCCGGCTGAGCAGGTCGAGCTGCGCCCGTTGATCCTTGGCATTGACGAGGTCGGACTGGATGTTCTCGATGACCTGGTCAATGCGTTCCTTCACCGGGTCCACATAGGTGCCCTGATACGCGCCGGGCATGAAGGCGGACTGCCAGTTCTGAATGCCTTCGCCGGGAAAGCCACCGGGATTCATCGCCACGTAGGCCGGCAGGTTTTGGTTCATGCTGCCCAGGCCATAGACCACCCAGGCGCCGACGGAGGGCTTGGGCAGCCGAAAGTCGCCGCAGGTCTGAATGAGCGTGGCCGGCCCGTGCGCGGGGGCAGCGGTATACATGGAGCGGATGACGCAGAGTTCGTCGGCCATTTTGCTTAACTCCGGCCAGACCTCGCTCATCTCCAGGCCGCTTTTGCCCTGGGGCGTGAACTTGAACGGTGAGGCGAGCAACCTGCGGCCTCCGCCCGACTCGGTGGCGGTCGCGAGCCCGGGCTTGGGGTCCCACGTGTCCTGATGCGCCTGACCACCGCTCTGGTAGATGTGGCACACGCGCGTGGCGGTGGCGGCGTGGTGGGGCTGTTTGGGGGCAAGCAAACCACCGGCGCTTTGTGCGCCGGCGGACGGCACCAGTTCGTCGCGCAGCAGTCCCACGAGTGCGAGCGCGCCGAAGCCGGTGCCCACGCGGTTGAGGAACTCACGCCGGCTGGCGTAGCGCGATGCGTCTTCGAGGTTCGCGCCGAGGTGTTCGGGGCCACAGTTCGGATACATAAGCGTGAATGGTTCTTGGCCCTCACCGTGCGCCGCTCCGGCGCGCACCTGCGGGAGCCGTTTTCGGAGCGTCGCGCCGGCCTTCCCATCCCGCTGCGCTGTAACTGCTCAAAGCGAACCGTCCGCTGGCGGCCCTCGCTTGGCGGCGCGCGGGCAAAGAATGGGCAGTCCTGACCAAGGCGATTTCGGCGCGGAAGAAAGCGCGTTTTCCCCAATGCGAATGAAGAACCCCCGGGCGCAAGTCATCTGAATTTCGTGCCCATGATGACATCATTCCGGGTTTGGCAGCAGAAGCACCGCAGCTGGCTCGCGGTCCTCGCGGGTCTGCCGCTCGCAGCCGGCGCGGCAGACGCGTCCCGCCCCGTAAGCTTCGTCAATGACGTCGTGCCGGTGCTGACCAAGGCGGGCTGCAACATGGGCGCGTGCCACGCGAAGGCCGGGCAGGGACAGAACGGTTTCCAACTTTCGCTGCTCGGCTTCGAACCGCAGGAGGATTACGAGCACCTCGTGAAGGAAGCACGCGGGCGGCGCGTGTTCGCGGCGTCGCCGGACCAAAGCCTCCTGCTCATGAAGGCGGCGAACGTCGTCCCGCACGGCGGCGGCCTGCGGCTCGAACCCAGCTCCGAAGGCTACCGCATTCTCCGCGCGTGGCTTCAGCAGGGCACGCCGAACGACCTCGCCACCGCGCCGAAACTCGTGGCGCTCGACGTGCAGCCCGCCAAGAAAACGCTCAAGCCCAAGGCCGATCAGCAGCTCAAAGTCACCGCCCGCTTCTCCGACGGGAAATCCCGCGACGTCACGGCCATCGCGCTTTACGAGGCGAATGACCGCAACATGGCCGAAGCCTCCGAGGCGGGCCGCGTGAAAATCTCCGACCAGCCGGGCAACGTCGCCGTGATGGTGCGGTATCAGGACAAGGCCGCCGTGTTCAACGTCTCGGTTCCGCTCGGCGCGTCGGTGAAGCATCTGCCGCCCAACCGAAACTTCATTGACCAGCACGTCTTCGCGAACTTGAAGCAGCTCGGCATCCCGCCTTCGCCGGTGTGCGACGACGCCACGTTCCTGCGCCGCGTCTCGCTGGACATCGCGGGCCGCCTGCCCACGACGGCGGAGGCCGAGGCTTTTCTTGTGAGCAAGGACCCCGCGAAGCGCGACCAGCTTGTGGACGCGCTGCTCACCAGCCCCGACTACGCGGACTTCTTCGCGAACAAGTGGACGGCGTTGCTGAAGAACAAGCGCGACGATACGAAGGACATCACGGCGAATTTCGCCTTCCATTCGTGGGTGCGCGACAGCCTGCTGGCGAACAAACCTTACGACCGCCTCGTGCGCGAGTTGCTCGCGGCCACCGGCACCATCGCGGACAACCCGCCCGTCGCCTGGTATAAGCGCGTGAAGCAGCCGACCGAGCAGCTTGAAGACGTCGCGCAGCTTTTCCTCGGCGTGCGGATGCAGTGCGCACAGTGCCATCATCATCCCTTCGAGCGCTGGAGCCAGCACGACTACTACAGCATGGCGGCGTTCTTCAGTCAGATTGGCCGCAAGCCCACGGCGACCGCGGGCGAGGATGTCATCTTCCACAAGCGCGGCATGGCTCAGACGGAGAACAAGAAAACCAAGCAGCCCGTGAAGCCCGCCGGCCTCGGCGCGCCGACCCTGGACATCCCGCCCGACGACGACCCGCGCCTGCGCCTCGCCGACTGGATGGGTGACAAGGCGAATCCGTTCTTCGCGAAGTCGCTCGTGAACCGCTACTGGAAGCACTTCTTCAAGCGCGGCCTCATCGAGCCCGAGGACGACATTCGCGACACGAACCCGCCGTCGAACCCCGAGCTGCTTGACGCGCTGGCCAAGCATTTTGTGGACAGCGGCTACGATTTGAAGGCCGTCGTCCGCGTCATCGCGCAGTCCTCGGCCTACCAGTTGAGCGCGATGCCGAACCAGCACAATGGCGTGGACACGCAGAACTTCTCACGCTTCTACCCGCGCCGGATGCAGGCCGAAGTGCTGCTCGACGCCGTGGACCAGTTCACCGGCGCGCGCACGGACTTCGCGGACCTGCCGGCCGGCACCCGGGCCATCGCGCTGCCCGACAACAGCTACAACCGCAGCTCGCCGTTTCTGAAAGTCTTCGGCCGGCCCGAGTCCGCGAGCGTCTGCGAGTGCGAACGCGCCAGTTCACCGAGCCTGTCGCAAAGCCTCCACCTGATGAACGCGGCCGATGTGAAGGCCAAGCTCACCACGAGCGGTGGTCGCGCCGAGCGGTTGGCGAAAGAAGCCAAGCCTGAACCCCAGAAAATCCGCGAACTGTATCTCGCCGCCTTCGGCCGCGAGCCGATGTCGCACGAGCAAGCCGTCGCCGAAGAGTATCTCGCCCGCCCGCGCGAGGACGCCGCCGGCAAGCCCCTTCCGCCCGAGCAAGCCCGCCGCCTCGCCTACGAAGACCTCCTGTGGGCGCTCATCAACACGAAGGAATTTCTCTACAACCACTGAGATGCAGTCGTCGCTCGCAACCCAATCAAAGAAGTCTTGGCGCTCGTCTGGCGACTGCCTGCGTAGCAGCCCAACAGGAGTAGCCGTGGGTGAAGCGAGACTTTGCGAGTGGAACCCGCGGTCGCATGTAAACGCGACGTCACCGCGCAGCGGTGGAACTCAACGCCCGTCGCTCGATGGTTCAACCGCTACGCGGTTGTTCGCATTCTCGGTCCTAGTCCGTGGGTTGCGTTCGCTGCGCGAACTTCACCCACAGCTACCCATGTTCGGCCCCGCTGGGGCCGTGCGCTCCATTGGTTGGTTCGAACACCCGGCCACGTTTCTCCGACATTTCCGCATGAAGCCACTTCTCCACCTCCTCGCCGCCGCCGCGCTGGCGACTTCCGCCCTCGCCCAGTCCGTCATCCTGCCCACGCCACGGCTGCTCACCATCACGCCGATGGGCGGGCAGGTGGGCACCACGGTCGAGGTCACGCTTACCGGCGAAGTGCTGGAGGACGTGACGGAACTCCTCTTCTCCAACCCAAAAATCACCGCGAAGCCCAAGGCCGGTGCGCCGAACCAGTTTCTCGTCACCATCGCGCCGGATGCGCCCGTCGGCGTGCATGACGCGCGGTTCGTCGGCCGGCTGGGCGTTTCGTCCGCGCGCGTGTTCAGTGTCACCAAGCTCACGGAAGTCACGCGCACCAAGCCGAACACCTCGCTCGAAAGCGCGCTGGAGCTGAAGCTCAACTCCGTCTGCAACGCCGCCACCTCCGCCCGCGCCGTGGATTTTTATGCCTTCACCGCCACGAAGGGCCAGCGCCTCGCCATCGAGTGTGCCACGACGGGCGTGGATTCCAAGCTCACGCCCGTGCTCATCGTCGCGGACGCGCAGGGTCGCGACCTCGTCGTCAACCGCACCAGTGGCCTGCTGGATTTCACCGCGCCCGCCGACGGGAAGTTTTTCCCCAAGGTTCACAGCCTCACCTTCAAGGGCGGCGCGGAGAATTTCTACCGGCTCGCGTTGCAGGAGGTTGCCGCCGGTGCGTCCGTTCCCCGTCAGCCTGCGACGCGGGCGGTGAGCGCGTTTTCGTGGAACCCGGCGGCGGACTTTGGCCTCGCGAAGACCGCCGAGACCGAGCCGAACAACGAAGCCAAACAGGCGCAGAAAATCACCTTGCCCTGCGACATCAGCGGCGCGTTTTACCCGGCGGCGGACGTGGACACGTTCGAGTTCACCGCGAAGAAGGGCGAGGTCTGGTGGGTGGAAGTCGCGTCCGAGCGGCTGGGCCTGCCGACCGACCCGTTCGTCCTCGTGCAGCGCGTCACCGTGGAAGGCGGCAAGGAAACGCTGAGTGACGTCGCGGAGTTTGGCGACATCCCCGCGCCGATGAAGCCGTCGAGCAACGGTTATTCCTACGACGGCCCGCCTTACAACGCCGGTTCCGCCGACCCGCTCGGCAAGTTGGAAATCAAGGAGGACGGCACGTATCGTCTGCAGGTGCGCGACCTCTTCGGTGGCACGCGCAGCGACGCGGCGAATGTCTATCGGCTGCTCGTGCGGAAGGCGGTGCCGGACTTCGCGCTCACTGGCTGGGCCATCCACATGGAGCTGCGCAACGGCGACCGCAACGCCGTCTCCAAACCCATCGCGTTGCGCCCCGGCGCGAGCATGGCTTTCGAGGTCGCGGTCGTGCGGCGCGATGGCTTCGACGGCGACATCGAACTGGGCATGACCGGCCTGCCCACGGGCGTGACGGCGGCGGGCATCAAAATTACCGCCGGCCAGGCGCATGGAAAACTCATCGTATCGGCTGACGAGAAAGCGCCGCGTTCGCTCGGCTTCGCCAAGTTGTTTGGCCGCGCGCAAGTCAACGGCGCGACCGTCGAACGCCCCGTTCACCTCGCCTCGCAGGCTTGGCCCGTGCGCGATGCCAGCGGTGAAATCCCGAAGCCGCGCCTCATGGCCGACGTGCCCGTGTCCGTGACCGACGCCGAACCTGCGCCCATCAGCGTCGCCGCGCGTGAGCCGAAAGTCTGGGAAGCGAAGGCCGACGCGAAGCTCACCATCCCGCTGAAGCTCGCGTGGCGCAGCGAGATTTCCGGCCAGATTCGCCTGCGCGCCTACGGCAACGGCTTCACCGGACTCAAGCCGCTGGAAATTTCCCCGAAGACCGAGACCGCCGACCTCGTGCTCGACCTCGCCACGCTCAAGCCTGCGCCCGGCGAGCACACGCTCGCGCTCTACAGCGGCTACGTGGTGAAGTATCGCAACAACCCCGGCGCAGTCGTGTTGGCCGAAGCCGCGCAAAAGAAAGCCGAGCAGGAAGCCGCCACGCTTGCCACTGAGGCCAAGAAACTGGCCGACGCCGTCAACACTGCCCCCGCCGAAAAGCGTGCCGACGCCGAGCTCGCCGCGAAAGCCGCCGCCGAGAAACTGAAAGCCGCCGAGGCCGCGAAGACCGCCGCCGTAAACAAGGTTAAGGCCGCGACCGCCGACGCCGCGCCGAAGGACATCGCGGACATCTTGGTTTCGGAGCCGATTCGCGTCCGTGTGCTGCCGGTGGAGAAGAAATGAGGCACTCAACCCCAGGCTCCAATTCGCCGCTTCACTGCCCCGGGCCGTTGACCCGGCGGGAGTTCATGCGCGTGGGGCTGGCGGGTTTTGGTGCGTTGAGTTTGCCCGGGCTGATGCGACTTCGCGCCGCCGCCGCGCCCGCCCGGAAGGAAAAGACCGCGGTCATCATGGTCTGGCTGCCCGGCGGCCTCACGCATCTCGACACCTACGACCCCAAGCCCGACAGCGGCAGCGCGTATCGCGGCCCGTTCAATCCCATTCCCACCAACGTCCCCGGCACGCACATCACAGAGCTGCTGCCGATGCACGCCAAGCTGGCCGACAAGTTCACGCTCATCCGCAGCATGAAGCAGACGGCGGGCGGCCATCCTGCCGGCTCAATGCAGTTCCTCTCCGGCGACCCCGACACGCGCGACAAACCCAAGCCGCGCCTGCCCGATTGGATGTCCGTGGCGCACTACCTGCGCGCGCAGGAGGGCCGGCGGACGAATCCGCTGCCGAACTACATCTGCGCCAGCTCCACGCCCGATTACACCGGCTCCGCTTTTCTCGGCGACGCTTATTCGCCCTTCACCATCGCCGATGACCCTAGTCAGCCGCGCTTCGAGGTGCCGAATCTCGGTCTCGCCGGTCCCGGGGAAGCCCGCCGCCTCGGCCACCGTGCCGCGTTGCGCGAAAGCCTCGACACGTTGGAACGCTCCTTCGACCGCGCGGGTGAACTCGGCGCGCTTGACCAGTTCGAATCGCAAGCCCTCTCCCTGCTCACCAACCCCCGCACCCGCGACGCCTTCGACCTCAGCAAGGAAGACGACCGCACGCGCGACCGCTACGGACGTAACCGCTGGGGCCAGCAACTTCTCCTCGCTCGCCGCCTCGTCGAGGCCGGCGTCGAAATCGTCACCAGCCAGTTGACCGGCCCGCTCTGCGGGCGCACCGGCGTGTGGGACGACCACGCGGTGGACCATCACATCTTCGATGTGCTGCGCTTCCGCATGGGCAATTACGACCGCGCCGTGTCCGCACTCATCGAGGACATTTGCGCGCGCGGCCTCGACCAGCGCGTGCTGGTCGTCGTCACGGGCGAGTTTGGCCGCACGCCGAAAATCTCCTTTGACCGCAGCACCGGCGGCGGCGATGGCAGCGGGCCGGCGGGCACGCTGCAACCGGGCCGCGACCACTGGCCGCAGGCCTTCACAAACCTGTGGGCCGGCGGCGGCTTCAAGATGGGCGGCGTAATCGGCGCGACGGACCGGCGCGGCGAGGAAGTCACCGAGCGGCCCTGTCTGCCGGCGGATTTCCTTGCGACCCTCTACCACCATCTCGGCCTCGACTGGCAGCGCGCCACCATCAAGGACTTCAGCGGGCGGCCCACGCACATCGTCAACGGCGGCAACCCCATCAGCGAATTAACCGGCTAGCCGGGCGTCTCTTTACCCAGCGTCACAATCTCCAGACTCATGAATCCCTCCTCCCAGTCCCCGCTGCGCTGCGCCGGCCCCCTCAACCGCCGCGGCTTCATGAGCGTTGGCCTCACGGGCTTTGCCACGCTTAGCCTGCCCGGCCTAATGCGTCTGCGCGCCGAGAATGCCGCCAAGCCGCAAAAGGAACGCACCGCCGTCATCATGGTCTGGCTTATCGGCGGGCTCTCGCACATTGACACGTACGACCCCAAGCCCGACAGCGGCGCGGAGTATCGCGGGCCGTTCAAAGTGATTCCCACGAACGTCCCCGGCATGAACATCACCGAGCTGCTCCCGCTCCACGCCAAGATGGCCGACAAGTTCACCCTCGTCCGCTCCTTCACGCACCGCTCGGGCGGCCATCCCGCCGGCCATCTGCGGATGCTCACCGGCGACCCCGATGAGCGCGACAAGACCGCGCCCAAGTATCCCGACTGGATGTGTGTGGCCAATTACCTCCGCTCCAAGAACCCCCGCACCAGCCCCGTCCCCAACTACTGCGCCATCAACTCCATCGAAGGCGGCTACGCCGGCCCCGCGTATCTCGGCAGCGCCTATGCGCCCTTCGCCATCAACGGCGACCCTAACCGCCCCGACTTCTCCGTCCCCAACGTCGGCCAGACCAGCGCCACGGAAGCCCGTCGCCTCAGCGACCGCACCGTGCTCCGGCAGAATCTCGACACCTTGGAACGCGCCTTCGACAAGGAAGGTGAACTCGGCGCGCTCGACCAGTTCGAGTCCCAAGCCGTCACGCTCCTCACCAACCCCAAAACCCGCGACGCCTTCGACCTCGGGAAGGAAGACGACCGCACGCGCGACCGCTACGGGCGCAACCGCTGGGGCCAGCAACTCCTCCTCGCGCGCCGCCTCGTCGAGTCGGGCGTCGAAATCATCCACAGCAACCTCGACGGCCCCCTCTGCGGCACCGCCGGCAACAACTGGGACGACCACGCCGTCAACGCCCACGTCTTCAACGGCCTGCGCTACCGCTGCTGGGCCTACGATCAGGCCCTCACCGCCCTCATTGAAGACATCCACGCGCGCGGCCTCGCCAAGCGCGTTATGGTCGTCGCCACCGGCGAGTTCGGGCGCACCCCGAAAATCAGCTATGACCGTAGCACCGGCGCGCATCCCGCGAGCGGCGCGGCGGGCACGCTCCAACCCGGCCGCGACCACTGGCCCGGCGCGTTCTCGAACCTGTGGGCCGGCGGCGGCATCACCGGCGGCGGCATCATCGGCGCCAGCGACAAGCGCGCCGAGTATCCCGCCGAACGCCCCTGCACCCCCGGCGATTTCCTCGCCACGCTCTACCACCATCTCGGCATCGACTGGGAACACACCACCACCACCGACCTCACCGGCCGCCCCAACCGCATCGTCGAAGGTGGCGCACCGATTGGGGAGTTGTTCAGTTAATGGGGCTCTTCACCAAGACGCCTAGGCCGAACCCGAAGATTACCTTTGAGGGTATCGAGTTCACGTTTCATCGCGATGACGAGTGGTGGGGGTTTACCTACCGCGGCACGGAGTTCATTTCATTTGGGCCTGCGTTAATTCTGCCGACGAAGGCACAGCTTGATTCCATCTTGTCCACGTTGCAGTCGCTGATGCCAGAGTTGAGGATGAGACTGGAGAAGGGGTTAAGTGAGTGGAGTGATGGCAAGCTTGATGACGGGGAGAAATACTCGGTGGACGTGCGCGAGTTCGCCAAAGACGGGACTTTTTCAGTTTCGTGGTTTGACGGTGCGTCGTGGGGAGACATGGGAGCCGAGTATACCATCAAGGGCCAAGTTATTGTTGATGAGAGCTGGGGTGACTGAGCCTAACTGGGTTGCCACAGCCTCTTGTTTTTGATCGAAATGCCCGAAACCACTCACGCCGACCGCACCGACTCCTTCGAGGAGAAGCTCCGCCTGCTCGAAGCCGCCTGGAAGCGGCGTGATTTCCGCACCGCCCGCGCGCTCACGCACTCGCTGCGCGACTCGGCGATTCAGGCGCAGCACGAGGAGGAGAGTCCCGGCAAACCGCTCATGCCGGCTGCGCGGTTTGAGGCCGTCGCGTCGCTGCCGCCCGCGTGGCGGAACTGGGCGGCGGGGTGGCGGTTCTTCAAGACCGTCCATCTCGACGAGCCACTGGGCTTGGAGCGGTCGCCGGAGCCGGTCGAGTTGCTGCTGAGTTTCCCGGCGGAGCACGTTGCGTCGCTGGCGCGAGAAATCCGTGTCGCGCGCGTGGCGGACGGCGTGCTGCGCGAGGTTCCTTGCCAGGTGTTCGGCGAAGTGCGGCGCGGGACGGAGCGGCTGGCGAAGGCGCTGTTCATGGCCGGCGGCACGATGCACCAGCGGCAGACGTATCTGGTCTTCTTCGGCAATCCCGACGCGGAGCTGCCCGCCTACCCGACGGACCTGGAGACGCGCGGCGAGGGCTTCGCGCTGGACATTGAGAATGAGCATTACAAGGCGTCGCTCTCGCGGCAGATGGGCCAGCTCGAACGCCTGAGCCTGAAGCGCGAGCACGGCGTCGAGCTGTTCGCGGGTGGCGAAGGGCACGGCGAGCCGCCGTGCATTGACTGGGCGCACGACTACGCGGCGTCGGGCCACTTCCAGAAATTCCGCATCACGCTGTGGGAGACGTGCCCGGACTACGAGGTCGTGCGCGGGCCGCTGGCGACCATCGTGCGGCGTTGGGGCCTGCCGCGCTCGCCGGTGCACCCGGTCTTCACGCCGGCGCGGCTGCACGTGGACGTGGAATACCGCTTCTACGCGGGCCTGCCGTGGTTTCACAAATCAGGCTCGATGCGCGCGTTGAAGGAGTTCGAGGCGCCCGCGCTGCGCGATGACGAGTGGGTGTTCTCCGGCTATTCGTTCACGGAAATCCTCTGGATGGGCCCGGACGGCAAGCTCCGCACCGGCCCGCCGGACGCGGCGTCGCGCGAGAACCTGTGGGCCATCGGCTTCGCGAACCCGCAGAACCGCGACTCGTTCGTGGCGCTCTTCCTCGAACACCGTGCGGAGGGCCTGCCGGAGCTCAAGCACAACGGCTCGCCGCAGTTGTTCTACCGGTCGCACGGCCAGCTCTGGAGCCGCTACCCGCTGCCGGTGAAGCAGGTGCCGGCCGGCGCGGTGCTGTGGCAGAAAAACGCGTATGCCGCGCTGCCGTTTACGGCTGCCGACGGCCCGCGCCAACTGGAGGAGCTGCGACACCGGCTTACAAATCCCATGCAGCCGTCGCCCGGCGAGCTGCCGCGCGGTGAAGCCGCGAAGGAGCAGCCCGGTCGCCTCGCACGCCCCGGTGAGGCGGGCGAAAGCCCCATCCCCAAGCAGGCGCTGTGGGACGCGCTCCGCGACTGCAAGGACGAGCAGCTTTACACCGCTGGCATCAACGTCGTGGACCTTGGCCTCGTCTATGACCTGCGCGTGCGCGGCGAGACCGTCCACGTGCTGATGGCGATGCCGCATCGCGGCCGGCCGCGGTTGGGCTACTTCGCCTTCGGCTCCGGCGGCAACTCGATGCCCGTGCAACAGCGGCTCTTGAAAGTGCCCGGCGTGAAGAAGGTGCTGGTGGAGCAGACGTGGGACCCCGGCTGGAACTCGAACCGCCTGACGCAGGAAGGGCGGAAAAAGCTCGGGCTGCCGGGTTGAAACTAAGCTGCCCCTCCAACCGGCTCACTTACTTCGCCCCGCCGAGGCTCACGAGGTGGTTCTCCGTGTGGATGAACATCCGGCCCAGCGCGACGGCGGGCGTGGAGTGGCAGAGTTCCTTGAGCGCGTGGCGGTGCAGGACATTGAACTTCTCACCCGCTTCGGCCACGACGATTTCCCCGGCGGTGGAGACGGCGAAGATGCGGCCGTCCACCCACACGGGCGAGCCGAAGAAGTTGCCGCCCACGCGCTCCTGGAAGCGGATGTCGCCCGTGGGCGTGTGCAGGCAGGTCAGCACGCCCGCATCGCTCATGAACCAGCCCAGTTCGCCGACGACCACGCCGGTAGGCACGTAGGGCGCGGATTTCTTCATCTGGTAGGCCAGCGCGGCGGGCCGGGCCTTGCCATCGCCGGCCTTCACGACGGTGAGGTAGTTGCCGCCGCCGCCGCTGCCGCACGAGCCGAAGATGAGGTCGCCCGCGATGAGCGGCGAGCTGCAGCTCCGCATGGTGAACGCCTTGTCGTATTCCCACAGCACCTTGCCCGTGTCCGGCGCGAGCGCGTAGATGCCATGCCCCTGGCTGTTGAAGATCAGCGCGGCCGGGCCGCCTTTGGGCTCGTAGAGGCAGGGCGTGGAGTATGCGACGACGGCGCTGTTGCGCGGCGTCTGCCAGACTGTCGAGCCGGTGCGCGCGTCCACCGCCACGATGAAGCTTTCGCCCGTCCGCGTGGAGTCCTTCACGTTCTTGGCGTTGTCCTGTTCGTTGCCGAGGATGACCAGGCCGTTGTGGACGATGGGCGAGATGCCGCAGCCGTGCTGGCTCACGAACGGCCCAAAGTCCCGTTCCCACGCGACCTTTCCCGCGTGGTCCAGCGCCGCGAGCTTGAAGTGCTCCGTCTCGTTCCAGATGACGTAAACGTGCCGGGCATCCACGGCCGGCGTGGCGGCGGCGAAGTTGTTGAACTTGTGCGGGGTGAAGGGCGCCTGTTTGAAGTCGTGCCGCCAGAGCTGCTTCCCGGTCTTCGCGTCGTGGCACAGCACGCGGATGCCGCCGCTGCGGCTGTCACACGTGGTCACGAACAGCTTTTGGCCCCACAACACCGGCGAGGAATGGCCCACGCCCGGCAGCTCGACGCGCCAGTTCAGGTCAGCGTCGGTGAGCTTGGTCGGAATGGTCTTCGCGTGGCTGATGCCGGTGCCGTTCGGCCCGCGGAAGCGGGTCCATTCCTGGGCGGAGGCAGCGGCCGTCAGTAGCAACGTGAGCAGCAGGGCAGGGGACGTGAAGTGGTTCATTTGGGGGACTTCGACGCTGGCCGGGCGGCGGCCTTCGCGGGAATTATGGTTGGGCTGACGGCTACTTTCCCTTCGCCTTCCGCTCGCGCAGGATGGGCGCGAGGAATTTCGCCGTCTCATCGCCAATGACGTGGTAGCCGGCGAGGTTCGGATGCCGGTCGCTGAACCAGCCGGGCAGATGGCCGAAGTGCGCGTCGAGGCGGTTGTCCATGACGATGACCGTGGGCGGCGTGCCGCTGGCGAAGGGCTTGGCAAACTCCTGGAGCTTCTCCGGAATCTTCGCGAGCGGAAAGCGGCGGTAGTTCAGCATGTTCGGCCCCTTCTCCAGCTCGGCGGCGTAGCGCGGGTAGATGTCGAACAGCTTTAGCTTCTCCTGCTCCGCGACCTGCCGGATGAGCGCGTTGACCTTCTCGCTCGTGAGCGGGTCGAAGTAGGGAATCACCGTCATCGGAATCAGCATCGCTGCGGGATGATCCTTCCGCAGCCGGGCGAGCAGCGCGTGGAAGTCCTTCGGGAAGTTGGTCACGAAGTCCTCGCGCCGGGCGTGGTCGTTCAGCCCGTAGCGGATGAAGATGTAGTCGAGGCCGGGCAGCTTCGATGCGAGCTTCTCGTAACGGCCCGAGTCCACCAGCCGTTGGATGTATTCGCCGCTCAAGGCGAGGTTAATGACGTTGCAGGGCGGCAGATCGCCTTCGGCGGCGAGCAGTTGACGAATGATGTCTTCGAGGTGCGGACCTTCCTTCACGAGCTTGCGCGGGATGCTGCCCTCCGCCGTGCTGTCCCCCAGGATGAGGATCTGCACCTTGCCCTCATGCTCGGCCTGGAGCCGCGACGGAAGCAGCGTGAAAAGCATCGCGAGCGCAAAGGCCAGCGTGAGAAATGGGCGGTTGGTCATGCGCCCGAGCTTGCGACTCGGCGGTGTGGCGTCAATCGCCGAGTTCACGCCGACTGAATGGCCTGCTGCTTTCCGCCGTATTTGATCATCACATGACCACCGCCTCGCGTCCTTCCCGCCGTGATTTTCTCGCCACCGTCGCCGCTGGAGTATCCGCCACGGCTACCGGCCTGCCGGCTTTTGCCGCCGAAGCCACTCGTCCCAGGCGCCTTGCCGTTGTCACCACCGAATGGCGCTATCACTCGCACGCGTGGCACATGGCGGAACGCTTCCTCAACGGCTACCCGGTGAAGGGCCGCTGGCACCGTCCGCCGCTGCAGGTCGTCTCCGCCTACGTTGATCAGACTCCCGCCAACGACCTCAGCCGCGACCGCGCCAAGGAATTTGGCTTCACGATTTATCCGACGGTTGCCGAGGCGTTGCGCTGCGGCGGCAGCCGATTGGCCGTCGACGCCGTGCTGCTCATCGGCGAACACGGCAATTACACTCGGAACGAACTGGGGCAAACCCAATACCCGCGCTACGAGCTCTTCAAACAGATCACCGATGTCTACCGCGCCGACGGTCGCACCGCGCCGGTCTTCAACGACAAACACCTCTCGTGGAAATGGACTTGGGCGCAGGAAATGGTCAAACTCTCGCGGGAGCTGAAGTTTCCGTTGCTTGCCGGCTCCTCGCTCCCCGTCACCTGGCGCATGCCTGCCATTGACATGTCCGTGGGCGCCGACCTCGAGGAAGCCATGTGCGTGGCCTACGGTGGCGTGGACAGCTACGACTTTCACGCCCTCGAAGTCATCCAATGCATGGCAGAGCGCCGGCGCGGTGGCGAAACCGGCGTGCAGACCGTCCAAGCTCTGCGCGGCGACGCCGTCTGGCAGGCGATGGAACGCGGTTCATGGAACGCCGGCGGCTGGAACCCGGAACTTTTCGCCGCCTGCCTGGCACGCACCCAAACCCTGGCTCAACCGCCAAACGGCAGTCATCGTTACCCCACGCCCGCGCAGATGCGCGCCTTCGTCAAAGACCCCGTTGCCTACCGCATTGAGTATCGTGACGGCCTGCGTGCCACCATGTTCCTCCTAAACGGACTCGTCAGCGACTTCACCTTCGCCGCCCGCCTAAAGGGCCGGGCCGAACCCCTGTCCACGCTCTTCTACCTGCCGCCCAACCCCAATGTCGTCTATTCGGCGGCGCTCATGGCGCAGGCTGAACGGATGTTTCTCACGGGCAAGGCCCCGTATCCCATCGAACGCACGCTGCTGACCAGCGGCATCCTCGCCGCCGCCATGCACAGCCGCGGGACCGGCGGCCAACGGCTCGCTACCCCGCACCTCGCCGTGAAATATCAGGCCCCGCAGGAATCATTCTTCTGGAAGGAGTAATGGTCGATATGGCAACGGGCTGCTCGGTTGTCAGACAGTTGCACTTGGATTGCGGCGACTTTGGGCGGATAGTCACGCCAGATGACATTGGCAAAATTCTGACTGCACATGACTGACGACTTTCAATCCCGCGTCACCGCCGCCATGGCCAACCCGCAGAACATGGGCGAGCTACCGAATGCCGACGCCATCGGCACCGTGGGTAACGCCGATTGCGGCGACATGCTCCGCGTGTGGGTGAAGTTCAAGGAAGAGGGCGGGCGCAAGGTCATTGACCGCGCCAGCTTCCAGTCCTTCGGCTGCGAGACGGCCATCGCCGCCGCCAGCCTTGCGATGGAACTCATCAAGGGCAAAACCGCCTCAGAAGCACTCGCGATGTGCGGCGAGGAGTTCGCCAAAGACCTCGGGCCGCTGCCACCGACCAAGGTGCATTGCACGTCACTTGTGGAAGGGGCACTCCGCGAAGCCCTCGCGCCGGTGGGCAAAACTGCAGCGCCCGCGCCCGCCGCGCAACCGGCCGCCGCCGCTCCGCCGACCTTGATGGATGCGTTCAACAAGCCCGAGGAGAAGAAGGCAGGCGTGAAGGTGGTGTTCCTCAAGCCCTCGTAATGGGGACACTCCTGTCCCCAACCACCGCCACGCCAGTTCCTCAAAGCGGACAAGAGTGTCCGCCCCACGTCGTCCGCCAGCCTTGAGTTCCAGTTCGCCAATCCCCACATTACGTCGTCTTTTGATCTGATATTATGAGCCGAGCTGCCCACGCCGAACGCCTTCGCAAACTCCTGACCGAGCGCATCGTCATCATCGACGGCGCGATGGGCACGACCATCCGCACCTACGGGATGAAAGAGGCGGACATCCGCGGCACGCGCTTCGCGGACTCGAAGAAGGACCTGCTCAACAACGGCGACCTGTTCTCCATCACGCAGCCGGCGATGATTTGCGACATCCACCGGCGCTTTCTCGAAGCCGGCGCGGACATCATTGAGACGAACACTTTTTCCGCCACGAGCATCGGCCAGAGCGAGTTCTTCGTCGACGACCCGCGCGAACACGGCGGTCGCAAGGACCCGGCGTTCTA
Organism: uncultured Klebsiella sp.; assembly: GCA_964591495.1. Lineage (GTDB taxonomy): Bacteria > Verrucomicrobiota > Verrucomicrobiia > Limisphaerales > SXTU01 > SXTU01. The sequence goes on from CAZQEW010000055.1 coordinate 20,184, forward strand.
CCAAAAGATCATCGAGGACAAGTTCCTCAACGATCTCGCGTGGGAGATCAACGAGGTCTCCGCCCGCCAGTGCCGGGAATGGGCCGACCGCGTCGCGAACCAGGACGGCAAGCAACGCTTCGTGGCCGGGGCCATCGGGCCGTTGACCGTGTCGCTTTCGAACTCACCGGACGCCGACGATTCCGGCTTCCGGGTGGTGACGTTCGATCAGGTGAAGGCGGCTTACATCAATCAGATCCGTGCGCTCATCAAAGGCGGCTCCGACTTCCTGCTGGTGGAAACCATCTTCGACTCGCTCAACGCCAAGGCGGCGCTGGTGGCGATTCAGGAAGTCTTCGAGCAGGACAAGGTTCGCCTCCCCATCTCGATCTCCGCCGCCGTCGGTCGCGGTGGCGAGACAATGATCTCGGCGCAGACGATCGAGGCGTATTGGAATGCGGTGAAACACGTGAAGCCGCTCTCGATCGGTCTGAACTGCTCGCTCGGGCCCGACCTGATGAGGCCGTTCCTCGCGGAGCTGTCCGAGAAGTCCACCGCCGCGATCTCCTGCTACCCGAACGCCGGATTGCCCAATCCGCTTTCGCCCACCGGCTTTGATTTGAAACCGGATGACATGGGCCGCTTCCTCGGTGAGTTCGCCCAAAGCGGTCTGGTGAACATCGCCGGCGGCTGCTGCGGCAACACGCCCGAGCACATCGCCGCCATCGCGAAGGCCCTCGAAGGCCGTCACCCACGCGACCTCGCGCCCAAGGAATCCGGCACCCAACGCCTCGGCGGCATCTCCGGCAGCGCTCCCGCCCCCGTCGCTTCCTTGCCCCTCCGGCTGAGCGGCTCGCAGCCATTCACCCAGCAGATTGGGCAATACATCATGATCGGCGAGCGCACGAACGTCGCCGGTTCGCCGAAGTTCGCGAAGCTGATCAAGGAGGGGAAATACGAGGAGGCCGTTTCCGTCGCACGTCAGCAGGTCGAGAACGGCGCCAACATCATCGACGTCTGCATGGACGAAGGGATGATCGATGGCGTCGCTGCGATGACGCGTTTCCTGCAACTCCTCGCGAGCGAACCCGAAGTCGCCAAGGTGCCCATCATGGTTGACTCCTCGAAGTGGGAAGTCATCGAGGCTGGCCTGAAATGCCTTCAGGGCAAGGGCGTGGTGAATTCCATTTCGCTCAAGGCGGGCGAGGCCGAATTCAAGCGTCAGGCACGGCACATCCTGAAATACGGCGCAGCCGTCGTCTGCATGGCCTTCGACGAACAAGGCCAGGCCGCGACCTACGCCGACAAGATCCGCATCTGCGAACGCGCCTATCGCATCCTCGTCGATGAAGTCGGCTTCCCGCCCGAGGACATCATTTTCGATCCGAACATCCTCACCGTCGCGACCGGCATCGAGGAGCACAACAACTACGCCGTGGACTTCATCGAAGCCACGCGTTGGATCAAACAGAACCTCCCGCACGCCAAGGTCAGCGGCGGTGTGTCAAACGTATCCTTCAGCTTCCGCGGCAACAACCCCGTCCGCGAGGCCATGCACAGCGCGTTCCTTTTCCATGCGATTCGCGCCGGCATGGACATGGGCATCGTCAACGCCGGCATGCTCGAGGTCTATGAGGAGATCGAACCAGAGTTGAAGGAACTCGTCGAAGACGCGTTGCTCAACCGCCGTCCCGACGCCACTGAGCGCTTGGTGAACTTTGGCGAAAAGCTCAAGGCCGCCAGCGCCGGCACCACCGCCAGCGACAAGAAGGTCGAGGAGGAATGGCGCAAGGGCACCATCGAGGAACGCCTCGCCCACGCGCTGGTTAAAGGCATCGACACCTACATCGACACCGACACCGAGGAAGCGCGGGTCAAACTCGGCAAGCCGTTGTCCGTGATCGAAGGCCCGTTGATGGCCGGCATGAGCATCGTCGGAGATTTGTTCGGCGCCGGGAAAATGTTCCTCCCGCAGGTCGTGAAATCGGCGCGCGTGATGAAGAAAGCCGTGGCCTATCTCACGCCGTTCATGGAAGCCGAGAAGGCCGCGATGGCCGCACGCGGCGAGGCTGTGAAGGCCCAAGGCAAGATCGTGCTCGCGACCGTGAAGGGTGACGTCCACGACATCGGCAAGAACATCGTCGGCGTCGTGCTCGCCTGTAACAACTACGAGGTGATCGACATGGGCGTCATGGTTCCATGCGAGAAGATTCTCGAACGCGCCAATCTGGAGAAGGCGGACATCATTGGCCTCAGCGGACTGATTACGCCGTCGCTCGACGAGATGGTCCACGTCGCGCGCGAGATGGAACGCACCGGCTTCAAGGTTCCCCTGCTCATCGGCGGCGCGACCACCAGCCGCGCCCACACCGCCGTCAAAGTCGCCCAGCACTACAGCGAACCCGTGGTCCACGTCCTCGACGCCTCGCGCGCCGTGCCCGTGGCGAGCAGCCTGTTGAGCGCGGAGCAGAAGCCGGACTTCGTGAAGCAACTGCGCGAGGATTACGAGAAGCTGCGTCAGCAGCACGGCGGGCAGCAGGCCAAGCTGCTCACGCTTGAAGCCGCCCGCGCCAACGCGCCCAAGCTGAAGTATGACGACCTGCCGAAGCCGGAGCGCATTGGCCTGAATCCGCTGCCGCAGCCTTCGCTGGAGGAGATCGCGACCTTCATCGACTGGACGCCGTTCTTCCACACGTGGGAACTGCGCGGTGTTTATCCGAAGATTTTGCAGCACGAGAAGCACGGGGAAGAAGCCCGCAAGCTCTTCGCCGACGCGCAGGCGATGCTGCAACGCGTCATCCGCGAGAAGCTGCTCACGCCGCGCGCGGTTTACGGCTTGTTCCCGGCGAACCGCGTGGGCGACGACGTGGAACTCTACACCGACGACACGCGCACCCAGGTGCGGACCACATTGCATTTCCTCCGCCAGCAGATGGCCAAGGAAGACGGTTCACCGAACTGGTGCCTCGCCGATTTCGTCGCGCCCAAGGGAGCGCCGGATTACCTCGGCGGGTTTGCCGTCACGGCCGGACATGAAGTGAAGGCGCTGGCGGATCAGTTCAAGAAAGCACACGACGATTACAGCGCGATCATGGTGGAGGCGATCGGCGACCGGCTGGCCGAGGCGTTTGCGGAATACCTGCACAAGCGCGTGCGTGACGAGTGGGGCTTTGGCCGCACGGAGAAGCTGTCGAACGACGAGCTCATCGAGGAAAAGTATCGCGGCATCCGCCCGGCGCCGGGTTATCCCGCGTGCCCCGACCACACGGAGAAGGCGTTGCTGTGGGAGTTGCTCGACGCGGAGAAGCAGACGGGCATCACGTTGACGGAAAGTTTCGCGATGAACCCCGGCTCAAGCGTGAGCGGGCTCTACTTCGCGCATCCGGAGGCGAAGTATTTTGCCGTGGGCAAGCTTGGGCAGGATCAGGTCGCCGATTTCGCAAAGCGGAAAAACAAGTCGCTCGCGGAAATGGAGCGCTGGCTCGGTCCGTGGTTGAATTACGCACCTTCGCCGGGCACCTGAACGCTGTATTCGGGAACCGGGGACTGTTCAGCGCTTCGATGGCTTATCCGCGTGGCGGATTGAACCTCGGAGATTGAACGGCTGAGCGGGGTGTTTGTCCATTTGCCAGCCCAAGGCGTTTCCGATAGTTTCCCACCACTGTCGGGCGCGCCCGGCAAATATCATGGCAACCCTCTTCGAATGGATTTACGTCGTTGGCGCGGTCGTGCTGCTTTTCGGGGCGGCCATCGCCATTCATGAATGGGGCCATTACTGGGTGGCGCTCAAGCGCGGGCTGAAGGTCGAGGCCTTCGCCATCGGGTTCGGGCCGAAAATCTGGGGCTGGACCAAGGACGGCATCGAATACTCCATCCGGTGGATACCCGCCGGCGGCTACGTGAAGCTGCCGCAGATGATCACCAGCGAAGCCATCGAAGGCTCCGCCGAAACCCAGGAACCGCTGCCGCCCGTTTCCCCGCTGTCCAAAATTCTCGTCGCGTTCGCCGGACCGCTGATGAACCTGATTTTCGCCTTCGTGCTGGCCACGATCATTTACTTCTTCGGCCTGCCCATCCTCGTGAACCCGCCTTTCATCGGGCGCGTGGATCCCGAGTCACCCGAGGGCAAGCTTGGCATCCGCGAGGGTGACCGCATCGTGCAGGTGAATGGCAACCCCGTCCGCTCCTGGCAGGACATCACCTTTGAGACGGCCACGGCGCGCACGAATGTCCTGCCCGTGGTCATTGAACGCGCCGGCCAGCGCACGACTTACCAGCTCACCACGCGGACCGGTTCGTCGCTCGCCGGTCTCAAATGGCTGAACCTCGACCCGCGCGAGCATCCGGTCATCGGCAGCGTGCAGCCTGACATGCCTGCGGCGACGGCGGGCATGAAGGGCGGAGATAAGTTTGTTTCCTTTAACGGCGTCCCAGTGTTGAGCCAGGAGCACTTGATTGACCTCGTCGGCAAGAGCGAGGGCAAGCCGAGCGAAGTCATCGTGTCCCGCAAGGGCGAACGGCTCACCTTCCAGCTTACCCCCAAGTATGATCCGGAAGCCAAGCGCGGCCGCATCGGCGTGGTCTTCGGCGGCGGCATTTACGAATTGCAGAAACCCGGCCCGCTCCCGTGGGACCAGGTGGCCGATGTGGTGAAGCGCACGTTCGGCACGCTCGGCGCTCTCATTCACTCGAAGGAAACCGGCGTGAAGGCGAAGGACTTGAGCGGCCCGATCGGGATTTTCTCCATGCTCGCGATCCAGGTAAAAACCCATTGGCTGCTGGCCTTGAGCTTCATGGTGCTGCTCAATGTGAACCTCGCCGTGCTGAACCTCATGCCCGTTCCCGTTCTCGACGGCGGACATATCGTGATGTCCATCATCGAGAGCATCCGGCGCAAGCCGCTCAGCGCGCGTTTCGTGGAATACACGACCACCGCCTTCGCCGTCGCGTTGCTCTCCTTCATGCTCTACGTGACCTTCTTCGACCTGAAGCGGATGCCGTTCTTCAAGACCATGTTCAACCAGGAAACTCAGGTGGAACAGGAGCAGAAGAAGGATGCCCCAGCGAACGCTCCGACAACCGCCCCCGAGCCCGCTCCCGCCAAGTGACGATGTGGAGTGGGACTAAGAATAGGATTACGGGCCGGAACCGGCCGTCGCGAGGTCTTCCTCCTGCTCGCAATCTTGATCCTTATCCTGCTCTCTAACTATTCCGCCCATGCGCTACTGCGATTCCCCCTATCTCTTCCGCCGCCGCGTCTCCCGCGAAATCACCATCGGCGACCCCGCCCGCGGCGGCGTGCTGATGGGGGCGCATCATCCCGTCGTGAAGCAGTCCATGCTCACCTGCGACACCATGGACACCGCCGAATGCGTGAAGCAGACGCTTGAACTCGTCGCCGTCGGCTGCCAGATCGTCCGCATCACCGCGCCCACGGTGAAGGACGCGGCGAACTTGAAGAACATCGTCGCCGAGCTGCGTGCGCGGGGCTGCCTTGTGCCCATCGTCGCCGACATCCACTTCAAGCCCGACGCCGCGATGGAGGCCGCCAACTGGGTTGAGATGGTCCGCATCAATCCCGGCAACTACGCCGACTCGAAGAAGTTCGCCGTCAAGGAATACACGGACGATGCTTACGTCGCCGAGCTGGGCCGCATTGAGGAGAAGTTCACGCCGCTAGTGCTCAAGCTGAAAGAGCTGAAGCGCGCCCTCCGCATCGGCACCAACCACGGCTCGCTCTCCGACCGCATCATGAACCGCTACGGCGACACGCCGCTGGGCATGGTCGAGAGCGCGCTGGAGTTCGCCCGCATCTGCCGCAAGCACGACTTCCACAACTTCAAGTTCTCGATGAAGTCGAGCAACCCGAAGGTGATGATCGAGTGCTACCGCCTGCTCACCGCGCGCCTCGCGCAGGAAGGGCCGGACTGGAATTACCCGCTGCACCTCGGCGTGACCGAGGCCGGCGAAGGCGAGGACGCCCGCATCAAGTCCGCCATCGGCATCGGCTCGCTGCTGG
>CAZQEW010000056.1:0-509 GCA_964591495.1 uncultured Klebsiella sp.
CGCGCCACCTTATTCTGCCCGAGGTCGGCATGGCGGGGCAGAAGAAGATTAAGGGCACCTCCGTCCTGTGCATCGGCGCAGGCGGCCTCGGCTCGCCTATCGCGATGTATCTGGCTGCCGCCGGCATCGGAAAGATCGGCATCGTGGACTTTGACACGGTGGATTACTCGAACCTTCAGCGCCAGATTCTCCACACCGACGCCGACGTGGGCCGCTCGAAGGCCGAGTCCGCGAAGGAGACGCTCGCCGGCATCAACCCGAACACCGAGGTCGTCCTCCACAACACCCGCATCTCTGCCGACAACGCCCTCGATCTCATCCGCCCCTACGACATCGTCGTGGACGGCACGGACAACTTCCCCACGCGCTATCTCACCAACGACGCCTGCGTGCTGCTCAAGAAGCCCAACGTCTATGGGTCCATCTTCCGTTTCGAGGGCCAGGCCAGCGTCTTTGCGCCGCACCTCGGCGGGCCGTGCTACCGCTGCCTTTATCCCGAGCCCCCGCCG
>CAZQEW010000056.1:519-7604 GCA_964591495.1 uncultured Klebsiella sp.
GGTGCCGAGTTGCGCGGAAGGCGGCGTCCTCGGCGTGCTTCCCGGCATCATCGGTTGCATCCAAGCCACGGAGATTCTGAAGCTCGCGCTGGGCAAGGGCACTTCGCTCATCAACCGCCTCGTGCTCTTCAACGCCCTCGACCTCAAGTTCCGCGAACTCAAGCTGCGCCGTGACCCGAAGTGCCCGCTCTGCGGCGACGCTCCGACCATCAAGGAGTTAATCGACTACGAGATGTTCTGCGGCATCCAGCCTGCGCCCACCGAGCCGGCGGCCAATCCCGACGAAGTCACCGTGCAGGACATGAAGCGCGCGTTGGACAACCCCGCGCTCAACATCAAGGTCGTGGACGTGCGCGAGGCGGACGAATACGAAATCGCGAAGGTGAATGGCGTGCCGCTCCTGCCCTTGAGCCAGCTCGGTCAGCGCTTCACCGAGCTCGACCCGAACCAGCAATACTACCTGCACTGCAAAGGCGGCGTCCGCTCGCTTAAGGCGCTGAACTTCCTCCGCGAGCAGGGCTTCAAGTATGTGAAGTCCGTAAAGGGCGGTATCGCCGCCTGGAGCGACGAGGTGGACCACAGCGTGCCGAAGTATTGAGCCACTGTGGCGGCGGCTTCCAGCCACCGTCGGAGGCCGCAGCAGTGCGAGCACGCGCTGAGGCCTCCACCCGCAACGCGGCGAGTAGCAGTCGCCGGCACGGGGGCATGGACCAATGCGCGGCTTCCGGGCGTGGTGGCTACCCAATAATCGTTGCGACCCGCTCGCGCAGCAGCGGCAGCACTTCCGCCTCGAACCATGCGTTCTTCCGCAGCCAAAGCCGGTTGCGCGGCGAGGGGTGTGGCAACGGAAGAAACTCCGGCAGAAATCCCTTCGCTCGCCGCACCGTCTCGGCCAACGTGGCGCCCCGCGCGTCCCCCAGATAGTGCGCCTGGGAGTATTGGCCTACCAGCAGCGTGAGTTGTGCCTTGGGCATCTGACGGCGCAAGCGTTCGTGCCAAAGCGGCGCGCACTCCGGGCGCGGCGGCAAATCCCCACTTGAGCCTTTCCCGGGATAGCAAAAGCCCATCGGCATCAGCGCGAAGTTGCGCGTGTCGTAGAAGGTCGCCTTGTCCACGTTCAGCCACGTCCGCAGCGTGTCGCCGCTCGGGTCGTTCCACGGAATGCCCGTCGCGTGGACTTTCCTTCCCGGAGCCTGCCCGATGACGATGATGCGCGAATCCACGCTGGCGGCGACCACCGGGCGCGGCGCGTGCGGGAGCGAGAGGGCGCACGCCGTGCATTTCGAGATTTCCCGAAGCAGTGACTTCACGATCTTGGCCGCACTCGCAGACGAATGGGGGCAGCCGAATTAATCGGGCTGCATCCGTCTGCAAGGTCCAGCTCGCGCACGAGCATCGGGGATTTCGCCTGCGGCATCAGGCGTCTTGCCCGTGCCGGCGACGAGCCCGCTCGCGTGCGGCGCGTTTGAGCCAGCCGAAGGTCTGAACATCGCGGCGTTCCGTGCCGAGCAGCTTGAAGAGGAACCCGTAGCCAATCCCCAAGGCAGCCCACTCTGCAGCCACCTGCTTCCACTGCGGCGGCCAACCCTCACGGATCTCCCAGACAGCCACCCAATCTTCCTGGCCGAAGCGCGCGCTCAGCTCATCGGCGTTCTTCACCGGCACGGCGAGCAACGTGAGGACGAAGATCACTGACGCCAAAGCGGTGAGGAATTGCTGGTTGAGCGACAAGCCCGGCGGTGTCGGCGCAGGCTGCGGACGGGGCGCGGCGTTGAAGTGCTCGGTGTAGTGGAGTGGCATGAATTGCTTATGCCGCTGGTCGGAACGGCTGTAAAGCCTCGCGTGCGGCCTTACTCCCGGCTGGCCGTCCGACCCGGCGCGCTCTTCCGCACCTTGATGAGCACGGGCGAACTGGTGGGCTTCCCATCGCCGGCGTTCTGCCGCGCGCTGCGGTTGATGACGTGGCAGAGGCGGTCGGTCTCCGGCACCCAGCGCGCGCAACTGAAGAAGATTTTCCGCTCCGTCTCGCCCGCTGCGATTTGCACGCCGTTCAAGCCGATGTCCGACACGATGATGCCGTGTGGCAGGTTCTCGATGTCCATGTCCACGAGGTTCGTGTCGCCGTTGCGCACGACGCGCAGCCACGCGGGGACTTCCGTGCCGGGCGCGATGGTGATTTCCGGGATGCTCGTGGGAATCGCGCCCACGGCGGCGGCGGGCAGCGGCGTCGCGGAGGTTTGCAGCGAGAGGAAAACCTTCGGCGCTTCCGCGAGCTTGAGCGTGCCGAAGTTGTTCAGCGGCTTGGTCACGGGCTGGCCGTCCACGGTCGCGCTGGCGGTCAACTTCACTGGCTTCCACGCTTCGGCGCTGACCTCCGCGGCATCGACGCTGGCGAAGAGCGTCCCGTCCGCCTCGAAGTGTCCGGCCTCCACCACCAGCGGCGTCGAGGCGAACCAGCCCTTTGGCATCCCGCTGACATCCACGCGCACCGCGCCGGTGAAGCCGTCGGCACGGTCCAGCTTCACGGAGAAGTTCCGTCCCGACCCGCGCGGGATAGATTGGTTCGCGCCCGTGAGTGACGGCGTGAAGTCCGGCTTCGCCTCGCGCACGACCAGCCGGTAGGCGTAGCGGTCGCCGCCAAAACCCTTCGACTCCGTGACGCGCACGAGATAGCTGCCGTCGCCGGGCGGGGAGAAGTTCACGCGCGAGTCCGTGCCGAGCTTGCGCTCACCGTCGTCGTCGTTCGCGTAAGTCAGCTTGAAGACCGGCAGGCCGTTCGGCACGAACTGCGCGCCGGGCGGATGCGGCTCCACGATGTAGGCCGGCTCGTCGAGCGGATGCGCGACCGGGCTGGTGTCGAAGTAGGCAAGGCGACCGCCGCGATTGTAGAAGAGGAAGCCTGCATCCGGCCCACGGGGCGCGCGGAAGAGCCGGCAAACTTCGCCGCCGAGGTAAACGAACTGGTTCAGCTCCATCTCCTCCCAGTTCACGAGGCGGCAGTCAGGGTTGGTCGAGTCAATGCCGCGGAAGGTCACGCTCGAATCGCGCACGGCTTGCAGCCACACGCGCTCCACGGGCCGGCCATCTGCGTGCAGCACTTCAATTTTCGTGTCCGTCGGCGAACCGCGCCGCGCGGCCATCGTCTCAATGACCCAGCGTTGGCCCTTCTTGGCCTCGAAGCGGAAGAGGTCGGCGTCCGTGCCCGTGCCGGCGGTTTGCAACCGCCGCTCCGCAGTGCCGGGCGCGCCCGACGGCGGTTGCAAACCGCCGGCACTCAGCCGGCCATTCGCCGCGCCGGGCACTTGAATCGAAGTCGCTGTGGCGGGCGTGTCGTTCGGTTCCACTTCGTTCGCCTCAGCTGTATTGCTTACGAGCACCTTGAAGTCCTTTCGCGCCCGGAACTTCTCCGCGTTTACGGGCACGGTGGCCTCGCCCATCGCACCGGCCTTCACTTTCGCGCTCGCGCCGGGCGGCAGGTTTTCGCCGGCGAGTTGAACTTCAGTTTCCTGACCCGCCGGCACGGCCATCGGGAAAACACCCGTGACCACCGGCAGCTCGCCCACCGACACGCGGAAGAAATGCTCCGGCGACGCCATGTATTGCAGGTCGCTCACGCGCACGGTGTAGCGGCCGGACGCGCCGAGGCGATGCACGAGCAACGCGTCCGAGCTGCCGTCGAAGCCGCGGTTCACCGCCAACACGCGCCCGCGCTCATCGAGCAGCGTGAGCATGGCGTTGACCGCCTTGGAGCCAAGGCGCTCCGCCGCGAGGTCGCAGACGAGGTTTTGGCCCGCGACGCCGTTGAAGCTGAACTCCACCGTCTTGCCCGGCTGCTCCAGCGTGCCCCAGAAACTCACGGGCAACGTCTCGGTCTTCGCCGGGTCAGCCGCCTGCCGTAAGTCATCCACGTGCAACTTCACCCGCGCGCTCTCGCCCGCCGCGCTCTTCACGGAGAGTTCGTAGCTCCCGCGCGCCAAGTCCGCCGCCGCCGTGACCTTCACCCAAGCCTCGCCCGCCTTCGCGTCCGGCAGCAACGCGCCGGTGAGCTTGGGGCTGTGGAACGTGATGTTTGTCAGTCCCGCGAGATTGCTGCCAACGACCTTGAGCCGCGTCTCCACGCCGCGCTGGATGCCGCGTGGTTCCAGTCGCGTGATGGCGGGCACGCCGGCGGGTGCCATGGGCGCGGCTTTGGCTTTAGGCTTTGGGTCGGCGGCGCAAAGAGGCAGGGCAAGTGAAAGTGCTAAGCCTACCAAGAGAAATTGTTTCGTGTGTTTCATGGCTCTTTTAGAGTGCGCTGTGTTATTGGACGCGATTGCCTCGTGCGCTAGCCTTTCCATCTTTTGACGGGGCTTGAATTGACTTCTGTCGGTAGGTTGTAGGCTCGAAAGTCCAGTCCGCTACGGCCCCAACTCCGATAACTACAAATGCCGTGACTAGTATTTCCATGACGATTGGGCCGGTAAAAATTGAGTGAGTTGTCAATCCGGCAAAGAAGACGCTAAAGCCCAAGCAGGAGAGGAACCCCATGCGTGGCTGCACGCGGACTTGCACATTTCGCTCTCCACCGCGATTCGTCCGAGTAAGTGAGAATGATTTCGATGCACCCCAACGATGGCGAATCCCTGGCACGAACGCGGCAGTCAAATAGTAGGTGAAAATCACCGCCGTCAGAATTGTCAGGCCATCGGGCATGGAGTGGTTTGATTGATACTACTTCTTCACCGCCACCTTCCCCGGCTGCCCCGTCCTCGCATCGAAGAATTGCAGCGAGCCATCCAGTCGGCCCACGACGAAGCGGGCGTTGCCGGCGGTGAAGGCCACGGCGGGCGCGAGGTCGGGCTGAGGGTCGAGATGGCCGCGTTCGATGAGCTTCGCGGCATCCCACCACTTCACCGTGCGGTCCTCGGCGCTGGAGAGGAGCGTCGCGCCGTCGCTGGCGAAGACGATGCGCAGCACCGCGCCCTCGTGCGCGAACTTGGATTCGAGCAACTGGTTGGTGCCCTCCACCGCGCCCGCGCTCACGGTGTAGAGGCGGATGCGGTTGTCCACGCCGCCGGCCACGAGCCGCCGCCCGTCCGGGCTGAACGCGACGGTGTATTGCTCCTTCGTCGGCTGCGAGAAGGTGTCGAGGCGCTTGCCGGTGGCGACTTCCCAGAGTTTCACCGTGCGGTCGCCGCTGGCGCTGGCGAGCACCTTGCCATCGGGCCGGAAGGCGAGGCCGTAGACCGCGCCGTTGTGGCCGGTGAGCGTGCGGACTTCTGCGCCGGAGGCGGTGTCCCAGAGCTTGATCTTCTGATCGTAACTGCCGGTGGCCAGCAGCTTGCCATCAGGGGAAATCGCGACGGAATACAGCGCGTCGAAGTGGCCCTCGAACTTCCGCACGAGCGAGCCGTCCGCGACGCGCCAGATGGCCGCCTGTCCCTGCAAGCCCGGCTCGCCGCCCGCCGCCGCGACCCACTGGCCGTCGGTCGAGAAGGCGACGGAGTTCACGTTGCCGCGAATGCCCGTGAGCGAGTGCCGCACCGCACCGGAGTCCGCGTCGCGCAACTCGACCTCGCGGTAGCGCGCGACAGCTATGGCATTCGGCTGCGCGGAGAAGGCGACAGCCTGGATGGACTTCCGGGGCGTGACACGCGGCGCAATCTTCGGGGTGACCAGTTCGCGCACCGGTTCGGTGGCGATGGCGGGCGGCTTGGCCCCACCGTCAATCCACGCCTTCACCAGCGCCAGCTCGGACGGCTCGAACTTCTTCCGCTTGCCGGGCGGCATGATTTTGACTTTGTCGCGCCCTTCGAGGGACTTCATCAGCAGGCTGTCGGAACTTTTGCCGGCCACCACGGGCACGCCACCGTCGCCGCCCTTCATCAGCGAGGCGTGGTTTTCTAGGACGAGGTTGTTCTCCGCGTCGGTCACGGAGTGGCACTCGACGCAATGCTTCTTGAACAGCGCCTGCACCAGCGTGAAATCCGGCGCGGCGGACGCGGCGGTCGCCGGGAAGGCAAACGACAGGGCCAGAACCAGCGTGGCGAGGAACGAAGCGAGTTTCATGTGGTCGAGTGAAGTGTCACCGAAGCGGTTCGAGTCGTCAGGAGTTTTCCTTCAGCCAATTGGCGACATCCTCGTGGTTGCCGCACATGGCTAGACGAATGGTCTGCGGCTTGATGAGGTAGAAGCCCACGCGCAGTCCCCGCGAGGCGCGGAACTCGTAGAGGTTGCCGTGGAGTTTTCGGATGCCCAGGCCGGCGTGCAGATGAGGCTGGCCGAAGCCCGCGAGCAACTCGTGGCAGCGCTCGGCAATGTCCGCCAGCTCAGCATCGCTGCGTTGCTTGGCCCAGCGCTTCCAACTGGTGCCGACTTCAAGCTTTAAGGCCATGGACGGTGCCATCCCATTCCTTCGCCTTCTCGCGGGCTAGTTGCTTGCCGATTTTCGCTTCGGCCCGAGCCAGCTTCGCCGCCGTGATGCCGTATTCCTGCAAGGCGTAGTCCTCGGAGTAAACCTTCACTGGCCGGAGCGCGACCACCTCGCCATCGCAGAGGATGCCGATGTCCTCGCCGCGAATGGCCTTTTGCAGCCACGCGCCAAGATTCTGCCGCGCCTGGGTCGCTGTCAGTGTCTTCATATTGCCAGTTTAATGTCAGCGCGGTCGGAATCGCAACCTGAAGGTTGCGACGCTAAGCCAATATCCCCTTTACCACTTCGCAGTGCTCCACGCCGGTGAGGCGAAGGTCGAGGCCTTGGAAGCGGACGGAGAGGCGTTCGTGGTCGAGGCCAAGCTGGTGGAGGATGGTGGCTTGCAGGTCGCGGACGTGGACGGGGTTTTCCACGATGTGGAAGCCCAGCTCGTCGGTCTGGCCGTAAGTCACGCCGCCCTTGATACCGCCGCCGGCGAGCCACATCGAGAAGGCTTGTGGGTGATGGTCGCGCCCGAGGCTGCGGCCCAGCGCGGCATTGGACTCCACCATCGGCGTGCGCCCGAACTCGCCGCCCCAGATGACGAGCGTGTCGTCGAGCAGACCGCGTTGCTTCAAGTCCATCACGAGCGCGGCGCTGGCTTGGTCCGTGGTCTTGCAGTTGTTGCGGACGT
>CAZQEW010000056.1:7614-26037 GCA_964591495.1 uncultured Klebsiella sp.
CCAGCAGGCATGAGCGCGCGAAGGACGGCTTGGCGGGGTCGCAGCCGTAGAGGTCGAGCGTGGCCCGGCTCTCGCCGCGCAAGTCCATCAGGTCCGGCGCGCTGGTCTGAAGGCGGAAGGCCATTTCATACGCGGCGATGCGCGTGGCGATATCCGGGTCGCCGTCGAGCGCGAGGCGGCGCTGGTTCAAGCTGCCAATCAAGTCCAGCGAGTCACGTTGCAACTGCGCGTCCGCGCCCGGCGGGCTGGAGACGTTGAGAATGGGGTCGCCCTGGTTGCGGAAGCGCACGCCGGTGTAAACGCCCGGGAGCATGCCGCTGCTCCAGCACGCCGAGCCACCGCTGATGCCACTGCCCGTGCTCATCACGACGAATGCCGGCAGGTCGCTCGTCTCAGCGCCGAGGCCGTAGAGCACCCAGGAGCCCATGCTGGGCCGCCCCGGCTGGCCGAAGCCGGTGTTGAAGAAAATCTGCGCCGGCGCGTGGTTGAACTGGTCCGTGCGCATGGACTTCACGATGGCGATGTCGTCCACAATCTTCGCGAGGTGCGGCAGCGTCTCGCCGAGTTCAGCGCCACACTGGCCATGCTTGGCGAACTTAAAGCGCGGCCCCAGCACCGCCGCATCCGAGCGGATGAAGGCGTAGCGTTGCCCGCCGATGACTTCGGGCGGGATGGGCTTGCCCTCCAGCTCCGCGAGCTTGGGCTTGTAGTCGAACAGCTCCAACTGGCTCGGCGCGCCCGCCATGAACAGGTGGATGACGCGCTTCGCCTTCGGCGCGAAGTGCGGCGGCTTAATGGGGAAAGGATTCGCCGGTGTAGCGTTGGTGCGGCGGGCGAAAGCGTCCGTGAGCAAGCCCGCGAGGGCGACTTTGCCGAGGCCAACGCCGCAGTTGCGGAAGAAGTGACGGCGGGTGACAGCGAGACAGTGTTCTTGGAGCGGGGTCATGGTTCAGCCTTTCGAAATCATCTCGTCGAGATTCAGCAGCGTGCGGGCGAGAGCCGTCCAGGCGGCGCGGTCGGTGGCATCGCCGTCACCGGGGCCGGCGAAGTCGGCGGCCTTCAGCGCGCCACTGGCGAAGCGGGCGCGCTGCGCTTCGTAGAACTTCACGAGCTGCGTGCGTTCTTCGGCGGACGGCGGGCGGGTGACGCAGCGGCGGAAGAGGGTTTCCACGCGGCTTTCGACGGTGCCGGGCTGCGCGGCGAGCTGTTTGCCGAGGGCTTGGGCGGCTTCGAGGATGACGGTGTCGTTGAGCAAGGTGAGCGCTTGGAGCGGCGTGTTCGAGCTGTCGCGCCGGGCGACGCACGCCTCGCCGCTGGGGCCGTCAAAGGTGTTGAACATCGCATAGGGCGCGGAGCGTTTGGCGAAGGTGTAGAGGCCGCGGCGATAGCGGTCTTCGCCCTTGCTTTCGTCCCACGAGCGACCGGCATAGACGCCTTCCTGCGTCACGCTCGCGGGCTGCGGCGGGAAGACGCTGGGGCCGCCAATCTTGGCCGAGAGCTGGCCGCTGGCGCGGAGGACGGAATCGCGGATGAGTTCGGCGTCGAGGCGCGAGCGGGGGAAACGGGAGAGCAGGCGATTGTCCGGGTCGAGGCGGGATGAGTGTTCAGTATTCAGTTTCCCGGTTTCAGTGGGCCTCCGGGCACCAGACGCGACTGAAGACTGATTACCGATTACTGAAAACTGACTGCTCTGTTGATACGTCGCGCTGGTCACGATGAGCTTGTGCAATTGCTTCAGCGACCAACCCCGCTGCATGAACTCCACCGCCAGCCAGTCGAGCAACTCCGGGTGCGTGGGCGCGTCGCCTTGCAGGCCGAAGTCCTCGGTGGTCCGCACGAGCCCGCGACCGAAGAACGCGGCCCACTGACGGTTCACCGTGACGCGCGCGGTGAGCGGGTTCTCGGGCGAGACAAGCCATTGCGCGAAGCCCAGGCGGTTCGTCGGTGCGCCGGGCGGCAGCGGGTTCAACACGCCGAGCACGGCAGGCGCGACGGCTTCCTTCGGCGACAGGAATTCGCCGCGATGGTGGCGGTGCGTGGGGCGAGGATTCTCCGGCGGGCGTTCGCGTAGGACGAGCGTGGTTTGGTGCGCGGGTGGCTTGCGGAGGCGCTCGATTTCCGCGCGGGCTTCCTTCAACTCCGGCGCGGCGAGGAGGAAATGTTCGCGGAGCTTCGCGCGCTCGGAGGCGGTGAGTTGTGCGTCGGGCTTGAGCAACAACTCCTGGGCTTCGAGTGGCAACGTGCTGGCGGTCGCACCGCGTTCATCCTTGGTGAAGGCGATACGGAAGCGGCCGAGCGACGCGGCGTAGTGCCGGCCGAAGAGCATCTTCACGCGCAAGTCACCGGCGGCGCGGAGCGGTTCGGCGAGGTTGAAGACGGCTTCGTGGCGCTCGCCCTCGCGCGATGCGGTGGACCAGCCGGTTTCGGGATTGCCGTCGGTGGCGAGCGCGGCGGTGACGGGCGCGTTACCGAAGTTGTTCTTGCTGAAACTCTCGGTGGCGCGAACGAGTTTCAACTGGCTGTTCCCGGCAAACACCTTGAACTCGCCCATGAAGAAATCGCCTTTGCGGCCCTCGTAGTAAGTCATGCCCGGTCCGTGCGCGGGCAGGCGGTCGTCGGGCAACGCTTCGAGGCGCAGCGCGGTGACGCCGGCGGGGACATTGCGGAAGGTCAGCTCGTAAGTGTCCATCTTGCTGATGTCGCCGCTGGCTAAGACGGAGTCGTCGGGCTGGACGGTAAGGAACGGGAGGTTTGACTTCGCTTCGGCGGGACGGAGAGCGGTCCATTTCACCACGCGGGCGCGCTCGGTGGTGAGCCAGTCGGCGAGGCGCTTTTCAAGATGCTCGGGACCGGTGAGCTGGGGCGTGGCTTTTGGGTTGGCGGGGAATTTACTCGGCAACTCGGCCAGCAATTTTGCCGCGCGCTCCAGATTCTTACGGTGCTGTTCCTCGGCGACGGCGGTCGGCAAGTCTTGGTCGGGTTCGTCGGCGTTGTTGAGGAACGCCATCACGGAATAAAACTCTGTGTGCGGAATGGGGTCGAACTTATGCGTGTGGCATTGCGCGCAGCCGAGCGTGAGCCCGAGCCAGGTGGTGCCGGTGGTGGCGACGCGGTCCACCATTGCGTAGAAGCGGAACTCCAGCGGGTCAATGCCGCCTTCCTCGTTGAGCATCGTGTTGCGGTGAAAGCCGGTGGCGACGAGCGGGTCGAGTTTTTGGGATTTGAGATTCGAGATTTGAGACGCGGGAAGGAGGTCGCCGGCGATTTGCTGAATGGTGAACTGGTCGAAGGGGAGGTCTTCGTTCAACGCGCGGATGACCCAGTCGCGCCAAGGCCAGATGTTGCGCGGGCGGTCTTTCTCGTAGCCGTTGGTGTCGGCGTAGCGCGCGAGGTCGAGCCACTTGCGGGCCCAGCGTTCACCGTAGTGCGGGGAGGCGAGCAACTTGTCCACCAGCGCGGCGATGACCTTCTGCTCACTTTCCCGCCTGCCCACTTTCTCACCTGCTCCACTCGCCGGTGGGAAAGTGGGAGAGCGAGAAAGTGAGAGCTGGCGCACAAAGTCATCCGCCTCCTCCGGCGTGGGCGGCAGGCCGATTAAGTCCAAGTAAAGCCGGCGGGCGAGCGTGTAGTCGTCAGCAGGCGCGGAGGGCTTCAAACCTTCCTTCTCCAGCCGCGCGAGAATGAAGTGGTCAATCGCGTTCTGCGGCCAGCCGCTTTGCTTCACCTTCGGCAATTCAGCCTGCCTCGGTTTGATGAACGCCCAGTGCGGCTGGTAATCCGCGCCGCCGGCAACCCAGCGGCGGAGCGTGTCTACTTCGGCGGTGGTGAGTTGTTTCTTTGTCTCCGGCGGTGGCATGACCTGGTTGTGGTCGGTGCTCGTGATGCGGCGGATGAGTTCGCTCGCGTCAGGCTTGCCCGGGACGAGGGCGCGTTTGCCGGATTTCGCGGGTGTGAGCGCGGATTCGCGCAAGTCGAGGCGGAGGCCGCCCTTGCGCGAGTGCTCATCTGGCCCGTGGCAGGCAAAGCACTGGCGGGAGAGAATGGGGCGAACGTCGCGTTGAAAGTCCGGGGCGGGCGCGGCGGCGGAAGTGACAGCCACCAACGCGGCGGCGAGGAAAAGTAATCGTCTGGTCACGGCGCGAGAATAGACGTGTGGGACGGCTGAGGGAATGAGCGAAAGTGTGTTGTAATGTCCGGCCTACTTGGCGAGGAAGCGCATGAAGCCCGGCGACTCCGCCACCTCCACCCGCTCGCCGGGCTTGCGAACCGTGCGCGCTGCGGCACCCGGCGTGGCCGCCACCAACGTCAGCCCGCGCTCTGGTCCCACCACGCAGGTCGTCGTCGAGAGGCTGTTTGCGGTGACGCAGTCGCGCGCGATGACGGTGACGAGGCTGTGGTCAGTCATCGCCAAACCCGTGCGCGGGTCCACGATGTGCGAATAGCGTTTTCCGCCCAGCTCGACGTGCTGGAACAAATCGCCGGAGGTCGCGAAGCCGCAGTTGCGGAGCGACAGGAAGCGCGTGGGCGGCGCGCCGGGTGCATCCAACGGCGCGAGTTCGATGCGCCAGCCGGTGCGGTCCGGCGGCGGGTCGCCGATGGCCATGTCGCCGCTGCCGGTGACGAGCGCGCGGGTGATGCCGTGGGCGCGCAGGACGCGGAGCGCTTCATCGAGCGCGCGGCCTTTGGCGATGGAGCCAAAGTCGAGGCGCATGCCCGGCACGAGTAATTTCGCGGTGCGACCACGCGGATCGAGAACAACTTTCTGCCACCCGACGCGGGCCTTCGCTTCCGCGACGACTTCGGCCGTGGGCAACTCGCGCTGTCGCCGCGCGCGCCGCCAGACTTGCACGAGCGGGCCGACGGTGATGTCGAACGCTCCGTCCGAGCGGCGGGACATCGCTTGCGCCACGTTCAGTAGTCGCCACAGCTCATCGCTCACCGGAACGGCGCGACCGCTGCCAGCGGTGCGGGAGAGCCGGGTCAATTCGCTGTCGTCTTCGTAGTCACTGAAGATTTGGTTTAGCTCCGCGACGCGGGCGAAGGCGGCCCGGGCGGCGGAGTTGGCGATGGTCTCGCCTTCTGCGTAGAGGACGACCCGAAAGGGAAGTCCCATCTGCGGCTGTTCGAATTCGAAGCGTCGGAGTGCCGCGGCGGACGGAGAGTGACAGCCCGCAACCCCGATCAGCCCGCTACCAGCGAGACACAGGAAAATGCGGCGAGACAAAAGACCCATAGTGAAAGGCGAACCACCTGATACATTGGTCTGGGGCATAGCGGATCGCTGGTAATGCTTTTCTGGCTGGCTGCCCAAAGGACGGAGGCTATGCTGCCGAATTAAATGCATATGACACAGACGATGCTCGCGGTGATTGATACCGAGTTGGTCAACAAAATCACAGAACAAGGCATCGCCTTCTTGTTTGACTACGGTCCGAAGCTGCTGGGTGCCGCCATCATATTGGTTGTGGGCCTGGTCGTCGCCATGCAGGCAGGCAAGGTGCTGCAACGCTGGCTCGGCAAGAAGGATTTGGAGCCGCCGGTCCGCATTCTGATCGTGCGCGTCGTTCGCCTGCTGATCATGGGCATGACGCTCATGTTGGTAGCGGCCAAGGTGGGAGTGGACATCGCTCCGCTCATCGCCGGTCTCGGCGTGGCAGGTGTTGGTGTAGGTCTCGCGTTGCAGGGCGTGCTCGGCAACCTCATGGCGGGACTCTTGATCATCTTTACCAAGCCCTTCCGCGTCGGCGAATACATCGAGTTGCTCGGAGTGCATGGTCAGGTGCACGCCATCGAGCTCTTTTCGGTGATTCTCGTCCATGCCGACCAGTCGCGCGTGGTCATCCCGAACCGCAAAATCATCGGTGAGATCCTTCACAACTACGGCTCGCTCCGGCAGCTCAATCTTTCCGTTGGGGTGGCATATTCAACGGACGTGAATCAGGCGCTGGCCGTCGTGCGGGCGGTGCTGTCCGCCAACCCGCGCGTGGTGAAAAGCCCGGAAGCGATTGTCGGAGTCAGCGAACTGGCAGACTCGTCGGTAAACCTCGCCATCAGACCGTGGGTCAAAGTGGGCGACTACGGCGCGGCGGCGGCGGAAATTAACCAGCGGGTGCTGGAAGAATTCCGGCGCGCCGGCATCGAAATCCCGTTCCCGCAGCGGGAAATCCGCATCCTGAACGGTGGGGCAACCAAGGCGGCCTGACGGGTGCCTGCTTTTGGCGGCCAACCAAATTACTTCGCTCCGACCCGGTAGAGGTGCTTCTCCGTGCGGATGAAGAACGCCCCGTCGGTCACGGCATAGGAGGCGAGGGTGCGCTCGCCCAGGTTGTTCTCGGCAAGCTTCTCAAAGGTTTTGCCCGGTTTGAGCACCGTGCCGATACCCGTTTCATTCTGTAGCCAGATTTTTCCGTCGGCAAAAACGGGGGAAGCGGAATAGTTGCCGGACACACGTTCGGCCCAGTGGACTTCGCCGGTTTTGGCGTCGAGACAGGTGGCAATTCCGGCATCGGAAACGACATAAAGCTCGTTGCCCACGAGCAGTGGCGATGGCGTGTGCGGCGCACCCTTCTCCAGCTTCCAGGCAACGTGGGTGTCGGTCACGTCGCCCTGGCCGCCGATGCGGATGGCCAACAGCACGGGCTTGTCATAGCCGCTGCTGAGGAAGAGCAGACCGTGGCCTAACACCGGCTTGGGAATGACGGAGTAACCCTCACCGTAGCGGCACCGCCAGAGTTCCTTGCCGCTCTTCGGGTCGAGCGCGCAGACAACGCCGCTGCCAGGCGTGATGAGCTGCGGTTGGCCGTTCACGGTGATCAGCGTGGGCGTGCTGAAGGAGAAGTTTTTCTTGGCGGTGGTCTCGCGCTTCACTTTCCAGAGCAGCTTCCCGGTGGATTTGTCGAGCGCGGCGATGAACGGGTCGCTGCCGCCGTCGCAGCTGAATATGAGCGCTTTGCCGGCGAGAATGGGTGAGCCGCCGTTGCCGTGGACGGGCGAGTATTTCAACTCGTTCTGTTTCCAAAGGATCTTGCCCGCGAGGTCCAGGCAGGCGGTGCCGTAGTGGCCGAAGTGCGCGTAGAGCCGGTCGCCCTCCGCGATGACCGTGGGGCTAGCCTGGCTGTTCTTCTGATGATGCCGCACGGGTGGCGTGAGGAAAATCTCCGTGGCCCAGAGCGGCTTGCCGTTCGCGGCGTCAAGAGCCAGCACGCGCAGCGAGAGGTCGCTGCCGACCTCCTCGGCGGTGGTGAGATACAACCGGTTGTTGAGCAGGGCAGGGGAAGACCAGCCCTTACCGGGGATTTCAGACTTCCACGCGACGTTCTTCGAGGCGTCCCAAGTGAGCGGAAGATTCTTTGCGGGAGAGTGGCCGTTGCCCTCGGGGCCGCGGAACTGCGGCCAGTCGGTGACGGCCCAAGTGGGGAGCGTGGCGGCAAGCAGGGCGGGAAGCAGAAGTTTCATTTCGTTGGCGCGATTGGACTGGCGGAGGCCAAGGCCATTCAACTGTCGCTCGCCTCGCGCCGGCCAAGTCACTAGCATATGATCGTGTCTGTCGATGCTGCCAGCCAGGTCCCCCTTACCGCGAAGCGTGACGCCCTGCTCGCGCAACTCGGGGGCTTCCGGCACCCGCAGGAGCGGCTGCAATGGCTCGTCGAGCAGGCGCGGTTGCGTCCACCGCTGGCGGCGGAGTTGAAGACCGACGCACACCGCGTGCCGGGCTGTCTCGCGAATCTGTGGGTGGTCGCGGAAAGGCGCGCTGGCCGCTGTCACTTTCAATGCGATTCGGACTCGCAAATCGTCCGCGCGGTTGCGGGCTTGCTCTGCGATTTCTACAGCGACGCGGCACCGACGGAAATCCTCGCGCTGCCGCCGGACTTTCTGGAGCAGGTTGGCATCAACCAGCATCTCACGGCGAACCGCCGAAATGTGCTGTCACGCGTGTGGGAGCGGATACGCAGTTTCGCCGCGGAGCCGATCTTGGTGAAGGAGGATGTTTAAGATTACGACCGGGAGCGTGATTGTGGCTCGTGCTCGTAATCCTGATTCTAATCCTGCTCCATCAAGCCGATGAACTTCTGTGACGCGCACAACCATCTCCAGGACGATCGCTTCGCCGGTCGGCAGGCGGAACTCGTCTCCGCTGCACGCGCGGCGGGTGTCGCGCGCATGGTCGTGAACGGCTCGTGCGAGGAAGATTGGCCGCAGGTCGCGGCGCTGGCGCGGGAATTTCCGGGCTTCGTCGTGCCGAGCTTCGGTTATCATCCGTGGTATGTAGGCGAGCGCACGGCGCGATGGCGCGACACGCTCGTCGAGTGGCTTGACCGCACGCCCGGCGCGGTCGTCGGCGAGATTGGGCTGGATCGCTGGAAACCCGGGCTGTCTTACGACGGACAGGAGGAAGTCTTCGTCGCGCATCTCCGGGTGGCGGCGGAGCGCAACCTCGCAGCGAGCCTACACTGCCTGCAAGCGTGGGGGCGGCTCTACGATTTGTTGCGGGATCATCCCCGGCCCGCGCGCGGTTTTCTGCTGCACAGCTACGGTGGCCCAGCGGAGATGGTCGCACCACTGGCCAAGCTCGGCGCACGCTTCAGCTTTCCCGGCTACTTCATGCACGAGCGCAAGGCCCGCCAGCGGGAGACGTTCAAGGCTGTGCCGTTCGACCGGCTGCTGATCGAGACTGACGCGCCGGACCAGATGCTGCCCGATGCGGCGAACGCGTATCCGTTGACCGACCCAGGCTCGGGTAAACCACTGAATCACCCGGCCAACCTGCCCGCCGTGTATGAGTTCATGGCTCGGCTGCGAGGCGTGCCGCTGCCGGAATTCGTCGCACAGGTTCAGGAAAACTTTAACCACCTGTTTGGGGCTGCTGCTGTTCCGGCGGTTGACATGCCCGGCCAGACGCCGACACTTCACCCATGAGCGACGCCATCATCTACCCCCGCAGCGCCCGCGAAATCATGGCCGGTTGGGCCTACCTGCCGCGCTTCGTGGACAAGGTGCGCCTGCACCTCGCCGGTAAACTGCACGCCGACTACCAGGAAAACTTCGCCTACAAGGGCTTTGACTCGAAGTGGCTCGCCGCGGCCGGGCTGACTCCCGAGCAGTTTATCGCCGTGGTGCGGGATTCGGTGACCGACGGGCAGGTGTGCGACTGGGTGGCGAAGAACGTGAAGCGGAGCGCCGAGGAAAAGGCGGCATTCAATCAGGCCGTGCTCAACTATGGCCGCGAGAACGACCCCGCCGTTAAGGCCCGCCTCCAGATGCGCAAGGAGCAGTCCGGTCTCGGCCACCGCGATGACCTGCAGACCTTCGTGGACTACATCGACGCCGACGAGAAGCGCCTTTGACTTCGCGCCGGAATCCCCGCCGTGGCGACCACGCTCTACGAGTTCCTGCTGCGCGATGAGCGGCGCGGCAACGATGCGTTGCTCGGGCGGTTTCTCGATTACACCGCGGCGCGCGGGCTGGAACTCTATCCAGCGCAGGAGTCGGCCATATTGGAGTTGTTCGAGGAGAAGAACGTCATCCTGAACACGCCCACCGGCTCGGGGAAATCGTTGGTGGCGGCGGCGCTGCACTTCAAGGCCGTCGCCCAGGGCAAACGCTCGATCTACACCTGCCCGATCAAGGCGCTGGTGAACGAGAAGTTCCTGGCGCTTTGCCGGGAGTTTGGCCCCGACAACGTGGGGCTGAGCACCGGCGACGCCACGGTGAACCGCGAGGCGCCCATCCTCTGCTGCACGGCGGAAATCCTGGCCAACATCGCGCTGCGCGACGGGCCGCAGGCCAACGTGCACGAGGTGGTGATGGACGAATTCCACTACTACTCGGACCGTGAGCGCGGCGGGGCCTGGCAGGTGCCGCTCCTGACGTTGACGCAGGCGCGGTTTCTCCTCATGTCAGCCACACTGGGAGATACGGCGTTCTTTGAGGCGGAACTGACGCGGCTCAACCGCCGTCCGACGGTGACCATCGCCTCGGGACAGCGGCCCGTGCCGCTGGAGTTCGCCTACTCGGAACTGCCGCTGGCCCGCACGCTGGAGACGCTCGTGGCTGACGGGAAGGCGCCCGTTTACGTCGTGCATTTCACGCAGCTCGACGCGGCGCAGAGCGCGCAGGATTTCACCAGCCTCAACGTCTGTTCGCGCGAGGAGAAGCAACGGCTCGCGCAGGAGTTGGAGGGCTTCAAGTTCACCAGTCCCTACGGGCCGGACCTGCGCAAGTGGCTCAAGCAGGGCATCGGTCTCCATCACGCGGGCCTGCTGCCGAAGTATCGCGTGCTGGTCGAGCAGCTCGCACAGAAAGGCCTGCTCAAGGTCATCTGCGGCACGGACACGCTCGGGGTCGGCGTGAATGTGCCCATCCGCACGGTGCTGTTCACGCGGCTGTGCAAGTTCGACGGGCAGAAGACCGCCATCCTGAGTGCCCGGGACTTTCACCAGATCAGCGGCCGGGCCGGGCGCAAAGGCTTCGATGACCGCGGCTGGGTGGTGGCGCAGGCCCCCGAGCATGTCATCGAAAACCTGAAACTGGCGGAGAAGTCCGCACGCGACGGCAAGAAGGTCGTCAGGCGGCAGGCCCCGGAGAAGAACTTCGTCAACTGGGACAAGAACACCTTCAGCCGCCTGATGGCGGCGCCGCCGGAGCGGCTGGTTTCAAGGTTCCAGGTCACGCACGCGATGCTGCTCAACGTGCTGAGCCGCCAGGGCGATGGCTGTGCCGCCATGCAGCGCCTCCTTCGCGACTGTCACGAGACGCCGAAACAGAAGCAGGCGCACTTCCGCCGCGCCTGGCAGTTGTTCCGCTCACTGGTGGAGCGGAAAATCATCGAGATGATGCCGCGTCCGAGCAGCGTCTCGGATGCCGTCGGCAGTGAACCCAACAGAGAGGTGCGGGCTGGGCAGGATCAGCCCAAGCTACGCGTGAACATTGAGCTGCAGGACGATTTCTCAATGGATCAGGAACTCTCCCTGTATCTGCTCGAAACGATCCCGCTGATTGACCCGCAGCAGCCGGATTACGCGCTGGTGCTGCTGACGCTCGTGGAATCCATCGTCGAGGACCCCGCCATCATCCTGCGCAAGCAGCTCGACCGCGTGAAGGACCAACGCATGGCCGAGATGAAGCAGGAAGGCCTCGCGTATGAGCAGCGCATGGCCGAGCTGGAACAGCTCGAGTATCCAAAGCCCAACCGCGAGTTTGTCTACTCCACCTTCAACGCCTTCGCCGACCGCCACCCTTGGGTGGGTCAGGAGAACATCCGGCCTAAATCCATTGCGCGTGAGATGTTCGAGTCGTTCCGCTCCTTCTCGGATTACATCCGCGACTACGAGCTGCAACGGGCCGAGGGCGTGTTGCTGCGGCATCTCAACAGCGTTTACAAGGTGCTTGCCCAGACCGTGCCCGACGCCGCCAAGACCGACCCGGTCCGTGAGATGGAACTCTACCTCGGGACCATGCTCCGCCAGGTGGACTCCAGCCTGCTGGATGAATGGGAAAAGCTGCGCGACCCGAGCTACCAGCGTGCGGAAGCCAAGGAGGTCCGGCCGCCCGGTGCTGACGAGGCCGCCCAAGACATCACGCGCGACACCCGGGCGTTCACCGCAGCCATCCGGCAGCGCATCTTCAGCTTCCTGCGCGGCCTGGCCAACGGCGAACCCGAGGTGGCGCTGGCCGGGCTGGATTCACCGCTGGACGCCGAAGGCCAGCCGTGGACGGCGGAGCGGCTTCAGGCGGCGCTCACGGCGTATCACACCGATCACCAGCGGATCTGCCTGGACCCCGAGGCGCGCAACCTGCGCCACACCTACGTGATTCCAGGCGAGGACCGGAAGGCTTGGCGCGTCCAGCAGATGCTTGTCGATCCCGACGGACACAATGATTGGGCAGCCGAATTCAGCGTCGATCTTGCAGGCTCTCGGCAGGCAGGCCAGCCGGTCATGAGCTTGCATCGCCTGGCTTTGCTCCAATAAGGCGCGCCGACTTGGCCAAGCGGTCTATCCTCGCGACCGCGCCCGGGATTGGTTCCCTCCGGCAAACCTCGGTTCATGTCGACCGTCAGCGCCGGCGGAAAAACTCGGACAGTGCCAACTGCTCCACAAGCTCGCGCAGCGGGTATCCATTGGGCTTGGTGGCGGCGGCGATGACGCGCAACTCCGCCTCATCATCCAAGGTCATCATCCGTCGCAGCCCGTAAGTCGCCAGTTGGCCGGTGAAGGCTTCGGCGAAGCGCGGCAGGTCGGTGGCAAGCAGTCGCTTGAACTCGTCCGGGCCGGCGAAGGCCGCGCCCGTGGGCAGGGTGCCCGACGCGTTGACCGGCGGGTTATCACCCTGACCGGTGGTGACGACCTCGTGCGTGCGCCAGCGGCCGATCGCATCGTAGTTGTCGAAGGCGAAGCCGAGCGGGTCAATTTTCCGGTGGCAAGCAGCACAGGTCGCGTGCGTCGCGTGCGCCTCGAGTTGCACGCGGATGGTGGCCTTGGGCGAGTTCGCGGGCGTGGGTTCGAGCGGTTCGACGTTCGGCGGCGGCGGGGGCGGCGACTTGCCAAAGATGGTTTCCCAGACCCACACGCCGCGATGCACCGGGCGATGTCGCACGCCGTCGGAAGTCAGCGACAGCACCGCCGCGTGCGTGAGCAGGCCGCCGCGCCGGTCCTCGGGCCGCAGCGTGACGCGCTGGAAGTCCGTGCCCTTGCCCGCCGGCAAACCGTAATGGAGCGCGAGACGCGGGTTGAGCATCGTCCAGTCGGATTGCAGAAACTCGCGCAACGACAGGTTCCGCGCGAAGACCTCGGCGAAGTAGCGCTTCGACTCCAGCACCATGCTATCCTCCAGCCACTTGTCGTAAGCTGGATACAACTCCACGTCCGGCGGGAACGCGCCGACCTTGTGCAGTTGCAGCCACTGTTGCGGAAAGGCATTGAGGAACGCGCTGACTTTGGGGTTCGCAAGCATCCGGCTGACCTGCGCGCGCAACTCGGCGGGCTGGCTGAGTGTTCCGGCGCGCGCAGCCGCGAGCAGCGCCTCGTCCGGCATCGAACTCCACAGGAAGTAACTCAGCCGCGACGCAAGTTCCCAATCGTTCACCGTCTTCCGGTCCTGACCGGCCGTGCCCTCGTGCAGGTAGTAAAAGTTCTTCGAGGTCAGCGCGGCGACGAGCGCGGACAAGTAGGCGGGCCGGAACTTTTCGCCGGCCTTCATTTCCCGCGCGATGAGCTGCTCGAACGCCGTCAGCTCCGCGTCCCTCGCGGGCCGCCGCCACGCGCGGTCGAGAAAGCGCCGCAAGCTCGCACGGACGGCGGCAGGTTCGTTGTTCTCCGGCAACAGGCCCTCGCGCTTCTTCCGGTCGGCTTCGAGGATGATGGGGCCTTCCCATTCGCACGAGTCCACCATGAACAACGGTAGTATGGCCGCGCCGGACTCGTCCCAAATCTTGTAGCTCCCGGAGTGGACGTTTTTGCGCTCGCGGCTGTGCGTGAACGGCGTCTGCTGCGTGAGCGACAGCGCGCGCGCCTCGAACAGGCCGGGCGCCTGGTTCAGCAAACCATAGCGTCCAGCGGGAAGGTGCGTCTCGATTTCCAACGTGGTCGGTGAATCCTCGTCCGCGAGCACGTCCACGCTGTGCAGGCTGCGCTTCAGCGTGGTGTCCCAAATCACCAGATGCGGCACGCGCCCGCGCGACGATGGCACGGCGCTGAGTCGGACACGAATGCGATACAGGCCCGGCGCGCGTGCATCAATCGTTCCGCGCGCGGTGTGGCCGGGCAGCACTAGGTCGCGCACCGGTCGCGCGCTCTCCACGTCCTTCTGCTTCTGCTTTGCGCGGGCGGAGTCGGCCTCGAAGCGGCCTTTCAACGTCTGCGATTCCTTCTCGGGAAACGCCTCGGCGATGACTTTCTGCGCGGCCTCGAAGTATCGCTCCACGTGCGACGGCGCGAGCGTGAGCAGCGAGCCGATGCGCTCGAAGCCGTGCCAGCGCGGGTCTTCGGTGAGCGCGCCGGGCGCATCGGGGTCGAAGCGCACGCCGAGCAGGTCGTAAATGGTGTTGGCGTATTCCTCGCGGCTTAGGCGGAAGAGCGTGACTGGCGTGCGCTGCGAAAGCCGCGCCGCGCGCCCGGCGGCGAGCCGCGTGGTAATCCAGTCTGCGACCTTGCTGACGGCTTCGGCGGGCGGCTGCTTCTCGTCCTTGGGCGGCATCTCGCCGGAGTTGATGCGCAGCATCACCTCGTCCCACTTCTGCGCCACGAGCAGGTCGTCGAAGTCGGCAGACAAGTTGTCCAGCCGCAGGTCGCCTTTCTTCTTCTCGGCGTTGTGACAGCGCAGGCAGTAATCGCGGAGGAACGTCTCGATCTCGGCGCGCGAGGGTGCGGCAGCGTGGGAAACGACGGCGAGCAGCAGAAACGAAAGTAGCAGCGGCAACTTCATTGGGTTCAACGGCTTTTCTCCTCCGACACCACCTGCTCCGGCAGGCGCAGCGTGCGCGAGTTGTCGCGGTCCTCGAAAGACTTCACGCGCTCCTCGGGCGTGTTGCTGATCCACGTCCAGCTCTCAGCCTTCACGCGCACGGCGTTGCCGGGGCGGTAGTGGTCGAGCATCTCGGCGAATTTCAGGTGCAACCGCACGCCGCTGAAACCGGGCAAGACGGGCGCGGTTTCCCACTTCACCAGCTTGCCAAACGCGCGGTCCCCGCGATGCGTCCACGTGCGCAGCGTGTGCTCGGCGGGCGCGACGGCGATGCGTTCGTTGCGGTCGGTGTGCAGGTCGTCGAGGAGCTGCTTGGCCACGCCGCCGAACATCACGAGGGTCACGAGCCCGCCGCCGTAATCGAAGTTCTCCACCGCCTCGACGCGCCCCGGCAGCCAGCGGATGCGGTGGTAGCGGACGTTGCGCTTGGCCTGAAGGTCGGTGGCTTGCTTGACGCTCTCATCGTCGAGCCAGACGTCGTTGAGGCCGAACTCGTGGTCGCGCCAGTTCACGGCGCGGCCGAAGTTCAGGTTCACCGTCGCGCCCGGCTTCAACTCGCGCGACTCGACGGGCCGGCCCGCCTTCCAGATGCGTGTGGCGAGGTCGAAGTCGAGCGTGTGCTTGCCGGTGAGGCCATGCGGCGCGGCCTTGCCGACGGATTCGACCGTCAGCTTCGAGGTGTCGAAGTCCACGGCGAGAATCTTCCACGACTGGCCGTGGCGGCGGTAGAAAGAGACATCGTCCTCCAGCAGCAGCGCGTGATTCTGCGGCGGGATGAGCGAGGCGAATTCCTTAGGCGGCGGCGCGATGGTCGCCTCCTCACCGGCGGGCGGGACGAAGAAGTAGCCTTGCACATGAGTGCCAAGCGGAACGTCCTGCAACGTCGCGGGCGCACCGTGCAGCCAGATTTCTCCGCACGGCAGCATCGCGAAGTAATGCAGCGGCCCATTCTGCGCGCGCGCTTCGTCGCGGATGCCGCAGTCCAGCCGGATGCCCCCGCGCCGGTTGATGGGGTCCACGACGACGAGTTCGCCGGCGAGGTAAGTGGCTTGAGCGATGGGCGGGAATTCGTTGGGCTTGGGGATGTGGTTTTGCGCGGAGGCGGTGATGGAGAGGAGGAGCAGCAGGGCGAAGGAAAATGTCTTGGCGAACGAGCCGTTCTCCCTCACCCCGGCCCTCTCCCGTTGGGAGAGGGAGGAACGCATCCCGCTTCCGGTGAACAGGGATGCCACAGCACTTCGAGCGCTGGCTGACTTTCTCCCTCTCCCAGCGGGAGAGGGCTGGGGTGAGGGAGAAATCATACTGCTACCTTCCACTTGAATTTCACCGAGGCGCATTGGAGAACAGCGATTACGCCCGCAGCTCCGCAATCGTCCCGTTGCTGTCGGCGAAGCGGTTGATTTCCAGCCCCATGCCTTGGGCCATCGTGAGCAGGAGATTGCTCAGGTGGGCCTTCTGGTTCACGGGGCTGAAGCAGAGGCGGTAGTGCTCGCGCGGGTTGGCGAGCTGGTAGTCGGCAAGGCCGGCGGCGCGGTTGAGATCGAGGTGGCGGCCGTGCTTGAACCCGAGCTTCGTGCCGCCGGCGAAGACGAGCGGGAGGTTCGCGTTGCCGTGGCTGTGGCCGTAGCTCATACCGCTGCCAAAAAGCGCCATCGTGGTGTCGAGCAGCGGGCCGTCGGCGTCCTTCGTCTCGGCGAGGCGGTCGAGCAGATAGGCGAACTGCTGCACGTTGAAGGTGTCGCTGGCCGTGAGTTCCTCCAGCCGTTTCTGGTTGCCGTTGTGATGCGAGAGCGAATGGCGGTCCTGCTTGATTTGGATTTCCGGGATGGGCAGGCCCTGGCCCTCGCTGCCGGAGCTGAAGGTCGCCACGCGCGTCATGTCGGTCTGGAACGCCAGCACGACGAGGTCATACATCGTGCGGAAATACTCGCCCACCATCTGCTGCGACACCGCGCGGTCCACGCGGGCGCGGTCGGCGGGGGCCACCTTGGGCAGCGGCGTGTCGAGCCACTGGTTGCTGCGCTCGGTGCGGACTTCGACTTCGCGCACGGAGGTCAGGTATTGCTCCAAACGGCCGCGGTCGGCTTGGCCGAGTTGGGAATCGAGCTGCTTCGCCTCGTCGAGGACGAGGTCGAGGATGCTGCCTTTGCGGTCCAGGTTACGGCGCTGCTTGTCCAAGCCGCCGGGTGGCACCTCGAAGAGGCGCTTGAAGACGACGCTCGGCGTGCGCTCGGCCGGAAGTCGAATGCCGTCCGCCGTCCACGCCAATGTGTCGCCGTCGCTGCTGAGTTCGAGCGAGGAATAGCGCGTGGCCGTGGCGGTCTTTTGCGCCATGAGCTGGTCCACGGAGATAGTATTGCGGTCCGATGCGCCGAGCTTGCCGCCCGTGAGCCAGATTTTCTGGCAGTTGTGGTGATGGCCGAGGCCGTTCGGGTGGTAGAGGCCGCTGATGGGCGTGACCACGGCGCGGTGCTTGGCCAGCGGTGAGAGGATTTTGGAGAAGGTGAAATCCGCGCCCGCCTCGCGAATCTGGAAGTCGAGCGTGTTGACCCCGTTGGGCAAGTAGATGAACACGCTGCGCCGGGGCCGCGCCGCCGCAACCTCCGCGAACCCGCGCATCGGCCTCATGCAGTCGAGGAAGGGCAGGGCGAGGGTGGCTCCGAGTCCGCGCAGGGCGTGACGGCGGCTCAACTGCCAGCGGTGGGCGGCGATGTGACTCATGTAAAGCCGACGGCCCGCACCAAGGGAAATTCGCGTGCGCCTACTTTGGCAGCAACTGCACGGCGTCCGCATGGACGTTGCCGTCGGCGGGCTTGCCCCCGAGGGTAACGACGGCGGGCTTGCCGGGGGCGAACTTGAAGACGCCCAGGCTGATGAAGTTCTGCGGCAACGGCGGCTTGGCACGCTGGTTGATCGTCGTCTCCTTCACTCCGTCCGCGCTCTCGATCGCGACGCGCGTGTTGGAGGCGCGATTTTCGTGCGGGCTGTAGCTGACACGCACTTCGTAGTCGCCGGCTTTCTCAATCTTGAACTCGTAGCGCGCCGCGCCTTCCTCTTTTGCGCCGCGATACCGGTAGCCGGTGGCGACGTAGGGCTGGAGCGAGGGGTTGCCGCCGGTGGTCCACTTGCCGGTGGTTTTGGCCTGGGCATCATCCAGCACGAGGCCGGGGAGTTTCTTGGGGTCCAAGCCTTGCTCGATGTTCTCACCGCCGCCCGCGACGGTCTGCGGCGGGAGGGGCTTGTAATCGGCGGGGAGTTTTGGCTCGTCGGTGACTTTCTCGCGGCGGGCGGCGCCGGGGAGTTTCAGGAGCGCCTGCAATTCGGGGAAGTGCGAGTGGTAAATCGCGCGGGGTGTCGTGCTGTGTTTGATGCACAGGCTCGCGGCCTTGCCGACGACTTCGCCGATCATCCCGCCGGTCTTCATCACTCGCACGGTGCCGAGGGCCTCGTGGGTGACGCTGACGTTGCGGCCGGCCATGAAGAGGTTCTCGATGCTGCGCGAATAGAAGCAGCGGTAGGGCACGGGATAGCCGTGCTGGCGGTCCACTGCCTTGTCGAAGACGGCCTTCGAGATGAACGGGTCTTCGGGAAACTTCTTGGCGTATTGTTCCTTCGGGTAGTGGAGGTCAATGTCCCAGGTCGTCGGCACCGTGCCGTCGGGGAAAACCTTCTTGGTCGAGATGTCTTCGCGGGTGAGAATCACGTCGCCGAGGAGCTGGCGACTTTCGCGCGTGCCGCCGACGTAGGCGACCCAATCGAGCTTGGCGTTGGCGTGTTCGGCCTTGCCGTCCTTGTTCTTCATCGCGTTGAACGCGCCGAAGATGGCGCGGAAATTCCAGTCGCGCGTGGATTCCAGCTCGCGAGTCGGGTGCTTGTTGAAACCGCTTTCCCAGAACCACTCGGCGTGGCCGCGGCGAGGGTAGGGGAAGTCGTCCATCACGAGGTCCAGCGCCCAGGGCGTGA
>CAZQEW010000057.1:0-25646 GCA_964591495.1 uncultured Klebsiella sp.
CCCCGCAGGACGTTAAAAGCATCGGCATGGACGTGCTGCGCCACCGCGTCGCCATCACCTACGAAGCCGAGGCCGAGGACAAGACCAGCGAGACGGTGATTCAGAAGATTTTTGATGAGCTGCCGGTGCCGTGAAGAGGTAGCAATCAAAGGCACCAGCTACGGAAATGTCGCTCCAGCACAATCAGTCCATCGTCAGGAGCCTCGCGAAGGAATTTCGTGGGAGAACCAAGAACACGAATTGCTTTAACGCCAACGTCTGTAAGAGCGATTTCCTTCCAACGAAGTCGTGGGAAACCAAATTCCTTTCCGGCGATTGCTTTGAGCTCGAGGCTCGGTTTCTGTGGGAGAATCATCGGTTCTTAGCCTCTGCTAACAATGAGTTCGTGGATTTGTCATTGAGGCTGGTAGGTGTGGGCTGCTCGCCAGTTTTCTCGGTCAATCGGCGGGATGTCGTGATGCGATTTGGAGAGCGCGTTGAAAAAACGATCGCATTTCCATCTCTGGTTTACGCAGCTGATTCGACTTCCGCAGCCACCGTGGGCTCGTGGTTGAGTGTCGCGGCGAACGCCGAGTGTATTCGCTCCTTCTTCCTAGAAGAGAAGGACAGCCTCCATGTGTATGGAAATCAGTTGAGTCTCTTCCTGTTCACGCCTTCGCGAAGCCGAGTCACTGAAATGCTTCCCCTGCTGGTCCAGCTGACGTCGCACCTAGTGTTGGTCTCAGACGGAAGAATTGATTTCGGCAGCCTCCCAAAACATTTCCTGCCACTCAAGCCGCTGTTGAAGAAATGGGCAGTTACAGATGACGCAGAACGCGCTTCCCTGATCAGCAGCGCGTCAAAAGCCTCTCTCAAGAAGCTTGTCGATGGAGTTTATCCACTGATACCGGCTATAAAAGATTACCTGAACTCTTTTGGAGAGAAGCCGATGCCTGAAGCCGCTTGCGCCTTGGGCGCACTTGCAGAGTGCGCCACGGAAGTGCAGCTGAGTCTTTGCTGTTCCCCCACAGCACGGCGGGCTGTCGTTGACCCACTGCCATGATCCCCCGCGAGCTGCTTAAGAAAATCCGCCAGATCGAGATCCGCACGAACCGGCTCGTGAACTCGACATGCCGCCCTCCACTCGGCACAGTGCCTGCATGAAAACCAAAGGCGACGTGATTTACCTTACGGAGAAGGAGTGGAACGCGTTCAAGGAGCAAGAGCACCAGGAGCGCCTCGCCCTGAGCGCCCGCGTCGCCCGCGGCGAGATCACGGCGCTGGAGGCCAACCGGGAGGCGTCCATGTTCAAGCCAGAAATCTTTAACCCCGCAATGGCGCGCACCGCCAACTCGGATCAGGTGATTGCCAACCTGCTTTCACTAAAACCCCGGACCGCTCATGGAAGGCGAAAGTCGAAGGCAGTTCGCGTTTGAGGAGTTGCTGTTCCTGTTCCGCACGCTGGAGTCGGCGGATGTCCCGTGCGTGCTCATGGGCGGGCAGGCGGCAAACTTCTGGGCCTTGCGATACGCCGCCACCGAACCCGCGCTGCGGGAAATCGAGGCGGTCTTCCCGTTTGTGAGCAAGGACGTAGATTTCCAAGGCAGCCGGGCGGCTGCGATTGGATTCGCGCGGGCGCTCGGCTCCAAGGCGGAGGTTCCCGATTTCCGCCATGCCTTTGGCAACCTGATGGCCGGCAAGTTCAGCATCGGACACGAGGGCAGCGCACTGAGTGTCGAGGTGCTCCGCAAGGTTCCCGGCCTCACCTCCGCAGAACTGCTCCGTCTCACGACCGTGGAAGTGGTCGGGGAACATTCGGTGCGGACGCTGAATCCCCTGGGGGTCATGCTGGCCAAGACGTGGAACGTCGTGAACATCACCAAGGAGGGGCGGCACGATGCGGAGCAATTGCTGACGATGGTTCCTTGTGTTCGTGCCTACATTCGCCAGTTCCTGAGTCCAGAGCAGGCAAACCCGCACGCAATTCGCGCCGGGTTGAACCTGATCAAGGCGTTGCTCGCATTCGCTGAATTGCCGCAGGCAGCCAAGGCGGCGGCTAGGTGTGGCATAGACTGGTCACAGGCATTGCCCCACCGCCTGATTGGCGAAAGCACGGCACCAGAGCTACTGCGGTTCCGGAAATTGCGCCTGCCGACCTGGCTGGCCCGAGTCGCCGGATACGCGCGGGCGCAGCCGGTGGAAGGGACTTTGTCGCGGTTGCTCGCCATCCTCGCCCGCCACGCCGAGCCGCCTTGCGTTCGTTACGCGCTGCCGGCCCACAACCTTTCACCCCGATGATCCCCCGCGAGCTGCTCAAGAAGATCCGCCAGATCGAGATCCGCACGAACCGGCTCGTGTCCGAGTCCGTGTCGGGCGCGTATCACAGCGTCTTCAAGGGGCAGGGCATGAACTTCGACGAGGTGCGAGAGTATCAGCCCGGCGATGACGTGCGCGCGATTGACTGGAACGTCACGGCGCGCATGAACCATCCGTTCATCAAGAAGTTCGTCGAGGAGCGCGAGCTGACGGTGATGCTCGTGGTGGACCTCAGCGGCTCCGGCCTGTTCGGCTCGGGCGAGCAGTCCAAGCGCGAACTGGCCGCCGAGATCGCCTCCGTGCTCGCCTTCTCCGCCATCCGCAACAACGACAAGGTCGGTCTCGTGCTCTTCAGTGACGAGGTGGAGAAGTTCATCCCGCCGCGCAAGGGCCGCCGCCATGTGCTGCGCGTCATCCGCGAAATCCTGTTCTTTGAGCCGAAACGCCACGGCACCGACCTGCCGGGCGCGCTGCACTTCGTCAGCCGGATGCTGCCGCACAAGTCCGTGGTCGTTGTGCTCTCGGACTTCCTCGAAGCGCGCGCCCCGGTGCGGTTCGGCAGCCGCAGTGCGAGCATTGCCCCCCTGCCCGCAGCGGAGCCGCTCGCGCCCGCCACCCAGATCGCACTGCGACAGGCGCACCGCCGCCACGACCTCGTGGCCGTGCAGATCACCGACCGTTACGAGCTGGAACTGCCCGCGCTGGGCCGGCTGGTGCTGAAGGACGCCGAGACCGGCGAAGTGGTTGAGATCCAAACCGGCAACGCCCGCCAACGCGCCGCGTTCGCCGAGCAGCAGATGCTTTTCCAAGGCGCGCTGCGCAAAGCGTTCCGCACGATGGGCATTGACTCGATTCAACTGCGGACGGACCAGCCTTACTCGGCTGCGTTGGGCAAGTTTTTTGACACGCGGGAGAAGCGGAGGAGACGGGGATGAAAACGGAGCTTTGCGGTCAGAACGGCGCTCAACCCTCGGCAGTCCACTGAGAACTGAACCCAGATGACCGCCATGATCCTCCCGCCGCTCATCCTCGCGTCCGCCTCCCCACGCCGGGCGGAGCTGCTGCGCGGGCTGGGGCCGGAATTCACCGTGCTCACCAGCGCGGCCGAGGAAGCCCATCAGGACGACTTCACCGCGCGCGAGCTTTGCCTGCTAAACGCCTACCGCAAGGCCCGCGCCGTGGCCAAGCAGCACCCGCAGGCGCTCGTGCTCGGCGCGGACACGCTCGTGTATCTGGGCACGACGCTCTACGGGAAGCCGACGGACATGGCGGACGCGCGCCGAATGCTGCGCGAACTGGCGGGCCACACGCATCAGGTCGTCACCGGCGTCTGCCTGCTGCACTTGGCCAAGCACCGCTGCCGGCTGTTCGCGGAGACAACGGACGTGACCTTCAAGCCATTGAGCGACGCGCAGATCACCTCTTACCTGAAGGCGATCCAGCCGCTCGACAAGGCGGGAGGCTACGCCATCCAGGACCGCGGTGATGACATCGTCGAGCGGATCAACGGCTCGTTCACGAACGTCGTCGGCCTGCCGGTGGAGCGGGTCAAGCACGAGCTGGCGGGCTGGCATCGGCACTGATGGCGCGAGCAGGCGATGGGGCCCAGCAGATTCTCCAGATTTTCTGCCCACGCTTGCCTTCACTCCGCCCGCTCCTACACTCCGCGGTCCGATGCTGAACCTGGACACGCTCAACCCCGAGCAGCGCGACGCCGTCGAGACGATTCGCGGCCCGGTGCTCATCCTCGCGGGCGCGGGCACCGGCAAGACGCGGGTCATCACCTTCCGCATCGCGCACATGATCGAGCGCGGCATCGCGCCGGACAACATCCTGGCCGTCACGTTCACCAACAAGGCCGCGCGCGAGATGCTGGAGCGGGTCAACCAGCTTGTGCCGAGGACCCGGGGCGCGGCGCGCGGATCCCGGGGCGAGGACAAGCCGGCGCGCCCGACGATTTCGACCTTCCACTCCCTCTGCGTCCGCATCCTCCGCCAGCACATCGAGAAGCTTGGCTACAAGCGCAACTTCGTCATCTACGACGAGGCCGAGCAGCTCGGCGCGATTAAGAAAATCCTGGCGAACATCTCCGCTAAAGGCGAACAGACGGACCCGCGGGCGGTGCTCGGACTTTTGAGCAAGTTCAAGAACGGCGGTGCCCAGGCCGAGGCGGCCTTCAAGGATCCCAATGTTTCCGCCCTTGCCGAGCACGTCCGCAAGAAATACGAGTCCGCGCTCAAAGCCTGCAACGCGGTGGATTTTGACGACCTCATCCTGCTCACGCTCCGGCTTTTCAATGAGCATCCCGACGCGCTGGAGGCCTGCCGGGAACGCTTCCGCTACGTGATGGTGGACGAATATCAGGACACCAACGCCGCGCAGTTCCAGCTTGTGCACGCCCTGACGCAGCGGCACCGAAACTTCTGCGTGGTGGGCGACGATGACCAGTCCATCTACGGCTGGCGCGGCGCGGAGGTCGCCAACCTGCTCGAGCTGGAAAAACATTTCCCCGAGGTGAAGGTGGTGAAGCTGGAGCAGAACTACCGCTCGACGAACACGATTCTTCAGGCCGCCAATGCGGTCATCAAGAACAACGCCCGCCGCCGCGGGAAGAACCTGTGGTCACAAAACGGCCAGGGCTCGAAGATTCTCCTCCAGGCCTTCGACAACGAAGAGGCCGAGGCGCGCACCGTCGCGGAGACCATTGAGTTCAAGCGCATGACCAAGCGGGTGCCGTGGGGCGATCAGGCGATTCTCTTCCGCACGAACCTGCAGTCGCGGCCCATCGAAATGGAGCTGCGCAAGGCGGGCATCCGCTACCACCTGATCGGCGGGCAGAGCTTCTTCGATCGCCGCGAGGTGCGGGATTTCCTCGCCTACGTGAAGACGTTCCTGAACCCGCACGACGACGTGAGCCTGCTGCGCATCGCGAACGTCCCCGCGCGCGGCCTGAGCGACGTGACGATGGAACGGCTGCTGGCCGCCAGCCAGGAACGGCATTGCTCGGTCTTCGCCGCGATGCGGCACACGGATGTGCAGGCAGGGTTTCAAGCCCGCACGCGCGAGGCGGTTCAGGCGTTCATCGCCCTCGTCGAGGAAACCCGAGCGCAGCTGGGCGATGAGTCACTCGCATCCAAGCCGGATGCGCTCCAGCAATGGGCGGAGAAGTTTCTCAACGACGTGGGTTACTGGGGCGAGCTCCGCCGCAGTGAGAAAAACGCGGAAAACGCTGAGAACCGGATCCGCAGCCTGCGCGACCTGATCGCCACGATGGATCGCGAGGGCGGGGATCAGCCTGCCTCGGCCCGCCTCGATGCCTTCCTGGAAACCATCACGCTGGATTCCGAGCGCGCCGAGGAGAAGGAGGCCGGCGACGCCGTCACGCTCATCACGATGCACTCGTGCAAGGGCCTGGAGTATCCCCACGTGTATGTCGTGGGGCTAGAGGAGGGATTGCTGCCGCACGCACGCTCGAAGGTCGAGGGCACACTCGACGAGGAACGCCGGCTCTTCTACGTCGCCATCACCCGGGCCAAGCGCGAGCTGATGATCTCCCACTGCGGTGGGCGGAAGAAATACGGCCAGATCACGCCGTGCCATCCCTCTTCCTTTCTCAAGGAGCTGCCCCAGCACCTCATCGACGACGCGGACGAGAAGGGAAAACAGCCCGTTACGCAGGCCAGCGCGAAGGACATGTTTGCCGCGATGCGGGCGGCCATCCAGGCAGGGTGACACCGGCCGGGGCCGACGGGCTCAGACAGCCCCGGGAGCTTTTTTGTCCCCGTTCGCCAGCCGCTGGCTCAGCAGGTTAAGCGTGCCCATGAGCTTGCCGAGAGTGGTTGGCTTGTAGAGCACGATGCCATTCACCTTCTTGAAGAAAGCTTCGATCTTCGGATTGCCCTCGTAGCTGGTGACAAAGATGAACCGCTGGCAAAGGTGGGGCTTCACGCGCTCCACCGCGGTGTAGAACATGTCACCCGGCATGTGCGGCATCATCATGTCGCAGATGATCGCGTCCACCTCGTGGCGCATGATGAGCTTGAGCGCCTCCACGCCATTGGGAGCGGTGTTGCAGATGTATCCCTGCGAACCCAGCAGCTCCTTATACATCATCGCCAGCTCTACATCGTCGTCCACCACCAGCACGGAGCGGATGCGGCGGGCGTTGGTGTCGGCGGCGTTGGACATGGTCAAGCGTTGGGCAGAATAGAAACCAAGGGCCGGGACGGGTGCAATTGAAAACCACCTGCCAGACGCCCCCGGCAGCAATTCACTTGGCAAGGTGCGGCGTCATTGCTACTCACCCCGCGCGTCCGATACCCGGCGCACACTGAGCAGCACTGATCCAACGACAATTATGGCCGAAATCGAAATCCCTCAGGAAACTGGCAGCAAGGAAGACAAGAAGGTCGGTATCAAGATCGCGATCATCGCCGTCATCATGGCCATCGTGTCCTCCTACGGGAAAAATGCCGCCAATGACATGATCATCAACGAGGTCAAGGCCTCCAACGGCTATGCCTGGTATCAGGCCAAGCGCATCCGCAGCGCAATGAACGACCAAGTCATCGGCCAGATCGACATCGACCTGCTCGGCCAGCCGAGCGACGCCCAGCGCGAAGCGATGGGCAAACTGAAGAAGAAGCTTCAGGAGAAGAACGCCGAATACAAAAAGGAGAACGAGGACATCCTCAAGGAAGCGGACAACACCAAGGCGGAAGCCGCCCTCGCGGGCAAGAAGAACGACGCCTTCGACCGGGCGGAAATCGCCCTGCAAGTCGCCGTGGTGCTCTGCTCCCTGACCCTGCTCACCGGCAGCCAGCTCTTTTCGCGGGCCGGCGTGCTGCTGGCCTTCGTCGGTGTAGTGCTGGCCATCATGGCCTTTTTCAAGAAACCCGATCCGCCCAAGACCGAACCCACGCCACCGGCCGCCGCTGCGCCCGCCCAGCCAGCGGGGAAATAGCGCTCCGCCGGTCGCCGGATGTTTTGCCTGCCCCCCCCGCCTTCTTGGCTTTCGTAGGGGAAAGGCCTGAGCGTCCGGAGCGAGTTTCCGCTTGGAAGCAAGGTCGGTTTCGCTACCGTCGCGCATCGTTCGCCGGCCCCGCCCGCCGGCCTCCTTATGGCCTTACCGCCCGCCGTCACGCCCGAACCGCCCGTGCAAAACGGTCGCCCTGCCTTCCTTGCCCTGCTCGCCCTCTTGGCGGCCGTGCTGGCCGTGCTGTTCGCCAAGAGCTTCCTGCCGGAATACATCGTCTTCGCCAACGACGGCCCGCTCGGAGCGAACTCGGCCGCGTCGGGCCGGATGCCCGAGGCGATGTTCGGCGTGTGGCTGGACCTGAACTGGGTGGGCAACGAGGGCGTGGCCTCCGCGCCTAACCTCTCGAACCTGCTCACCGGCCTGCTCGGCCCCGTGGGGCTGGCCAAGGTAATCGTCCCGCTTTCACTGCTGCTGCTTGGCTGCGCCGCGTGGCTGTTCTTCCGGCAATGCGGCTTCGCGCCATGGGTGTGCACCGTCGGCGGGATCGCTGCCGCGCTGAACGGCGACCGATTTTCCGTGGCCGCGTGGGGCCTTTCCATGTGGGTGATGGGCACGGCGGCGGTGTTCCTCGCGTTGGCCGCGCTGCTCGGCGCCACGCGCCGGCGTTCCGTGCCGCTGACGTTGCTGGCCGGCTTCGCCACCGGGTTGGCGGTGATGGAGGGCTTTGATACCGGAGCGATCTTCAGCCTCATTATCGCGGCGTTCGCGTTGTTTCATGCCTGGACGCAGGACGCGCAGCCCGGCGGACACTGGGCGCTGCGGGGTCTGGGACGCGTGGTGGTCATTGCGGCCTGCGCGCTGTTCGTCGCCACTTACACGCTCGTCAACCTCATCAACACGCAGCTCAAGGGGGTTGTCGGCATGGCGCAGGACAAGGAAACGCGCGAGCGCCGCTATGTCGAAGCGACCATCTGGAGCCTCCCGAAGATCGAAACGCTGCGGGTCCTCATTCCCGGGCTATACGGCTATCGCATGGACACGCCTGACGGCGGCGCATATTGGGGCACCGTGGGACAGAACCCCATGGTTCCCCAGCTGCTGGAGGCCGCCGGCCGCGGCGACACTCAGGCGCGGGCCATGCTCGCGAACCCCGGCGTCCACCGCCATTCCGGCTCGGGCGAGTATGCCGGCGTGCTGGTCGTGCTGCTGGCTGCGTGGAGCCTTGCACAGGCGTGCCGCAAAAAGGGGGCGTTCACCGAAGGCGAACGCAAGCTGGTCTGGTTTTGGGCCGCCATCGCGCTGGTGTCACTCCTCTTCGCCTTTGGCAAGCACGCGCCGTTTTACCAACTGTTTTACTCGCTGCCCTACGCCTCGACCATCCGCAACCCGGTGAAGTTCATGCACTCGTTTCACCTCGCGGTGATCATCCTGTGCGGTTACGGCCTGCATGCGTTGGCCCGGCAGTTTGTGCGCCCAACCGCCGCGGCCGGTGATGCCCTGGCGGACCAGGTAAAAGGCTGGTGGGCCACCGTGACCGGCTTCGAGCGCCGGTGGACGCTCGCCACCGGACTGCTCGTGGCGGCGGGTTTCGTCGGGCTGCTGCTCTATAGCTCGGCGCGCAAGGAGCTGGAGAAGCACCTGCTCAGCGTCGCGTTTTCCGAGGACATGGCGAAGGCCATCGCGTCCTTCAGCATCGGCGAAGTCGGCTTGTTCGTGCTGTTTCTCACGCTGTCGGTGGCCGTGCTGGTGGTGGCCTTGAGCGGCTACTGGTCCGGCCCGCGCGCGCGCTGGGCGGGCGTGACGCTCGGGCTGCTGCTGGCCGTGGACCTCGCCCGCGCCAATGCACCCTGGATCATCTATTGGAACTACCGGGAGAAATACGCCGGCAACCCGGTCATCGAGTTCCTCAAGCAGGCCCCGCACGAGGGCCGCGTGCAGGCGGTGCCGTTCCAGCTCGGCCAGCAGTTCAGCGTCTTCCAGCAACTCTACGGGTTGGAGTGGACGCAGCACCTGTTCCTCTACAACAACATCCAGACGCTCGACATCACGCAGGAGCCGCGCCAAACCGCTGAAAACCAGGCGTATCGTGCCGCCCTGTCCGGGAACAGCGCCCTGCTGACGCGCCTGTGGGAGCTGACCAACACGCGTTACATCTTTGGGCTGAACGACACCAATTTCCTCAATGGCATCGCCGCCCAGCTTGACGCCGGCCGCCGCCGTTTCCGCATCCACACCCCCTTCGACATCGTGCCCAAGCCGGGCATCACCACGCCCACGCGCATGGATCAGGTCACCGTTGCCACCAACGGGCCGGGACAGTTCGCGCTCATCGAGTTCACCGGCGCCCTGCCCCGCGCCAAGCTGTTCACCAACTGGCTCGCCACCACCAACGACACGGAGGTCCTGAGCCTGCTGACCAACGCCGCCTTCAACCCGCACGAGACCGTCATCGTCTCCGCGCCGCTTCCGCCGGGCACCAACGCGCCGGGCACCAACGCGGGTGAGGTGAAGTTCACCGCCTACTCGCCCAAGCACCTGCGCCTCGAAGCGACTGCCACCGCGCCGTCCGTCCTCCTGCTCAACGACAAGCACTCGCCCAACTGGCGCGTCACCGTGGACGGTCAGCCGGCGACGCTGCTGCGCTGCAATTACCTGATGCGCGGCGTGCAGGTTCCTGCGGGCAAGCACGCGATCGAGTTCCGCTACGAGCCGCCCATCACCGGGCTTTACATCACCACGGCGGCCATCGCCCTCGCGCTGTTGCTGCTGGGCGTCGTGCTGTTCACCCGCCACGCCGACGGCGCTCCGC
Organism: uncultured Klebsiella sp.; assembly: GCA_964591495.1. Classification (GTDB taxonomy): domain Bacteria; phylum Verrucomicrobiota; class Verrucomicrobiia; order Limisphaerales; family SXTU01; genus SXTU01. The sequence continues at coordinate 10,083 of CAZQEW010000057.1, forward strand.
CCGTGGCGAAGCCCACCGCCCCACCGCCGGCGAAGTAGGGCGCGATTCTCCCTTTTCCACCTGCGCCGGGTTCTGCTTCACTCGGCCCGTTGTGACCAAACCCTCGCCCCTCTCACTGGTCCGCCGGGCGCCGCCCCGGCTGCGCAAGGAGATTGAGTGCGTCCTCATCAGCCGCACCCAACTGCACCGCCGCGTGCGGGAACTGGCCCGGCAAATTGAGCGCGATTTCGCGGGCCGCGACCTTGTCGTCGTCTCGCTGCTCAACGGCACGGTGATGTTCCTTGCCGACCTCATTCGCAGCCTGAACCTGCCGCTGCGGCTGGATTTCATGGGCGTTTCCAGCTACGGCAGCGGCACCGTCTCACGGGAACTGGTCTTCACCAAGGAGCTGCGGCTGGATGTCCGCGACCGCGACGTGCTCCTGGTGGACGACATCCTCGACACCGGCAAGACCTTGACGACCGTCATCGCCAAGCTCCAGAAGCTCAAGCCCCGACAGATCAAGACCTGCGTGCTCTTGAACAAGCCGGCCCGCCGCGTCGAGCACGTCGAGGCCGATTACTCCGGCTTTGAGATTCCCGACCTCTTTGTCGTCGGCTATGGCCTCGACTACGCGGAGCGGTATCGGAATCTGCCGTTCGTCGGGGTGCTAAAACCGGAGATGTATCGGTCATAAAGCACAATGCGTAACTGGAAGCCTAGCGGCCTTAAGTTTTCGCATCACTCATCACATTGCTGTGACTGTCCGAGTCCAATTCTGGTCCTACTTCAAAGACCTCACCGGCTGCGCGCAGGCGAGCGAAGAACTGCCGGCCGGCGCGACGCTTGGCGACTTGGTCGGGCGGCTGCACGCGCGCTTCCCTAAACTCGCAGCCATGGAGAAGTCCACGCTCTTCGCCATCGGTGTCGAGTATCAAAGCTGCGACTACGTGCTCAAGGACGGCGACGAAGTCAGCCTGTTCCCGCCCGTGCAAGGGGGCTGACTGAATACTGAACACTGATCACTGACCACTGCCTTGCACCGCTCTCTCACCCTCACTCCCGATCCGATTGACGAAGCCACCCTCGTCGCTGCGCGGCGCATGGGCGAGGGCATGGGCGCGGCCGTGTATTTTAGCGGCGTCGTGCGCGGCAGCGAGGAAGGCCAGCCCATTGCTGCGATCGAATACGAGTGCTTCCGCCCGATGGCCGAGCATCAGTTCCACAAGCTCTTCGATGAGATCGGGCGCCGCTGGCCCATTGAGTCTGTCCGGCTCGTCCACCGCCTCGGGGTCGTGCGCGTCAACGAACCGTCGCTGTGGGTCGAGGTCATCGCCCCGCACCGGGGCGAAGCCTTCACCGCGTGTCAGTGGCTGATTGACGAAATGAAGCGCGTGGTGCCGATCTGGAAGAAGCCCTTGAGGTGATGGCTTGGATGCCGTTTGCCGCAAAGGCATTTTTGCTTCATTTGACGAGCGTCAATGCCGGGGAAACTCCTTGCTTTGGCAGGCTCGCGAAACAGAATCCGCCATCCGATGAACGAGACGCACACCGCCCTAAACACGAGCCTGGGCGCGCTGCTGGTCGTGCTCAATCTCGGGCTCATCGCGCTGGTCGGATTGCTCGTCCATCATGTGAGTGCCCAGCGCCGCGAGCGGCGGGCGCAAATCGGCCAACTCGCCGAGCAGCTCGGGCGCGCGCTGGTGGGCCTGCAGAAGATCAACTCAAGCGTCATCGCACAAACCAACGAGACCAAGGACCGGCTTGGCGCACTGAAACCCGCCTTGGAGCACGCCGAAAGCCTCGTGCGGGAAGGGGCTAACTTCACCACCGACTTCAAGGCCGTCCGGGGTGAGCTGCGCAAGCTGGACGAGCGCGTCGAGTCCGTGGGCCGCGCCGCCACCGAGCTGGCCGCCGGGCAGGCCACCGTGGCCGAGGCACAAGCCGCCGTGACGGGCGAGCTGCGCGGGCTGGATGGCAAGCTGGACGCGCTGCGGCAAGCAGTGGCCGCTGCCGCGGAGAAGCCCGCGCCGCCCGGCGCGCCCCCGGCCCCGCCGGTCGAGCTGCGCCAGCTGCAGGAGCAGGTCGGCTCGCTCCAGCAGGTTGTCGCCGCCTCCGCGCAGGCGCAGGCCGCCGGCGTGGGCGAGCTGCGCGGCGAACTGCGGACCCTGTCCGCCGGCCAGCAGCGTTCCGCGCAGGAGCTGCGCACGCGGCTCGACCTGGAGCTGCGTCAGCAGGAGGCGCGCTTCCGTGACCTCGCTGAAAAGTTTCTCGCCGAGTCCGCTCAGTTGCGCGCCCGGCTGGAGGCAGAGAAGCGCGCCCCGCTCGAACCGCCGCGCCGGCAAGTTGTCCCCGCCGCCGAGGAGGCCCCGAAGCCGGAACTGGACGCCGAGACCCGCAAGGAGTTCCGCAAAATCGCCGACCGCCTCGACGGCCTGCAACGGCGCATGGAAGAGATCATCCGGCTGTGAGGGCCAGCGGTATTTGCCGAAATTTTTTTCTGCCGGCATCTTCCAGCAAGTAGCTCAAACCATGAAAACCATTCGTCTCTTCGCGCCCCTGGTGTTGGCCGCCTCACTTACCACCGCCTTCGCCGCCGCCGTCAAGGACAGGGAGAAAGCCGTTCGCGATGACAGGGCCGAGATGCAGAATGACTCACGCTGGATTTACAACGACTGGCAGAAGGGCTTCGCCGAGGCCAAGCGCACCGGCAAGCCGCTGCTCATCGTGCTGCGCTGCGTGCCCTGCCTGTCCTGCATGGGCCTCGATGCCAGCGTATTGACATCACAGGAGCTGACGCCACTGCTCGACCAGTTCGTGTGCGTGCGGCTCATCAATGCCAACGCCATCGAGTTGGCCAAGTTCCAGTTCGACTACGACCTCTCCTTCTCCACGCTGTTCTTCAACGCCGACGGGACGCTCTACGGCCGCTACGGCTCATGGACGCACCAAAAGGATCCGCAGGAGAAAACCACCGTCGGTTACAAGCGCTCGCTTGAAGCTGCGCTGGCCGTCCACACCGCTTATCCGGTGAACAAGGCCGCGCTGCTCCCGAAGCAGGGCGGCCCCGTGCCCTTCGCCATGCCCGTCGAAATCCCCGGCCTCGCCGGCAAATACAAGCGGGACCTTGACTGGGAGGGGAAGGTGGTCGGCAGCTGCGTCCACTGCCATCAGATCGGTGACGCCTACCGCGCCTACCACCGCGACGCCGGACGGCCGCTGCCCAACGATCTGATCTATCCAATGCCCATGCCCGAAACGGTCGGCATCACTTTAGAGCCGGACCAAGTAGCCAAGGTCAAATCCGTCACGCCCGGCAGCATCGCGGCGAAGGCCGGCGTGCAGGCGGGCGACGAGTTCAACACGCTTGGCGGCCAGTTGCTCATCTCCATCGCGGACTTCGCTTGGGCCTTGCACCGCGCGCCGGAAAGCGGCTCCTTGCCCGCCACGGTGAAGCGCGGCAAGTCGCAGGCGGCGCTCACGCTCCAGTTGCCGCCGGGCTGGCGCACAAAGTCCGACATATCGCGCCGCGTCGGCACCTGGCCGATGCGGGCCATGGCCTTCGGCGGAATGGTTTTGACCGACCTGACCGACGAGGAACGCCTCGCCCGTGGGCTGGCGAAGGACAAACTCGGCCTGTTTGTGAAGGGGCTCGGACAATATGGCAAACATGCCGCCGCCAAAAACGCCGGTTTCCAGAAGGACGACGTGCTGGTGGAGCTCGACGGCAAATCCGGCCGGCTCAGCGAGGGTGAACTCATCGGCCAGCTCCTCCAGCAGACCAAGCCGGGTCAGAAGCTCAAGGCCGTCGTCCTACGCGGTGAAAAGCGCGTTGAGCTGATGCTGCCCATGCAGTGAGCGCCCGCGCCGGCGACTTGCAGTCGCCGCGCTTGCGATGAACCCCGTCAGTGCCACTTTTGCAGCTCGACTATGTTCCCCTCCGGGTCGGCCATGTAGATGAGCGTGAGCCGGCCGGCGCCCTTGATGTCAATGGTCACAAGCTGACCCACGTCCCGGCCGCCCCAGCGGAGGATTTCCGCGCGCTTCGCGTCCACGTCCGGCACCTCAAACGCCAGGTGCGCGAAGCCGGGCCGGTTGAGCGAGGTCGGCAGCGACGGCTCGTTGCGTGAGTAGGTGAAAATCTCAATCGTCGGCCCGTTCTCCCCGTGGCCTGGCAGTCGCAGATGCCGGCCGCGAATCCGCTCGCCGGGCATCGCCGTGAGCGCGTCAATGTGCGGCCCATGGTGATCGCGCTCCGCGCTGACCGGCTCGCAGGCGAAGACCTGCGTGTAGAAGTCCGCCAGCCGCTGCCAGTCGTTGGCGATGAGGTTCGTGTGCGCGTAGCGGATGCCGGAGTTTGCTGGTGCTTGCATGGCCTGAGTGCGCTGACTCTGCCGACGCGGGCAGGCACGCGTCAACCGTGGTGCGGGCCGGCCGGCCCGAGCGGACATTCGCCTTGCCGCTCATCTCCGCGAGGCCAAGACTCGCCGCGTCGCGATGCACGACCTCCTTGAACGGCACTTCCGCCTCGCCGAACACGGCACCTCCGTCCGCACCGAACTCGTCGCCGGGCTGACGACGTTCCTCACGATGGCCTACATCATCTTCGTGCAGCCGGCCGTGTTATCGGGCGCGATGTTCGGGATGAAGACCGGCATGGACTTCGGGGCGGTGACCACGGCCACCTGTCTCGCCGCCGCGCTGGCCAGTGCCATCATGGGCCTTTACGCCCGTTACCCCATCGCGCAGGCGCCAGGCATGGGGGAAAACTTCTTCTTCGTCTTCGGTGCGATTCCGGCGGCGACGGCGGCGGGCTTCGCGAACGGCTGGCAGGTCGCGCTGGGCGTCGTGTTCATTTCGGGCGTGCTGTTCCTGGTGCTGTCGCTCTTCCGAGTGCGCGAGACGGTGCTCAATGCGCTGAGTCCGAGCCTCAAGAACGGCATCGCGGTGGGCATCGGCCTCTTCATCGCGTTCATCGGCCTGCAAAACGCGGGCCTCATCATCAAGAGCCCCGCGACCGGCGTGACCCTGAACCATCACTTCGGCTCGCCGGATCTGCTCATCTTCTTCGGGGGGCTGTTCCTCGCCGTGAGCCTGCACGCGCGGAAGGTGCGCGGGGCCATTCTCTGGGGCATCGCCGGCGCAACGCTGCTGGCCGTGGTCTTCAAGCTCGCCCTGCCGCACCTGCCCGAAAGCCTCGCCGCGTCGAAGAGCATCACCGAGTCCGCGCTGGTGAAGCGCTTCGCCCTGGCGGACCGCATCGTCGCCGCCCCACCGTCGCTCGCGCCGACTTTCCTGCAAATGGACCTGCGCGGCGCGTGTTCGCTGGCGATGCTGCCGTTCGTCATCGTGTTCCTGTTCATGGTTTTGTTTGACACGGTGGGGACGCTCGTGGGCGTGGGCGAACAGGCCGGCTTCATCAAGGACAACCAACTGCCGCGCGCGAAGGAAGCCTTCGTGGCCGACGCGCTGGGCACGACTGCCGGCGCGTGCCTTGGGACCAGCACGGTGACGAGCTACATCGAGAGTGCGACCGGTGTGGAGGCCGGCGGCCGGACCGGACTGACCAGCCTCACGACGGCGGCGCTGTTCCTCCTCGCGTTGTTCTTCAGTCCGGTCATCGCAATGGTGGGCGGCTACGCGCCCTTGACCGCACCCGCGCTGGTGCTGGTGGGCGCGATGATGCTGCGCAACGTCAGCAGGATTGACTGGGATGACCCCACCGAGTCGGTGCCGGCGTTCCTCACACTGCTGGGCATCCCGCTGTGCTATTCCATCGCTGACGGGCTGGCGCTGGGCTTCATCAGCTATCCGGCCATCAAGCTCCTGACCGGCCGGGGCCGCAGCGTGCATTGGGTGCTGCACGTGCTCGCGGTGCTGCTGGTGATCTACTTCGTGGCCGTGCGCGCGCGGCTGGGCTGATGCCGGCGGGAAACACTTTGCGTCACCGCCCGGCGGCGCTTACCTTCGCCGCACCTGATACGATGAAAGTCAACCTCGCTTACGGCCAAGGCCACTTGCCGGTCGAATTTCCCGACGCCCACACCACGGTCATCGAGCCATCGCACAACCCCGGTCTGGCCGACGAGAAGTCCGCCCTGCTCGCCGCGCTGGACAATCCTATCGGCGCAAAGCCGCTGCGGGAGTGGCTCAAACCGGGCGCGAAGATCTGCATCAACTTCACGGACATCACCCGCGCCACGCCGAACCACCGCATCATCCCCTGGGTGCTGGAATACCTGGCCAGCCACGGCGTCACCCGCGACCAGATCACGCTGCTCAACCAGACCGGCACACACCGCCCGAACACGAAGGCCGAGCTGGAGAAGATGCTCACGCCCGAGGTCGTGGCGAACTACCGCGTCATCAACCACGAGTGCGAGCACGACGCGGACATGGTGCAGTTCGGCACCACGCGCGCGGGCGCGCCCGCGCTCATCAACCGGCACTGCGCGCACGCGGACGTGCGGATCATCACGGGCTTCATCGAGCCGCATTTCTTCGCGGGCTTCAGCGGCGGGCCCAAAGGCATCGCGCCCGGCGTCGCCGGCTTGGCGACCGTGATGAGCAATCACGGCGCACACCACATCGGCGACCCGCGCGCCGCCTTTGGCATCACGGACGGCAACCCGTTGTGGGAAGAGCTGCGCGACATTGCCTTGCGCGTGGGCCCCAGCTTCCTGCTCAACGTCACGCTCAACGAGACCAAGCAAATCACCAACGTCTTCGCCGGCGACATGCAGGCCGCGCACAAGACCGGCTACGAATACGTCCGCAAGTCCGCCATGCAGCGGGTGAAGGACCCGTTCGACATCGTGGTGACGACCAACAGCGGCTACCCGCTGGACATGAACCTCTACCAGGGCGTGAAGGGCATGAGCGCCGCCGCGCGCATTGTGCGGCCGGGCGGCCTCATCATCCTCGCCTGCGAGTGCAGCGAGGGCGTCCCCGCCAACAGCCCATTGGACAAGCTGCTGCGCAGCGCGCGCAGCTCGGAGGAAATCCTGCTGATGCTCGCGACGCCCGGCTTCGTGAAGCCCGAGCAGTGGCAGGCGCAGATTCAGGCGCTCATCCAACGCAAGGCCGAAGTGCTGGTTTACAGCAAACTCTCCGAGGAAGTGCTTTCCTCCGCGCATCTCAAGCCGTGCCGCGACATCGGCGCGGAAGTCGCCACCCGCCTGGCCACGCTGGGTCCGGAGGCGCGCGTCGCCGTGCTGCCGCAGGGGCCGTTGACGATACCGTATCTGGCGTAAGCTGCGGTTGCACCACTTTGCCCTCGCTTCGCGGCCGGTTCCGCGCAAATCATCGGCTGTCCCGATGCCATGAGCGACAGCGGCTTCCACAAGTGCGCCTGCGAGAACTGCCAGGGGCATCTCGAATTCCCCGCGCACGCTGCCGGCATCACCACCACCTGTCCGCATTGCGGCGTGGAGACGCGGTTGATCGCGCCCGACACCACGCCCGGCCCCGCGGTGATCCCCACCTCGCCCCCAGCCGGAGGAGCGGAGACCCAGCCCGCGGAAGCTTCGAAAGCCGTCGCGTCCGCTGAGGCGCCATCCACCGGTGGCAAGCTCAAGCGTGCGCTGAACCTTGTCGGCAGCGTGCTGCTCGGATTGGTCGTCATCGCCGGCGTTGGCTGGAAAATCTGGCGCAAGGTGCGCCAGACCGGGAACGCGGTCGAGGCCGTGAAGCCGGACGCCAAGCCCACAACCGACACCCCAACCACCTCGCCCGCGCCTGTGCCTTCCGCCGCGCCCGCGGCTCCGCCCACGTCCATTCTCCTCGCCACCGGCACGCCACCCGCACGGAAGGCCGGCGAAGACCTGCAAGTGACCGGCTTCGAGATCCACAAGGCCAAGGAGGGCAACCTGCAATACATCATCGGCGTGGTGACCAACCACTCGGCCCGCCAATACTTCAACGTGAAACTGGAGTTCGCGCTGAACCGCGCCGGCGGGAAGTCCGGCGATACCGCCACCGACACGTTGCGGAACCTCCCGGCCAATGTGGGGTCAACTTTCAAGGTCAACATCATCGGCACCGCGCCCGTCACCGGCGCAACGCTGACCAAACTCGAAGGGGAGAAGGAATGAGGACGCTTACTCGCTTTGCGCGGCGCGCAATTACCATCCGCTTGTTGCTTTGCCTCGCCAGCCTCGCTGCGGTGCTGCCGGTGTTCGCCGCCGACACGGAGTATCGCCAGGTCCGCATTCAGGCCGTCGGAGCAAGCGTGCGCGTCCGACTGCCCCTCACCGATGTCACTGGCAAGGTCCGCCCCAAGCAGCGCACCGACGACGGCAACGGCGAAGCGCTCGCACCGACGAAAACCGCACTGGGCGCGAAGCATTACCTCGAATGGCAGATTAGCTACGACACCCGTGATGCCGCCGCACCGAACGTGGTGAAGGAGATCCAGTTCACGCGCCGGGGCGAGACGAAGTTCGGCGCGGAGTTGAGCCTGATGCTTGCGGAAGCACTGCGGGTCGGTGTGATCTCGACCAACGACCTCCTCCGCGAGCGTGATCGTCTCGCCAAGCTCGCCGGGGCCACACTGGAGGAACGCGAGGGCACCGTGATCGAAAAGACGCCGCTCGACACGAAAAGCGGCCTGCCCGACGGCTTCACGCGCTGGACCCAGAAGACACCGCAGTTCCTTCGCGAGACCGAGCACGGCTGGATTCAAATCCAGCTCAAGCCCCACCAGCGGGCCGTGGGCAACCAGGCGATGGTCTACGTCTGCCTGCCCTTGAACCGCGTCCTCGTCGCCGATGGCTCACCGCGTGCGCCCGGACCGGCAAAAACCAAGGAAACTGTCTTCTACGATTTCTCGCGCGCGAACGCCGGCTTGCTGCTCGACATCGTGCGCGCCTTCGGAATCGCCTCGAAGCAGCATAACGAGGACATGGCAAACATCCTCGGGGCGATGGTTGGCCAAACGCGCGCCGCTCCGGCGAATTGACGCGGTTCAGAACCGGCGCGGCACCGGCAGTCCGTCCTCCAAGTCCGGCACGCCATCGCGGTCGAGGTCCTGGCCCGGCTTGAGAAAACTCGCCATGTCCGGCAGCCACTCGCGCTGCGTCTTCAGCACGGCCCAGAGGTGAATCGCAAGTTCCGCACGGGTGAGGGGCAATTCCTTTTGGCGGGCGAGGCCGGCGTTGGCCGGGAGTTTCAACGCGGTGAGCCAGCGGTGCAGCGTGCCCCAGTCAACCTCCGCCTGTGGCCGAAACAGTTCCTGCTGCGGACCAAAGTCCCCGAGCGCAATCACTCCCTCGATGGCAATGCGATCCGAATCCGCCAGTGGCAGGTCGCGGTAAAGCGGAGCCGCGTTGGTCGCGGGGGCAGCGGGCGTTTCGGCCAATGAGAGCTTGAGCCGATACAACGCGCGGGCCAGTTCGCGGCGGGTCACGTTCTGCCACGGGTTGAAGTCGAGACTGTTCGCGTCCGCCTGCCAGATACCGCGCACGGCGAGCTGGTTCGCCGCCTCGAAGTGCAGATCGTCCGGCGCAAGGTCATGGAACGGCCACAGCAGCACACCCGGCCCGCCCGCGCCGCGCAGCAGCCGCGTCTGCAACTCGCGCACCCGCGCCCAGTCGCGCGCGAGGTCGCGCGGCTGCGTCGCGTCCCGCAGGCACAGCCAGGCCGCCGTGCCCACCGCCTGCCCCACGTGCATCATGTGCCCATGCAGCCGGACGGCGCTGCTCACCACGCTGGAATAGCCGACGTTCTTCGAGCAGCCGAACAATCCATCCAGCTCGACCGGCACAAGGCTGCGGAACGGGAACATCGCGCGGTCAGTGTCCGTGTGCCAATTGCGCGTGGGCGTGTGAACGAACTGCCAGGGGCCATCTTTGTCTTCGGTGAGAAACTTCCGGCGCGTGGGATGGAAATCGATGTTGAACTGAAAACCAAACACCGCGTCGGGCACCATCACCTTCGCCCAGCGCGGATTGCGATCGGCCGCGCGGATGTCGTGTTCGCGCACCATGTAGAGCGCTTCGAGCCGCAGGCCCTCGCGCACGTAGGGCTTCGGCGGCAGCCGGTCAGCGGTTCCAAATTCATCCGTCAGCTCCATGTGCCGGAAGCTCTGTGGGAACTCACCTACACGGTCGTGAACCTTCGTTTGCAGGTGATGCACCAACCCCAGTGCGTGGGCCTTCGCGTCCGCGAACACGATGCGGCGCTGAGCCGGCGTCATCGCGACGATATTCTTCTGCGTAGCCCCCTGCTCCGTCGCCTCCAACGCGTCGGCCACGCGCTTCGGGTAGTTGAACAGCGGATAATCCTGCACCGGCCAGTTCAGGAGCGTCTTCTCCGTGCCAGCGGGAAAACCGTTGTGCCAGCGGTCCACGAGGCGGCGGTGCGTGTAAACGCTCCAGCCTGCCGGCGAATAAATCCCGTCCGTCATCGTGCTGTCCACGAACGGCGGCGTCTTGTCCAGCGCGGCAAAGCTGCGCGGGTCGTAGCCGACCGGCGGCGGAATCGTCGCCACCCGCCCCGCCTCGCGCAGCACCACACACCACGAAAGCGGGTTCATCTCGTTACGCTCATCGCCCGTGAGCTTTTCCGGCGCGCTGGCTTCGCCAAAGCGGGACTTCAAGTCCGGCCCGGCGGAATACTTCGCTCCACTGAGCCGGATGACATCGCCCCAATCGCTGGAGTCCGCCGTGAGCTTCGCGCGGACCACCAAGCTGGTGGGGCGAGGCTCCTGACGAACCGGAGGCGCATCACTCCGCACAAACGTCACCCCGGTCACTCGTCTGCCTTCCACACTCACCTTCACCGGCTCCCAGCCACGCAGAATTTGAATCTGCTTCGTCCCCTGCTCTGCGAACGGCGCGAGGAGTTCCTCGAAGATGCGCGCCGCCGCCGCTGGCTCGATGGTGTCCGTGCCACAAAAGGCGTTGCCCGGCGTGGCGACGCCGAACTTCCGCGAGTTGTGCGCGCGGATGCGCTGCATGACTTCAAGGAACAGTCCTGAGCGCGGGAAGTTTACGCGCTTGCCGCGCACGGTGGTCCATTCGTCCACGCAGCCAACGCCCTCTGCGCTGAACTGCCCGCCCAGCCATTCGATGTCGTTTACCAGGACAATGCGCTGGACGCCCAACCGCGCAGCCTGCACGGCGGCGGCACAGCCAGATTCGTTGCCGCCGACAATGAGCAAGTCCGCCTCGATGACCTGCTCCGCCGCAGGAGCAAACACGACAGCACTTAAGCAGACGGCCAGCGGCAAAAAGCGGCGAAGGATAAAATGCACGTGCCGATGTTGCCGCCCCAGTCGCATCACGCAAGCCCGGCGCTGAAGCCTCATTGCGCGAAGCCATCAGTCATGCCACTGTCCCGCCAATCAACCTATGCCCGACCAAGCCCAAAAGACCCGCCCGGTGACGCCCGCCCCCAGCGGCGGCGGTGGTGACGGTCCGACCGCGCCGAAAGTGGACAAGCCCAACGTCGAGGAACTCCTCAAGCGCATGAAGAAGGTGGACCCTGACCAAGCCAAGCGGTATCGGCAGCGCACGGGGCAATAAGCCCCGAATCTAGTCGTGAGCATGTCGCTACTCCGATCCATTCTCACGACAGTTTTCGGAGTGGTCCTGTTGCTTACCGTTCTTCTGATGCTTTTTTTTGTCGCTGCTTACTTCTGGGTCATTTTTCCGTATCGCGACGTTTGGGATCGAGAGATGCGTTGTTTTCCAGCAGCGTTTGGGTTGCTGGCAGTGGGATGCACCGCAACGCGATACCAGATGCAAAGAGGACCAGCAAAGCCCCTGACGCTCCTGCTAGTGATAATTCCGTCCATCTGGATTCTTTGGCATCAGCGGGTGTGGTTCGCTAGCGCTCTACACGACATCGCGCTAAAGTTTTACAGTCACGGGCGATTCGGTTGCCAAAGTATCGATGAAAGAGGAAATCCCTACTTCACGTTCCGCGATAACACGGTGCCTTGGCTGTTAATTGGTCCGCCCCTGCTCGTCGGTCTGGCTCAAGCATGCATTTCCAAAGCGCTATTCGTCGAACTGGGAGAGCGTGTTACCCGGTCGTTCAACCGCTTAATCCGTAAATAGCAGATGCTTTACAGCACTATGCCCATTCCTGCCGACTTCCTCTCATTGCTAGCCACACACAATCTGGCCCCGTTGCGCGCGGAGGTTTCTCCGTCCGCGCCCGTCGAGACGCAGGCCACCACGGTCTTTGCCTTCCACTTCGCGGACGGCGTGCTGATGGCCGGCGACCGGCGCGCGACGGCGGGCAATGTCATCGTCACTGACCGCGTAGAGAAGGTCATCGAGCTGGACGCGCACTCGCTGCTGGCCATCGCAGGCGTGCCGGCGACAGCCTTCGAGATGGCGCGCGTGCTGCAAACCTCGTTCGAGTATTACCGCCGCAGCCAGCTTCAGTCGTTGAGCCTCCCGGCGAAGGTCCGCGCCCTCGCCCGCCTGCTCCGCGAGAACCTCCCGATGACCATGCAAGGCGTCGGCGTGGTGGTGCCGCTCTTCGCGGGCGTGGACACCACGACAACACCGCCCAAGCCGCAGATTTTCTTCTACGACCCGCTCGGCGCGCAGTTCCAAGCGGTCGGCTACGCGACGAGCGGCTCCGGTTCACAGACCATCCGCAGCGTGCTCAGTTATCAGGAGCGTTACGGCCAGCCGCGTCCGTCGGAGATGAACTTGCCGCAAGCCGTGCAGTTCGCCCTGCGACTGCTGATGACGGCGTCAGAATTTGACTCCGCCACCGGCGGCGTGCGCCCGGACACGCAAGCATTCGCCACGCTCAAAGTGCTGCGGGCGTCTGGCGTTGAGACGATTTCGGACGAGCAACAGGCAGAGTGGCTGCGGTAGCACCCGGCGGAAGTGATGGGGACACTCTTGTCCCCGTCCCCCGACGGTTTTCTCGCCCAACGCTCGCAGCGACATTGGGGACAGAAGTGTCCCCGTCACGGAGCGTCACTTCACCTTCAAGCAGACCAAATCCCCGCGCGCGTTGCGGCAATAGACCCTGCCATCCGCCAGCACCGGGACGGTCCAGCAACGACCGCCGAGAACTTGGTGCCGCGACGTTGACTTGAAACCGGTGGGCGTGGCCGGGGCGGTAAGCAGTTCCCCACGCTCGCTCAGGATGAGGAGCGTTCCGTCCGCTGTGGCCATCACCGAACCGCAGCCGAGGCCGACGTTGGCAGGCACGCGCCACTTCTCCTTGCCGGTCGCGAATTCAAGGCAGACGAACTCCGTGGGCCGGCCGCGATGCGCCGTGCCGTCGAAGCCGTAAAGATGCCCGTCGAACAGCACGGAGTTGTTCATGTGATTGCACATGGCCTTGTGCTCGTAGCGCTTCTTCAATTCGCCGCCCGCCAGTTCGAACAGCGCGCAGCCCCGGTCGTAGCCGGTGGAGATGAAGATGAGCCCGTCGTGGACGATGGGCGTGGTGGCGGTGGTATCGAACGAAGTCTTCCACGGCGCGGTGGCGACGGTCTTGCCGCCAGCCGCGTCGAGCACGGCCAGCCCTTCGGTCTTCATCACCGCGACGAGTTTGCGTCCGCCCGCCGTGAACGCCAGCGGCGTCCCGTAAGCGGGAGTGAAGCGCTCGCCCTTCCACTTCACGTTGCCCGTGGCTGGGTCGAGGGCGAAGGTCGGGCCGGCCTCGATCAGCAGCGTGTCGTCGCTGAGGAAATAGGGCGAGCAGGCGAAGCCCCACTCGGGCAGAGCATCCAGGCCCGCCTCGGCCATCATGTCGCGCGACCACACGAGCTTGCCGCTCGCAGCCTCATAGCAGTGGAGCCGGCCGTGCTTGCTGTAGGTGAACACCCGCCCCCCGCGCACGGTGGGCGTAGCACCGGGACCGCCTTCATAAAAGCGGTCGGCCAGCGGCGCGGGATAAGTGTGTCTCCACACCTCCTTGCCCGTAGCAGCGTCGAGGCACCAGACCGTCTCGTCGCCACCGCTCTTCGCTCCGCTGTGGCCCATGGTAAAGACCCGGCCTTGAGCGACCGCCACCGAGGAGAAGCCGATGCCTACCTTGTTCTGCCACAAGGTTTCAGTGAAATCCGGCTTGGCTGGCAGGCGCTCGGCGGAAACACCGTTCTCCGAGAGCCCGCGCCATTGCGGCCAATCGGCAGCCGGTGCGGATGCAACGAACAATAGCAGGGCGAACACGCAGCGGTTCATGGCGCAAAGGCTGCCTTCCTCGCGCCCGGCTGTCGAATGTTCAGCAACTGTCGGGCGGGGTGTCCCCACCCACCGCGAGCCACAAGTCAGCTATCAGCGTCCGGCGGCGCGCTGAGGCCAGCCCGCGCCAGCGCACCCTTGCTCCATACGACTACCTCGGCCATCCTCCGCGCACATTCGCCATGACTCGCATTGACCTATTAAGCCCGCTCTTCATCGCCACCTTCGCGCTGGCTACGGTCGCCCACGCCGCTTCACTCGCACCGACCGACTGGCCGGCATGGCGCGGGCCGACCCGCGATGGCATCGCCGCACCGGGACAGAATCCCCCGACCGAATGGAGCGAGACGCAAAACATCCTGTGGAAAGTGCCGCTGCCGGGTCGCGGGCACAGTTCGCCGACGGTCGTGGGCGAGCGCATCTACCTCGCCACGGCGGACCCGGTGAAGCGCGCGCAATCGGTCCTCTGCCTCGACCGCAAAACCGGCAAACAGGTCTGGCAGACCGAAGTCCACGCCGCCAATGCCGAGTCCGGCAAGCACGCCAATTCCACCGCCGCGTCGTCCACCGTGGCATGCGATGGCGAGCGGTTGTTCATCAACTTCCTCAACGGCGGTGCGGTGCACACGAGCGCGCTGGACTTGTCCGGCAAGTTGCTTTGGCAGCGGAAAGTCTGCGACTTCGTGGCGCACCAGGGCTTCGCGTCGTCGCCGGTGTTGCACGCGGGGCTGGTGCTCGTGGCGGCGGACCATCGCGGGGGCGGAGTCGTCACGGGCCTGAGCCAAAAAACCGGCGAGCCCGCTTGGAGCGTGAGCCGACCGAAAGTGGCGAACTACACCACGCCGGCCATCGTGCAGGCGGCGGGCCGCACACAAGCCGTGCTGGCGGGCGTGAACCTGCTCACCAGCCTCGACCCGCTCACGGGCAAGAAGCTCTGGGAAATTGACGGCTCCACCGAGGAATGCGTCGTGACGATGGTCACGGACGGCGAGCGTGTCTTCGCGGGCGGCGGCTATCCGAAGAACCACACGGTCGCCGTGCTGGCGGACGGCTCGGGCAAGGTGGCGTGGCAGAACACCGCGCGCGTCTATGTGCCGTCCATGATTGCCAAGGCGGGCCATCTCTACGCCGTGATGGACGCCGGCGTGGCGGTCTGCTGGAAGTCCGACACGGGCGAGGAGCTGTGGAAGGAGCGGCTGGGCGGCGACTTCTTCGCGTCGCCGGTGATGGTGGGCGACCACATCTACGCGTCGAACGTGAGCGGGAAAACCTTCGTGTTCACCGCCACGCCGAAGGAGTTCAAGCTGCTCGCGCAAAACCAGCTCGGCGAGGAAGCCTTCGCGTCCCCGGTGATTTGCGGCAGCCGCATCTACCTGCGCGTGGCGACGAAGGGTGCGGCGCGGCAGGAGTATCTGTATTGCGT
>CAZQEW010000058.1:0-25506 GCA_964591495.1 uncultured Klebsiella sp.
CCCAGCGGGAGAGGGCCGGGGTGAGGGAGAAAATGCCCATCGTCCCGAACGGCTGCTTGTGCCCTAGTGCTTCCCAAATTGGAGTGAGACTCCTCACGTCGTCTCCTACGGGGCTACGTGATGTGCGCGCCCTGGGTCTCAACATAGACCGCATAGACCGAGGTGCTGGCGGTCATGAAAAGGCGGTTCCGCTTCGCGCCGCCGAAGCAGACGTTCGAGCAAATCTCCGGCAGCAGAATCTGCCCGATGCGCTGCCCGTCCGTGCCGGCGAAGATGTGGACGCCGTCGTAGCCCGCGCCCACCCAGCCGGCGCTCGCCCAGATGTTCCCCTCGGTGTCGCAGCGGATGCCGTCGGCGAAGCCGGCATCCTCCACCTCCTTGCCGTCCGTCTTGAACTTCAGCTTCATCGAGGCGAATTCCTTCCCGCCCTTCAGCTTCCTTCCGTCCACGTCCCACACCTTGATGTTCTTCGGCGCATTGTCGTAGTGGCTCGCGCCGGTGTCGGCCACGTAGAGCTTCTTGTAGTCGGGCGAGAAACACAGGCCGTTGGGCTTGAAGATTTCGTCCGTGACCTTCTCGATTTTGCCGGACTTGCCATCAATCACATACACCGCCTCCTTCTGGTGCGGCTGCACGGTCGCAGACTTTACGCGCTCGCCTTCGTAGTTCATCAAGCCGCCGTAGCCGGGGTCGGTGAACCAGATGTCGCCGTTCGGGTGGACCACCACATCGTTCGGTGCGTTGAAGGATTTGCCGCCGAACTTGTCCGCCAGCACCGTGACCGTGCCGTTGTGCTCGTGGCGCACGACACGCCGGGTGAGGTGCTCGCAGCTCAACTGCCGGCCCTCGTAGTCGAAGGTGTTGCCGTTGGTGTTGTTGACCGGGCTGCGGAAGGTGCTGACGTGGCCGTCCTCCTCCAGCCAGCGCTGCTGGATGTTGTTGGGGATGTCGCTCCAGATCAGGTAGCGGCCCACGGCGTTCCACGCCGGGCCTTCGGTCCACATCGTGTTCGCGCTGTGGTAAATCCGCTGGATGGGCGTGTTGCCGAGCTTGGCCTTGAAGCGCTTGTCGAGCGAGATGATGTCCGGGTCCGGGTAGCGCGTGGGAATCTTGCCGGTCCAATCGCGGTCAGCAGCAGCCGCGACGCCCGCGACGGTGGTGGCAGCAGCGGTGAGAAAAGAACGGCGGGAGAGGGATGAATCGTTGTGCATGGCGTGAGCGGTGACGCGCAGAGAGTGGAAAGCCAGTGCGGACGTGGCAAGGAAAAGGTGGCTGCGTAACGAGAGGAAGGCAGGCCGCGTAACAGCGCTTTGGAGTGCGGTGACACGTCACCGCTTTGACGAGGCGACTTGTCGCCGTGGAGAGCGCGGGAGGCAGGAAATTCACCGGCACCTTCCGACTGGCGCGAGCCGGGGCGGCCACGGCGGGAATGCACACGTCCGACCTCGACGGCGACGAGTCGCCTGCGGAAAGCGGTGACAAGTCACCGCACTCCATATGCCGTGCGGGCTGGGAGTTGGGGGGCTTCGGGTCGCCGGCGGCTTCGAGATAAGCGAGGAGGTCGAGGATTTGTTCGAGGCGCAGGCCGTTGAGCAAGCCGCTGGGCATGGGGGAGACTTCAGAGAGGCGGCGCTCACGGACGTTGGTCACGGCGACTTCGATGAGCTTCTCCTCCAGCGGGCTGGGGCGGACGAAGAGCTTGTTGTCGGCCTCGCGTTCCACCATGCCGCTCACGTCGTCGCCGTCCTTCAGGAGCAGGCGGGTCTGGCGGAACTTCTCATCAATCACCGCGCTCGGCTCGATGATGTGCATAAGCAAGTCCCGCCGGCTGAAACGCGCGCCGACGGCCAGCAGTTCCGGGCCGATGACGCTGTTCGGGAACGCGGGGTCGTGGCTGACGCGGTGGCAGTGGACGCACTGCGCGGTGAGCAGCGCCGTGTGCGCGCCTTCGTAACTACGGCCCTTGCCGACTTCGGCGAGTCGGGGTTCGAGGTCGGCGAGCTTCCAATCCTTTACAAAGCGCGGTGGTGGGACGGCGGGCAAATCTGCTTTCGAGCTGGCTGCGGGTCGCAGACCCGCGCTCCGGGCAAGCGCGGTGCGTTCCTCTGGCGTGAGGGCGGCGAGGAGTTCCTTGCGGACGTTCGCGATGGACGTGAAGTAGGTGCGGCCGCCGGGCAGGCGCTCGGCGCGGTCGAGCGCGTCGAAGACGGCGCGGCGCGCGTCGGGCGTCCAGCCGTCGCGGGCGTAGCGGAGGTAGAACGGGTAAAGCAGCAAGTCCTCGCTCGCGGTCGCGGCGCGCAGGAGCGGGACGGTCTTGGCGATGACCTGCGGCGAGCGCAGATAGACCAGCAACTCTACGAGCATCTGGTTCACGCGCGGGCTGGCGTTCGGGTAGAGTGGCTCAAGCCATTTTAAACTGGCTTGGCGTTGGGCTTCATCGGGCGTGCCGAGCCGGATGAAGGTGAGAGTCAGTGCTCGAAGCAGGCTGATTTGTTCTGACTGCTCAAGTTTAGAGAAATCGTGTGCGATGATACTGGGAGCCAGATAGCGCTGTGTGGCTGCCAAATCGTCGCCAGAAATGCCCTTGAGTTTCCCTCCGGACAAACTGTCTTGAACCACGAAGAACAGCTCGTAAGGCCAAGGGTCGCTGCTAGGCTTAAGCCCCGACGCATACCTGCTTATTGGAAGGAAGAGTTCAAGTCGCGCGCAAGCATTTTGGACCGCTTGGCGAATCCAAGGGGAAGGATGGGACAAGTTCGCGCCTAAGAGGTTTATAGCCTGGGTCAGAGCTGGCTCTTGGCCGTGGCTGCTCGTTTGCAGGCTTTCAAGATTCTTGCGGAGTTCTCGTGTGCCTAACAGCTTAGTCTCTGCGGCTGAACTCCCCGAAGGTGCGGTCGTTGTTAGCACTTGATTTCGCAAAAACTCTCCTGCTGCGTAGCTCACCCGATACAACCCCGACTGCGTCCCCCTTCCGCCCGTCGTGAACCACATCGCGCCGTCGGGGCCGATGCACACATCGGTCACGTTCAGCGGGCGGCCACCGACGAAGAGTTCGCTCGTGCCGGTGTAGCTCGCGCCTTGCGGCGTCATGTGGACCGCGAGGATGCGCCCGTAGGCCCAGTCGCAGATGTAAAACGCCTTTTGATACTTCGCCGGGAACTTCGCGCCGTGGCCGAACGTGACGGCGGTGGGCGACGCGAGGCCGATGTCCACCACGCTGGGCAACGTGTCGGGATACCACGCGGGCCAGCGCCCGGTGCCGCGCCGCCAGCCATAGTCCGCGCCGGGCACGATGTGCAGCACGCGGTTGGGCATATACCACGGGCAGCCCACGTCCCACTCCATGTCGGCGTCGAAGGTGAAGAGGTCGCCGTGCTCGTTGAAGGCGACATCCAGCGGGTTGCGCAGGCCGCCGGCCCAGAGCTGCACCTCGCTGCCGTCGGGCTTCATGCGGAGGATGTGGCCGGCGGGCAGCAGCACGTCGCCATCGAACATGCCGGCGTCCCACGGGCACGGGATGAGGCGGTCGTGCGCGAAGTTTTTCAGCGGTGAGTTGGTGGAAAGGTTCTTGGGCAGGTGGACGTTGTTGCCGTGCGCAATCCACAGCCAACCGTCCGGCCCGAGCTTCAGGTGGTTGCGCCCGTGGCCGACGCCGCCCTCGGTCTTGAGGAGCTCGGTGGTCTCGTCGAACTGGCCGGTGCCCTGGGTGTCGCGCAGGCGCACGAGGGTCTTGGAGTTGTTCGCGTTCGCGTAGAGCGCGCCGTGGGCGTAGAGCAGGCCGCGGCATTCGAGGAGCGTGTCGTTGATGACTTCGACTTTCGAGACACCGGCGGAGTCGAGCGAGAGGCGCAAAAGCCCCTTCTTCTCCCGCGCCAGCGTGAGCCGGCCCTGCGGGTCGAAGGCCAACGCAATCCACGAACCTTCCTCCGGCAGCGCGCTGCGGACCAGCTCAGCCTTGAAGCCCGGCGGGAGCGAGAACGTGGCCGGGTCCGTGGCAGGCGTGCCAACGCGGGCGAGCTTCCAACTGTTGTAGGCGTCGAGTGCCTTGTCGGGCGTGAAGGGATTCGCCTTCGGGTCCGCATCCACCCGGCCGAGGCTGCGGGCGGGCGCGAGCGCGGCTTCGGACACGCCAGCGGACCAATTCGTGTCGGAGATGATCCAGGACTGCCGCGCGAGGTCCGCGTTGAGCTCGAGCAGCACGGCGGCTTTTGCCGGGCCGGCGGGATTGGTGAGACGCAGGCTGAGGAGGTTCGTTCCGGCGCGCACTTGGCTGGTGACATCGAAACCCGTGACGTTGGTGGCACCGGAGATTTCGCCGACGCGCGTGCCGTTGAGGAACACGTCCATCCGCCCCTCGCAAGCGCCGAGCAGCACGGACTTGAGCAGCGGCGATGGTGCGGTGAACTCGCGGCGGAAAACGATGGGTTGGCCGGGCTTGGCATCGGCTACGGAAATCCAATCAGGTGATGGCGGGCGGTTGACGACTTGCGCGGGAGCAAGCGGAGCCAAAGCGCACGCGAACGACGCAGCCAGCAGCAGGCGGAGGACAGGCTTCACGCCGTCAGTAGAACCGTGGGCGGGCGCAACGTCAACGGGCGTGGCTCAGAGCAGCCCCTGATAGGCCAGCCAGAGCGAACGGTAGTATTTCATGAGGCGGACCGGGTCCTTGCTGTCGGGTATTTCTGCCAGGCAGTAGCCGTGGAACTTGATCTCGTTGAGGCGGGTGAGCAGCCGGCGGAAAGGATAGTCCTCCAGATGCAGGTCCCGCATGTGGACGGTGAAGATTTTGTCCTTCACGAGGTTGAAGTTGTGGTCGAAACCCTCGCCGTCGAGGTCGGTGGGGTTCGAGTTCCAGCAGACGCCGACCATCTTGTGGTCCGCCACGTCCATGATGGTCTTGATGTTGGGCAAAAGCTGGGTGCCCGCGCCGTGGACTTCGAGGCGGATCTGCTGGCCGTAGCCGCTGGCGAACTGGCCCAGCTCGCGCAGGGACTTGCCGATCTGCTCCAGGGTCTTCTCGACCGGAACCTCCTTGGGCAAGCCGTTGGGGCGCACCTTCACGCCGCTTGCGCCCACGTCGTGGGCCAGGACGATGTATTGCTTGGTAGCTTCGATGTCCTTCCGCAGCTTGGCTTGGTCGGTCGTGTGGTAGTCGAACGCGCTGCCGAGGCTCATCAGCTCGACCTTCGAGTTCTCGAAGCGCTTCCGCACCTCGTCGCGCTGGGCCTTGGTCAGCTCGACCTCGACCTTGTGCGCGTGCGTGGTGCGGAGCTCGACGCCTTCGAACTTCGCCTCGGTGCAATTCTTGATGATCGTGGGGATGTCCCAGTCCTTGGCGAGGTTGTAGGTGACGGTGCCGAGCTTCATGCCGGACGGCTTCGAGAACGTCATGCCGGCCTTGAGCGCGGCAGTATTCTCGGCAGCGCGGGCCGATGTAGCGAAGGCGGCGGCGCCGAGGGCGGCGGTTTGCAGAAACTGGCGGCGGTGGGTGTTCATGGTGGGGTTACTTGAACTTCAGTTCGGCCTTGGGCTCTTCACGGTAAAGGGTTTCGCGGCCAAGCGTCCACTGGCCGTTCTTGAGATACTCGGCCTTCACGAACAGTGTGCCGTCCGCCCGGAACTCGCTCGTGGCGCGGACCTCGGTCACACCGTTGGCGCCGCCGGCCACCTGCTCGTGGCTGACCAGCTTGCCGTCGCTGAAGGTGGCCGTGCCGGTGGTCATGAAGCCGGCGGTGGTGAAGTAGTGGAAGACGAATGCGGCCTTGTCCTTGTCCCAGCGGATGAAACTCTCGCCGCCATAGGCCCCGTGGTTGATGGAATGGACGACGCGCACGGCCTGGCCGTTGAGCGCCCGCTCCCAGCGGGAAACGTCCACCACGGGCTTCTCAGGCGTGGAGTTTTTGAACTCGCCGCGCCAGGTTTTGCCCAGAAAGGGTCGGAAAGGCTCCAACTCCTTCGCGAGCGGGGCCGTCTCGGCACCGGGCACGGCGAGGGCGAACCCGACGGCGAGGGCAAGGGCAGCACGGCAAGTGGCAGTCATGGGGCAGGCGAGAATTTGCCTTGAGATAGCAAATCGCCGGGTTGTGTCACGCAGTTTCCCAAGTCGGCGCTTGCCAAGCCGCGTGCCTGCCCGGATTTTAGCCGGGCAGTTCGCCACCCATGAATGACGCGGAAGCCAAACGACTCGAGGCGCTCCGGCGTTACCACATCCTGGACACCCCGCCGGAGCCCGCCTTTGACGATCTGGTGCAACTCGCTGCGCAGCTGTGTAACACGCCGATCGCCGCCGTGTGCCTGCTGGACGAACAACGAGTCTGGTTCAAGGCCCGCACGGGGGTGACCACGGTCGAGGTGCCGCGCGACAATTCCTTCGTCATCCACACCGCGCAGCAGACCGGGACATTCGTGGTGCGCGACACCGTCGGCGACGAGCGATTCAACCAGCATCCCCTGATCAAGCAATCGCCGCCCGTGCGCTTTTACGCCGGCCAGCCCCTGATCACGCCGGAGGGACACTGCGTCGGGGCGCTGTGCGTGATGGACCGGGTGACGCGCGGCCTGACGGGGCAGCAGGCACTGGCCTTGCAGAGGCTGAGCCGGCAGGTGCTCACCCAACTCGAAGTGCGGCGGCATGTGGCGGACCTCGAGCACGAGATCAAGAAACACCAGGAGACCGAGGATGCCCTGCGCTTCACCGAGGCGATGTTTCGCGGGATCTACGAGAATGCCACGGATGGCATTTTCCAGACCACGCCCGAGGGGAAGTTTCTTTCCGCCAATCCGATGCTGGCAAAGATTTACGCCTTTGCCACGCCGGAGGAACTGGTCACGGCCCTGAGCGACGTATCGCGGCAGCTCTACGTGGATCCCACCCGGCGGGAGGAGTTCGTGCGCCAGATGCGCGAAAAGGAGATCATCAAGAACTTTGAATCGCAGGTATACAACGCCCGCGGCGAGATCATCTGGATCTCCGAGAACGCCCGTGCGGTGCGCGACGCGGAGGGAAAGCTGCGCTACTACGAAGGCACCGTCGAGGACATCACCGAGCGCAAGCGGGCGGAGATCGCGGTGCGCGAGGCCGAGCTACGCTTTCGCTCGGTTTGGGAGAAATCCGCTGACGGCATGCGGCTCACGGACAAGGACGGCATCCTGCACGCGGTCAACCCGGCGTATTGCCGGATCGTGGGCATGACCGAGGCGGAATTGGTGGGCAACTGCTACACGGTGAGCTACCACGACTGCGAGGAAGTGCGCCAGCTGCACGAGCACTACAAGCAAAGCTACCGTGACCGAAGCATCCCGGAACACCTCGACCGTAACATCCTCTTCCGCAACGGCCGGCGGGCCATTCTGGAACTGTCCAACTCGCTGGTGGAGATTGAAGGACAGGAACCGCTGGTGCTGAGCATCCTGCACGACGTCACTGAGAACCGGCGCAACGAGGAGATGCTCCGCAACTCCGAGGGCCGTTTCCGGTCCATCTGGGAAAAATCCGTGGACGGAATGCGGCTGATCGACAAGGAGGGAATCACGCGGGCGGTAAACCCGGCCTTTTGCCGTCTGGTGGGCCTGACCGAGACGGAATTGCTGGGCCGCCCCTACACCGAACACTACGACCAAGGAGAGAACGCCCAAGCGCGGCTGGACCGCTACCGCAAGGACTATTTCGCGCGCAGCATTCCCGAGCACATGGAGCGGCGACTGTCCCTGCGCGATGGCCGCACGGTGGATGTCGAACTGTCCATCTCCTTCGTCGAGGTCGCCGGCGAGGACCCGCTGGTGCTGACCGTTTTTCATGACCTCACCGCCCGCAAACGGGTCGAAGCCGCGCTGCGGGAGTCGGAGTTCCTCTATCACTCGCTGGTGGACAACCTCCCGCAGAACATGTTCCGCAAGGACGTATCCGGGCGCGTGACGTTCGTAAACCAGCGCTACTGCCAGGAGATGGGGAAGTCACGGGAGGAGCTCATAGGAAAGACGGACTTCGACCTGTTCCCGGCGAATTTGGCTGAGAAATACCATCGCGACGACCAGCGCATCATCGAGTCGCGCAAGCCTTTTGAGGCCGTCGAGGCACACTTCACGCCCGAACGGGGAAAAACCTACGTGCAGGTGGTCAAGACGCCGCTTTACGACCGGGACGGCCATGCGCTGGGCATCCAGGGCATTTTCTGGGACGTCACCGAACGCAAGCGCATGGAGGAGCAACTGGCCTTCGAGCGCGACCTGCTCCGCGCGCTGCTGGACAATGTCCCAGACCGCATTTACTTCAAGGACACCGAGTCGAAGTTCCTGCAATGCAGCATGGCGATGGCGAAGCGCCTCGGCCTGAAGAACCCCGACGAGGTCGTGGGTAAAACGGACTTCGACTTTCACCCCCCGGAGCTGGCCCGCGAGTTCTTCAACGACGAGCAAAGAATCCTCCTCACCGGCACCTCCATCATCAACAAGGTCGAGCGCCAGATCGGGGCGGACGGCGCAGAGATCTGGGCCTCCGTCACCAAGGTGCCGCTGCGCAACCGGGCCGGCTTCATCACGGGCATCATCGGCATTTCGCGCGACATCACCGAAATCAAGCGCGCCGAACGCGAGCTGCAAAAGGCCCGGGACGCCGCCCTCGAGTCCACCCGGCTCAAGTCGCAGTTCTTGGCCGCGATGAGCCATGAGATTCGCACGCCCATGAACGGGGTGGTGGGCATGATCGAGCTGCTGCTGGACACCGAGCTTTCGCCCCAGCAGCGCGAGTTTGCCGAAACGGTCCACTCCAGCGCCTACGCCTTGCTCCATATCATCAACGACATCCTCGATTTCTCAAAGATTGAGGCCGGGAAGCTCACGCTTGAGACCACCGACTTCGATCTCCGTGAAGTCGTCGAACGGAGCGCCGAACTGCTCGCCCATCGCGCCCAGGCCAAGAACCTCGAGCTGGTCTCCTGGATGGCTCCGGACGTGCTGCCGCACCTGCGCGGCGACCCCGTGCGGATCCAGCAGGTCCTGGTGAATCTGGTGGGCAACGCCGTGAAATTCACCGAACACGGCGAGGTCGTGTTGCGCGTCATCAAGGAATCCGAGACCGACACCCATCTGACCGCCAAATTCTCCGTCGAGGACACCGGCATTGGCATTGCGCCCGAGGCACAAGCAAAGATATTCCAGGCGTTCACCCAGGCCGACGGCTCGACCACGCGCAAATACGGTGGAACCGGGTTGGGCCTCTCCATCTCACGCCAGTTGGTCGAACTGATGGGCAGCAGGCTGGAACTGCGCAGCACGCCGGGCGAGGGCTCGTCGTTCTGGTTCACCGTCACGCTGGAAAAGCAGCCGGGCCGGACGGCGCGCGAGGCCAGCTCGCGGCTCGCGGGCGCGCGGCTGCTGGTCGTCACGGAGAACGCCCACCTGCGCCATGCCTTCGCCAGCATGGCAAATTCTTTGAGCATGAGCTGCGCCGGCGTGCGCAACGGCGACGAGGCGCTCCATGCGCTCCGCGACGCCGCTGCGAGCGTCTCGCCGTTCGACGCGGCCATCCTCGACATCAAGCTCGCCGGGGCCGACGGCCTGACGCTGGCGCAGAGCATCAAGGCCGAGCCCGAGCTCACGGAGACGAAGCTGATTCTTCTGACTCCGCTCGGCCAGCGTCTGGACGGGGAAATTATCCGCCTGGCCGGGCTTTCCGGCAGCCTGTTGAAGCCTGTGCGTCTGTCGCGTCTGGAGGAATGCCTTCTGCGCGTGCTCTCGCACGACGGACGGACGATCGCACTCCCCTGCCCCGCGGAGACTTCGTTCCTGCACCGCAGCAAAGTGCCGCCCGGCGAGACTCGGCCGCTGAATGTCCTGCTCGTCGAAGACAACTCGGTCAACCAGCGGGTGGCCATCCTGCAGCTCAAGAAGCTTGGTTACACGCCTGACACCGTCGTTAACGGCGAGCAGGCCGTCGCCGCCGTGCAGTCCAAGGCCTATGACGTGGTGCTGATGGACTGCCACATGCCCGTGATGGACGGATACACCGCCACCCGCCGTATCCGTGAATGGGAGCACCAACTTAACCGCCCGCGACTCCGGATCTTGGCGATGACCGCCGACGCCGGGCGCGGGGATGCAGAACATTGCTACGCTGCCGGGATGGATGACTTCATTACCAAACCAGTTCATCTGCCTGAACTAAGCGCCGCGCTGGAACGCGCGACCCCTGCTGCCTCAGCCATGCAGGCAGGGGCGCCGACGGCCGTTGAACAAACGGTCGCCCCGTCAGGCGGGGAAGCCACTCTCGACTTTTCGGTTCTGGCGACGCTCCGCGACCTCAGCGAGCCGGGCCAGCCCGACCCGGTGGTCGAGTTGATTGACCTCTTCCTAGAGGACGCGCCCGACCGCCTGAGAGCGATGGAGACTTCGCTGACCCAGCGCGACCAGGAAGCACTGAAAATTGCCGCTCATTCGCTGAAAGGCAGCGCCAAAAACCTGGGGGCCAAGCCGCTGGCGCGCATCTGTGCCGATTTGGAAAGGCAGGCAATTGCCAATGACTGGGAGAATGCGGTGCTCACGTTGAAGGCCATTGATCAGGAGTTCGCGAAGCTGCGCGCCGTCCTCGCGGCAGAGAAGAAACGGTGAAACAAATGCATTGGAAATAGCCGGACCATCGCATTGACAAGCCGCCTGAAAACCGGAGCTTTAGGCTAAATGACACGTCTGCTACCACTCCTCACGGCGGCAGTGCTCGCAATCACAGGCTGTGCGACCGTTGTCCACAGCACAGGCACGGCCCCGTATCCATCCACCGGCACTTATATGCTTTACGCGCGGGACGGGCGGCTGCTGCAAAGGAGCGACTGGCGCGCTGGCAAGCTTCTGTCAGCTTGGGAGCGTGACGAGGCGGGACGTTGGACTCGCGTAGCGACCGCCGGCAAAGGGAGACTGACCTACTTTGAGGAGGACGGTCGGGAGTCTGGTTTTGCCGATTTCTTTCGCGGTGAGTATTGGAGAGGTGCGCACTGACGATTTGCCTGGGGTGCCGAAAGACTTCGTGCTCGACACCGAAACGATGAAACTCGCCTACGCGGAGGAAGCAAACAATTTCAAGCCCGTTCATCCTCAGGAAGAGGGCCGCGAGAGATGAAGGACGGTCGATATGCGTAACCATCTCACCAAAATCGCAATCTCGGTAGCCGTGCTTGCTGCGGTGGGGTTTGGTGGATATGCCGCCTACGAGAAACGCGTCCTACAGCCGGCGGCGTCCTGCGCCAACTGCCGCAGCTTTGTTCATTTTCAGCTCAATGAATACGCCGAAGCGAACGGCGGATGGTATCCGAAGGGCGGCAAAGACCCGTTGGACTCGCTCGCCAAGTGTGTCAACGAGACCCGCGAAGTTCATTTCTTCACCAGTCATGCTCAGGCACAGCCGCTCGTCGCCCACTGGGAAAAGCACAAGACGTTCACCGCCGACCTGTGCTGCCACCGATACGTGGAAGGGCTGAGAACGAATGACCCCGGCGGACTGGTCTTGCTCTACTATTGGAAGCCGACCCGCTGGGCGCACAGCCAGCACAAAACGAAAGTAGTCGGACGGGCGGTCTGCTTCCATCCGCCGGGGCTTGGCTGGGACTTCCTGCCCGAAAAGGAGTTTCAGGAGAAACTGGCACACACGCTGACCTATCTCCGAGAGCAAGGCCGTGTCCCCGCGGGTGGAGAAACGAATCGGACGACCGACCAGTGAACGAAATCGAGTCGTTCAGCGCGTTAATCGTCACACCCGGACTGGACGTTTGCTTTGCTTTGAAGCAATCCGCGGTGAGAGAATCTTTCCGCCACAGCAGTCCGCCGTTGAACTGCCTGGCTATCTATGCCACCCTTCGCCTGTGACGACCGCGCGGAAAGCGCAAACCTACCCGTCCCACCACCATGCAAATCACCAAGCAGCTCGCCATATTTCTGGACAATGAACCGGGGATGCTCGCCCGTGTCTGCCACGCACTGGCCGACGCGAAGGTCAACATCTACGCCATTTCGGCCAGCGACACGGTGGACCACACCGTCATCCGCCTGGTCGTGGATAACCCGCGCAAGGCCCTGCTCGTCTTCGAGGAGCACGGCACGCTGGTCGTGGAGGATGACGTGCTGCTGATTGATGGTGACAACCGTCCCGGCTCGCTCGCCCGCATCTGCGAGAAGCTCGGCAAGGCGAAGATCAACATCGAATACTGCTACTGCGCCACCAGCCCCGGCTCGCGGCGCGGCCTGCTCATCCTGCGCGTGAAGAACCCGCAGAAGGCGCTCAAAGTGCTGAATTCCTGATCGGGTGTGGGGCCCAGGGAGCGATGGAGTGGTGCAATCTCCATTCCTCCGCCGCCCCACTAATTCACTCTCTGCTTGCACCCGCTCCTCTACGAACTCAACACCCGCTGCTGGCTGCGCGAGCTGTCCGCACGGCATGGCCGAAACATCCACCTCGGCAACGTTCCGCAGGAAGAGTTTGCGGGCTGGACGCGAGCCGGCTTCACGCACCTGTGGCTCATGGGCACTTGGACCATCTGCTCCCGCGCCCGTGAAGCAGCCTTGAACGATTCGGAGCTCATCGACGCCATCCGCAGAGCGCTGCCCGACTGGACGCCTGATGACGTGACCGGTTCGCCTTACGCCGTCGCTGACTACCGGGTGCCGGATGGTTTGGGCGGCGAGGAGGGCCTGCGACAGTTCCGTCAGCGGCTGCACGAGCACGGGATCAAGCTCATTCTGGATTTCATCCCCAACCACACTGGAATTGGTCATCCATGGGTGAAGATGAAACCCGAGCTGTTTGTGCAGGGGATGCCGGGTTCACGCGGAACCTTTGCCGTCGAAACCAACGCGGGAGTCATGTGGGTCGCGCACGGCAAAGACCCGTTTTTTCCGTGTTGGAGCGACACAGCCCAGCTGGATTACCGCCGCGCGGACACGCAGGCCATCATGCAGGAGGTGCTGCACAGCGTGGCTGCCCGGTGCGATGGCGTGCGCTGCGACATGGCGATGCTGGTCCTGCGAGACGTGTTCGCCAAGGCTTGGGCTGCGTTCCCCAAGACCGCACCGGCGTCCGCGGGCGAATTTTGGGCGGATGCAACCGCCGCGGTGAAACAGAAATTTCCCGGCTTCGTGTTCATTGCAGAGGTTTACTGGGACTTGGAGCGAAACCTCCAGCGGCTGGGTTTCGATTACACCTACGACAAGTGGCTCTATGACCATCTGGCCTATGACAACTACGCCGAAACTCAGAACCACCTGCTTGACCTGGAACCGGAATTTCTCCGCCGGAGCGTTCACTTTCTCGAAAACCACGATGAACAGCGGGCGGCCACGCGCTTCAGCTTGGCCGAGCACAAAGTGGCGGCGATGCTGACCTTCGGCCTGCCAGGGATGCGCCTGCTTCACGAAGGCCAGCTCCGTGGCGCACAGGTGCGCGTGCCGGTCCATGTCGCACGCCGGCCAGTGGAACCTGCTGACCCGCAGGTTTCCGCTTTTTACGAACAGTTGCTCGCCACGTTGGCCAGCACTGCCGTCGGCCGCGGTGCGTTTGAAATCCTGCGCCCCCGCTCCGCCTGGTCGAACAACTCCACCGACCATTGCTTTGTCGTCGTGCAATGGCAGTCAAAGCCGGACGGCTTCGATCTCGTGGTGGTAAACTTGGCCGCCCAGCCAAGCCAATGTTTTGTCACCCCAACGGTGGCCGGCATGGCCCGTCGTGAGTGGAAGATGGAAGATTTGCTGGGCGAGGAAAAATACTGGCGCAATGGCAACGAAATGGCCGCGCGTGGCCTCTACCTCGCGCTCCCGCCGCGCTGTGCGCAACTCTTCCACTTCACCCCGGCGAAGTAGAGCAACGCATCCCGTCCCGCCTTGTCCATCGCTTCCACTCCGGCCACAGTGTCCGGGTGAACGTCCGCCTGCTTACGCTGCTTGCCCTGTCGGCTTCCGCCTGCTTGGCCTCCGCCCAAACCTTCCCCACCAAGGACTGGGAAACCGTGGCACCCGAAGTCGTCGGCCTCTCGGCAGAGAAGCTGGCCGCGCTCCGCGACCTTGTCAGCGGGCGCGGCTGTGTCGTGCGGCACGGCAGACTGGCCTTCACTTGGGGCGACCAGACGCGCAGCTACGACGTGGCGTCCGCCATGAAGCCCGTCATCAGCACGCTGCTGTTTCTGGCGATTCATGACGGCAAACTCGCCGACCCCGACGCGCTGGTCGCGGACTTCGAGCCGCGCCTGAAGACCTTGAACCGCGGCAAGGATGCCACGATGACATGGCGGCACCTCGCCTCGCAAACCTCCGGCTATGGCCTCGCTGAGAAACCCGGCGCCGCCTACTCCTACAACGACTTCGCGCTCGCGCTTTACTACGACACCCTGACGGAGAAGGTCTTCCAGCAGCCGGGCCTCGACCTGTTCCGGCGACGATTGGCGGAGCCGATGCAGTTTCAGGATGCCGTTACCTTCGACAAGCCGCGCCCTGGACGCCTCGCGCTCTCGGTTCGCGACTTCGCGCGGTTCGGCCTGCTGGCATTGCACAAAGGCAAGTGGCGGGACCAGCAGCTCGTGCCGGTCAGCGCGTTCGAGGCAATGTTCAGTTCACCCATCCCCACCAGCACGCCGCTCACGAGCAAGCAGGACGCGGAGATGCTGCCCGGCCAGCGCAGCCTCGGCGGCACGAAGAGCATCACGCCTAACGGCCCCGGTGTTTACAGCTTCAACTGGTGGCTGAACCGGAAGGACAGCCTGGGAAGACTCGCCCTACCCTCCGCACCGCCGGACACCATCCTCGCCTCGGGCCACGGAGCGAAGCGCACGCTGTGGGTGATTCCGAGCCTCGACCTCGTAATGTCGTGGAACGATTCGCTGGTGGACGACCACGACACGTCACCGGGCAACCCCGACACGCGCCTCAACCGTGCCGCGCGCCTGCTTGTGGAAGCAGTGGTGGACCCGAAGAAGTGACGACTAGGCGACCAGCCACGCGATGATGGCCTTCTGCGTGTGCAGCCGGTTCTCCGCCTCGTCGAAAATGGTCTGCGCGTTCGCCTCGAATGTCACATCGTCAATCTCTTTGCCGCGATATGCCGGCAGACAGTGCATCACGAGTGCGTCCGGCGCGGCGAGCTTCACCAGCGCCCCGTTGATCTGATAGCCGCTGAGGACCTTGATGCGCTCGGCGGCTTCGGCTTCCTTGCCCATGGAAACCCACACGTCCGTGTAGAGCAGGTGCGCGCCTTTTGCGGCGGCCTGAAGGTCGGCCGTCAGCACGATCTTCCCGCCGGTGCCGGTGACGCTGCCCGTGATGACTTCACCCGATGACGAAGGCTGTGCGTGAACGTGCGTGAAGCCCGCGCGCTCCAGCAGCGAGAGCGGCGGCTGAAACGGCTTGGGCGCGGCAATGCGCAGCTCGAAGCCCAGCTTCGCGGCGGCGAAAACCCAGCTTGCCGGCACGTTGCACGCGCCGTCGCCCACGAAGGTGACGATCTTGCCCTGAATCGGCCCCCGCCGCTCCTGGAACGTAAAAATGTCCGTGAGGATCTGGCAGGGATGCTCCTCGTCCGTCAGCGCGTTGATGGTCGGAATGTTCGCGTAACGGGCGAACTCCTCGACGTCCGTCTGCGCGAAGGTGCGGAACACAACGCCATGCACCATGCGCCCGAGCACGCGGGCGGTGTCCTTGATCGGCTCGCCTCGCCCCAGCTGGATGTCCGATGAGTTGAGGAACATCACATTCGCCCCCAGTTCGCGGAGCCCCACCTCGAACGACACGCGCGTGCGCGTTGAAGACTTGGCGAAGATGAGCGCCCACGACTGGCCGGCCAGCGGCAGAGCCGGGTGACGGCCGCGCGCGCGCTTCATTTCGGCAGACGCCGTTAAGATGCCTTCCATGTCCGCGCGGGACAATTTCTCAAGGCTCAACAGGTGTTTCATGGTCGAGCGAAAGCGCGCAGTGTAGGCACGGAGGCGTGAAGTGCAAAAACTTTCTCCATGCGATTTCACACCCTGTCCGGCCGAAATAACCGTTTGCATCCGTGCGCCCCGGTGCTATAACCCGCGTCCCGTTCGGACGGACCGGACGGCCGATTTACCTATGTCGCAACATCGCAGTCTCCGCGCCTCCAGCACCCTCGGGGCAAAGCGTAACGTTCTGAAGCGCTACGAACGCGTCGAACTTCTCAAGAAAGCCGGCCAGTGGAAGGACGGCGACCGCGTCACCGGCCTCCGCAAGACCAAGCCCCCGGTGTAACCGCGCTCAGGCTCAGATCAACCATTTGACGGGAGGCCGTCCGCCGCAAGGTGCGACGGCTTTTTTTGCTGGTGCAAGTCCGCCTCCAAAAGTTTCTCGCCGAGGCTGGTGTGGCTTCCCGCCGCGCTGGCGAACGCCTGATCGTCAACGGCCTGGTCGAGGTCAACGGGCGCATCGTCAAGGAACTCGGGGCGAAGGTGGACCCGCTCCACGACGCGGTGAAAGTCGAGGGCCGGCCGGTCAAGGCACGCCGGAAAATCTACGTCGCCCTGCACAAGCCCCGCGGCGTGCTCTCCACCCGCAGCGATGAGATGGAGCGGCGCATCGTCACCGACCTGCTCCCGAAGGAATGGTCCCACCTCCATCCCGTCGGCCGGCTGGACCGCGACAGCGAAGGACTGATCTTCCTGACCAACGACGGCGAATTTACCCTGCGCCTCACGCACCCGCGTTTCGGCGTCCGCAAGAAATACCGCGCCATCGTCGAAGGCCGCGTGGAGCCAGTGATGCTCCGGCGCTTCACGGAAGGCGTCGAGCACGAGGGCGAACGGCTGCGGGCCGAGCATGCCCGCCTCGTGGACGCAAACAATTCCCACAGCATCGTCGAGCTGGAGCTGGCCGAAGGCAAGAACCGCGAGGTGCGCCGGCTGTTCGAGTCGCAAGGCCTGCTGGTGGAGCGGCTCCAACGCACGCAGATCGGCCCCATCCGGCTGGGCGAGCTGCCTGAAGGCCGCTGGCGTGCGCTGACGGCCGCCGAAGTGAAGGCGCTGCTCAACACCTCCGCGCCGTCAGACAAAGCCGAGCAAGCGCCTCGAAGCTGACCATTTCCCGGTTTTTTGGAGCCATCTCCTGCGCCGATGGACTCCGTTGCCCTCCCCTGCCCAAGCCGGTAGCTTGGCGGCGAGATCGCAGACGCGTATTCGCCGATGCCCGTCACTGACCACATCCGCAGCAAGCTCTCGCAGGTGCCGCATCGGCCCGGCGTGTATTTGCATAAGGACCGCTTCGGCACGGTCATTTACGTCGGCAAGGCCCGCGACCTCCGCAAGCGCGTCGCGCAGTATTTCCAGACCTCGCGCCGCATGGGCTGGGACTTGAAGTTCAACGCGCTCGTCGAGGCCATCCACGACTTCGACTGGCATCAGGTGAAGTCCGACGCCGAGGCCGTGCTGCTCGAGGGCAAGCTCATCAAGGAATTCCACCCGCGCTTCAACGTCTCCTTCCGCGACGACAAGCGCTTCCTCCTGCTCAAGGTCAACCTCGCCGACCCCATCCCGCGCTTTACGCTCACGCGGCTGCGGTTGGACGACGGGGCGCGCTACTTCGGCCCGTTCGCCAGCAGCGGGGCGATGCGGCGCACGCTGAACCTGGTGCGGCACAAGTTCAACCTGCGCGGCTGCCGCCCGCTCACGCCGGATGCGGGCGACTACAAGCACTGTCTCTACGGCCACCTGAAGGTCTGCACCGCGCCGTGCATCGGCAACGTCACGCGCGAGCAATACCTCATGCAGGTCACCGCCGGCTGCGACTTCCTCGACGGCCAGTGCGACGAGATGGCGAACGACCTCGAAGCCGAGATGCGCAAGGCCGCCGCCGCACAGGACTTCGAGAAGGCCGCGCAGCTCCGCGATTTGCTCAAGGACATCAAGCGCACGACGGAAAAGACCGAGAAGTTCGAGCGCGTGCCCTACAAGCTGCCGGTGGCCATCAACCCCGAGTCCGACCTGCGCGAACTGGCGCGCGTGCTCGGCCTCGCACAGCCGCCCGCGCGCATCGAGGGCTTCGACATTTCAAACATCAGCGGCACGTTTGCCGTCGCCTCACAGGTGAGCTTCTGGCACGGCCGCCCCGACCGCGCGAACTACCGGCGCTTCAAGATCAAGACCGTGACCGGCCAGGACGACTTTGCCTGCATGGCGGAGACGATTCAGCGGCGTTACTCGCGGCTGAAAAAGGAAGTGGCGGGGACACTCCTGTCCCCGAGCCCCGCTGTTTCCACCGGCAGCTCGGCGCCAGCCGATGGGGGACAGGAGTGCCCACCCCACGAGGGCGAAGAGGCTCCTGAATCCCGCCCCACGAATGCCTTCGATGCGGTGGTCCATGACGCCGCGAGTCGCGACGAGCTCACCGCGCCGTGGGTGCCGAAAGCTCCCGCCGCCGCGCGTCTGCCCGACCTCATCCTGATCGACGGCGGGCGCGGCCAACTCAACGCCGCGTGCGCCGAACTGGCGAAACTCGGCCTCGGCCATATAGCCATCATCGGCTTGGCGAAGGAGTTCGAGGAAATCTACCGCCCCGGCGAAGCCAAGCCCCTGCGGCTCGGCCTCGACCATCCGGCGGTGAAACTCCTCCAGCGCGTGCGCGACGAGTCCCACCGCGTGGCCAACAGCTACAACGCGCAGCTCCGCCTCAAGAAGATTTCCGAGAGTGTCCTCGACGAATTCCCCGGCATCGGCGAGGCGCGCAAGCAGGCGCTGTTGAAAAAGTTCGGCTCCATCCACCGCCTGCGTCTCGCGACCGTCGAGCAGATCGCCGAAGTCCCCGGCTTCGGCGGCAAGATTGCGCAGGATTTGAAAGCCTTCCTGGAGACGCGGACGGAGCGCCAGAAGACACCCTAAACCGCATAGGGTGTCAGCGGCCTGCCGTCACGCGCTCGGACTTCACTTCAATCCCGCTCCAATAACCGAACTCCCAGCTCCAGCCGGTCGCGGCGTTCTCCATCCGCAGCGTGACCTTCTGGCCGGCGAGCGGGGTGAGGTCCACGGTCACGGGGTGCCAGGCGTCGGCGTGTTTGTGGGCGATGCTTTGTTTGTGTAACGGCTTGCCGTTGGCGAGGACGCGGAGTTCCCAGTCGCCGCGTTCGTGCGAGGCGACGCTGAACTTCAGCGTGGTCTTCTGGCCGGCGGGGATGGTCAGCTCGCGTTCGAGTGCGGCGGGTTTCTCACGGTCGAAGGGATGCGTAAGCAGGACGTTCCGCTTCCCGGCGAACTCGACGAGCTTCGCGGGCGTGCCCTCGAAGTCCGGGGCGACGACGCGCCACTCGGGGTTCCAGAGCGCGACGGATTCGTGGTCAATGCTCGCTTTCTTGCCGGGCGGTTTCGGAGCGGCGGCCGCGTGCCCGGCGTCGTTTTTCCAACTGAACGGCGCTTGGTCGCCGGGCGGGTTGAGGAGGTAGGCGATGAGGTTACGGAAGTCACCATCGGGCATCTGCTCCAGGCCCTCGGGCATCACGCTCAACTCGCTCACGCGCAGCCGGGCGATGTCGCTCTTGGCCACCACGTCTTCCTTCGGCCCGGCGCTGAGGAGGCGCACGCGCGTGTCGGTGTTCTCGACCAAGCGGCCGCTCACGCTGCGGTCGTCCTTGGTCGTCACTTCGACCATCTCGTAACCCGCGCCGATGATTTGGTTCGGGTCAATGATGTTCGCCAGCAACGCATCGAGGCTGCTGCGGCCCACGCCCGTCAGGTCGGGGCCGATGTCCGCGCCCTCACCGTGGAGCTTGTGGCAGGTGAAACAAACCTTCTTCGCGACCTCGTGACCGGCCTTCAAGTCCGGCTGGCCGGGCGTCTTGAGAATCATGTCCTTCTTCGCGGCGATGAGCTTGAGCTTGTCCGCGTTCGCGTCGCGCACGCGGCCGAAGAGGGCGGTGGCGCGCTTGGCGAGCATCCCGTAGTCCGCCTCGCTGCGAGTGAGCGTGCGGATGGTGGCGGCGGGAATGTCGCTGGCGAGAATGCGCTTCTGCTCAATCTCGCTGAGGAGTTGCGAAGCCCAGTTGTTGCGGGAAGCCAAGGTCTCAGCGGCGGCGCGGCGGGCGGCCGGAGAAAAGCTCTTCCACTGCGCGAAGAGCGCTTCCGATGACGCGCCGCCGAGCTGGCCGAGGCCGGCGATGGCTTCGAGCACGAGCGGCTCGGGATTGCCAGGTGTGATGGCCTTGAGCAGCGCGTCGCGGGCGGAATCGTTCTTGAGCTGGCGGGCGGTCTGCGCGGCCTTGAGGCGTTCGTCGAGCGGAGCCTTCGCGTCGTTCACGAGCGCGAGGCTGGCTTGCATCGCGCCGGCGTCGCCCCACAGCGCGCCGAGCTGGCGGGCGAAGCGGGCGACATCTTCGCGTGGGCTGGCGAGCAGCGGTTTCAGCACGGCCTCGGTGGGCTTGGCGGGCTTGAGCGCCTTGCCCTTCTGGCCGTCCACGAGGCCGTTGAGCGCGAAGGCGAGGAGCGGGTCAGCTGCAGGCAGGCTGCCGAGGAAGTCCAGCGCGGCATCGAGCTGCGCGGGGCTTTGCAAGTCGCAGACGCGGCGCATGGTTTTGAAGGCCAGCGTGCCGGCGAGTGGTGCGGTGCGGACGTTGGCCCGCGCCAGAAGGCCGAAGGCGAACTTCGGGTCCTTGGCGACGAGCGGCTCGGCGGCCATCCAGACGAGGTGGTTCAACGTGAGGTCGTTCGCGTTGGGCGTGGCGGCGATGACAGCGGCGAGAATCTCGGCGAGTTCCGGCGCGTTCGGCTCGCGCTGCGGCTTGGTGTTCACCGTGAGCGAACCCGAGGTGAGTTGGCGGCACGCCGTCGCGACGGCGGTGCGGACGATGGGCTCTGAGTCCGTGGCGAGCTTGCGCAGCACCGCTAGGTCCGGGGCAATGCCGAGCTGACGTTCGCCGATGAGCCGCGCGGCCCAGGCGCGGATGACGGGTTCCTTGTCGGCGGC
This sequence comes from uncultured Klebsiella sp., assembly GCA_964591495.1. Lineage (GTDB taxonomy): Bacteria > Verrucomicrobiota > Verrucomicrobiia > Limisphaerales > SXTU01 > SXTU01. Next base: position 20,929 of record CAZQEW010000058.1, read on the forward strand.
AGCTTTGGGAAGTTGGTCGTCCGCGAGGTAGCCGGAGCTGTGCAGGGTCCAGAGCGAGGCGAGGCGGGATTCGATGGTCTTGGCATCGGCCACCTGCTTTTGCAGCAAGCCCATCACCGTGTTATCGCGCCGGTCGTTGAGGACGCGCTGCGCCATCTTGCGCTGCCAGACGTTCGGGTGCGCGAGGCGCTCGACGAGTTGGGCGGAGGTGAGCTTGCCGAAATCCATGTTTACCTCGGGGCGCGACGGAACTTTCTTTCCCTTCTCGGTGCCGGAGTAAACCACGCGCCAAATGCGGCCGTGCTCGCGGTCCACGCCCTCGGGGTCGGCGCGGGCGTTTTGGTAGCAGGGATACTTGTCATACCAGTCCATCACCCACAGCGCGCCGTCGGGGCCGACCTGCTGGCTTACGGGCATGAACCAGCCGTCGTTGGCGCGGATGAAGTCCTGCTTGAACGAACTTTTGAACGTGCTGCCGTTCGGCGTGAGCGTGTCCTGATGCACCGCGTTGTCGTGGAGGTTGCCGCAGAAGATGGTGCCGTAATGCTCCGCCGGCCATTGGTCGCCGAGATAGACCTGGATGCCCGCGTAGGCCGCCATCTTGTGCCGATGGTCCACGATGCTTGGCAGCATCTGGTAGGCGTAGGGAAACATCGGCTGGCCGCCCTGCCGCACGTAGATGCCGCCGGGGGCCATGTGGAACATGTGGTCAATCACGCACGCGCTGAGGAAGGCGTTGCCCGCGCGGTCGAAGTCCACGCCCCACGGATTGCTCGTGCCGTCGGCATAGACCTCGAACTTCGCAGTCCGCACGTCGTAGCGCGCGACGGCGGCGTCCATGCGGACGGCGGGTTCGCCGGGGCGGTTGGGGCTGCTGACGTTCGCGCGCGTGAAGACGCCGTGGGTCATGTAGAGCTGGCCGTCGGGGCCCCAGGTGAAGCCGTTGAGCAGCTCGTGCCGGTCTTCGAGGCCGAAGCCGGTGAGCAGCACCGTCTGCTTGTTCGCCTTCTGAAACGCGCCGATGCCCGCGCCCGCCGGGGCGTTCGTGTCTTGCAGAAAGAGCAGGTGCGGCGCTTGCCCGAGGAACACGCCGCCGTGGCCGAGGAGTATGCCCGTCGCGAGCGAAAAGCCGTCAGCGAAGACCGTGACCTTGTCCGCGCGGCCGTCGCCGTCGGTGTCTTCGAGAATCTTGATGCGGTCGCGGCCCTTCTCGCCCGGCTTCGCGCCGAGCGGATATTCGTAAAGCTCCACGACCCACAGCCGCCCGCGCTCGTCCCACGTCATCGCAACGGGGTTCACCACTTCCGGTTCGCTGGCGAAGAGGCGGATTTCAAAGCCCGGCGGCAAGGTGAACTTGGCCTGCGCCTCCTCCGGCGAGAGCGCGGGCGTGGTGGCTGGCGCGTGCTGCCCAGACATCTGTTTGCCCGGCGGCGCGTTCTTGTAAGTGGGGAAGCCGAGGTTCTTCTGCGGCACCTTGTAATCGGCGGCGGAAAGCGCGGCGGAGAACGCGAGCAACGTCGCGACGGCCAGCGCGGCGGAACGGAAAGGAGTCATAGCGGGCACACGTTAGGAAACGGACGGCGCGGCGGGAAGCTTCAAACAGCGGAACAGGCTGCGCGTTGCCAGCGTTCGGCGGGTGCGCTAATAAAGATGCCGTGCATCCCATCCGCCGCCTCCAAATAGGCGTGGTGATTTGTGCCAGCGCTTTGGCAGCGTGGGCTGTCACGTTCCCGCCGACGTCTGGCACCACGGTCGAGCCAAACGAATGGTTCGGACGGCAGGTTCGCACCACTGTCAGCCGGACGAGTGGCTACGTCGCTTCGGAACCCATCAACGGATTGCAACTGCTCGCGGAACTCGCTTTCATTGGGATTGCCGCCGGCTTGGTGTTGTGCAAGGCACGCGGTTTGTCCGGGGCAGCCCAAGCTGCGCGCGCATTCTCCCTCGCCTCTCACACCGCCAGCGTGGCCACGTTGTGCCTGCCATTTGGGCACGGCATCGCTAGGGACCAAATTGGGATCATGTTGTTCCTCCAAGCAGTTTGGTTCTTGCCGATGCTCTGGGCCAACGTGGCAGCCGTGTATGTCGCGCAACGAGCGAGCAATCCCTGCAGCCCTCCGGCGGATGGAACGGTTCGCTGGCTGCTCTGGGTCGCGGCATTGGCGTGGGCGGCGGATTTGGTTCGCGCACGGTTACTCGGAGACTCGTGGTCATGGCGGTGGCAGCTAATTCAGGAGGTGAATTCTGGAGCCATCGCCGCCTTCATTGCCGTGCTGTTTGCCGCGCTGTCCGGGACTTTCCATCGTGTGGCGACAACCTCAACTTCTGAGCATCAGGCTTGACTGACCAGTAAGCGGTCCTTTGCGCTTGGGAAGCGGAGCGGCGACAGCGTGGCGCACGGCAAGCAACGGACGACGAGGCAGGAAGCTTCAAACGGCCCGGCTTGCCTCCGGTCAACCGGCGGGTTACGAAGCGTTCGTGCAAGCCAACCGCCTGATACGCGCCGTCATTGTGCTCGTCGCGGGTGGGCTGGCGCTATTGGCGGTCAGCCACCCGCCGACAGCCGGGAAGACCGTGGAGCCAAACGAATGGTTCGGCCGGGTGTCGGTGACGATGGTGGCACGCGCGAGCAGGCCTCAATTCTCGGAGGGGCTGAATTCCTTTCAACTCCTTGCCGAGTTGGCCTTCATTGCCGCGGCTGCGGCGCTGGGACTCGTGAAGACACGCGAGCGGGACCGAGGTGGCGCGGCCATTCAAGCGTGTGCCCTAGCCTCCCACACGGCGACGGTAGCCATGCTGTGCCTCCCGTTTGGATATGGCGTGGCCGCCCGGCAGTTCGGTTTGGAGGCCTACTTTACGATGGTTTGGTCCTCGCCCCTGCTATGGGCAAATCCCGCCGCGATATGGGTTGCTTACCGCACGAACCGGGGCGACCGCCAAAAGCCGGGGCGCATCATCGTTGGACTGCTCTGGCTGGCCGTGTCCGTGTGGCTTGTGGGGCTGGTGGTTGCGCCATTGCTCGAAGACTTTTCGTCGACAATGAACTGGCTGGTCATGCGCCAAGTGAATTCTGGCTGCATCGCAACCTTCTTGGCGGTGCTGTTCGCCGCGCTGGCGGGTTCCTTTCATAATGCGAAGTCAACTTCAGCCCCCCCAGCATCTGGCCCGGGTAGTTGAGCACTGCTCGTCCAACGGGTGAGATTAACAACGGACACACGGCTGGAAACGAACGCCCCGGCTGGAAGCTTCAAACAACCTTCCGTCGGGCTTGCGCTTTGTTCCGCCCTCCCTACATTACGGCCTCTGTTTTGAACGGACACGTATGCTGACTTCCCACGAACTGTTCGGGTTCATGCCGCCCGCGCTGGCGGCGGACATTCTCGAGCACGCCTACACCCACGACCGCGACCTTTACCGCGCCACCGTCACCGCCGTAGCCAACGCCCGCAAGGTGCGCACCGTCTTCCTCGACAAGCAGCCCCGAAAGGACCGCCACCTCGGCATGCTCAGCTATCTCAGCCGGCCCGGCCTCGAACTCGCCGCCGGCACCCTGCTGCGCGGCTGGCTCCTCAAGGCCCACAAGTCCCTGCTGGCCGACTTCCTCGACGGGTTGGGCATCGCGCACAAGGACGGCGTGGTGGATGACCTGCCCGAGACCGTGGATGACGCCAAGCTCAAAGCCACCCTCGATGCCCTGCTGGCCAAGCATTCCGCCGACGTGGTGAAGGTCTATCTGCACTCGTTCAATCACATGAACGAGTCGGTTTGGAAAAACCTTGAGGCGTTGCTCCAATCGGACACGCGGCTGCAATTCTGACCCGCGTCCGGGGCGGTATTCCCCTGCAAACATAACCGCTTCCAGTGGCACTCCGACTGGGTTGATCGGCTGTATTTTGGTGGTGTCCGGCAGTTGCGGAGGTGAAGTTTGTGTGCCACATAGTGCGGCATGAATGCTTCGCCGAAACCCACGCCGGAGTCCGCACCGAATAGAACCGCTGCCCGCCCCCGCCCCCGCCCAAAGTCAACCTCCCGGAGATTGAATGCTGCGCCGCCGACGGTGCGCCGCATCGCGTTCAATTTCTCGGCACCTGATGCGCGGAGCGTCAGGCTGGCAGGTGAATTCACGTCTTGGGAAAAGTCCGCTCAGGAAATGGGCCGTCTGGAAGATGGCTCGTGGACAATCACCATCTCCCTGACTCCCGGACAACACGAATATCGCTTCATCGTGGATGGCCAATGGGCCGACGACCCGCACTGCGACATCCGCAAACCGAATCCTTTCGGGGGCGAAAACTGCCTGCGCGTGGTGGATTGAAATGAGGCCAATCCCGTCGGGGCCCGTTGAGGAGCGCAACCCCGGTCAGCCCGGAATCGGCGCCACAGCAAGTGCTGCTGAGGCAGCGGCTTGGGGTGCGCTCCTTCCGCCGAAAGCAGCCAAGCCCACAAACCCGGCTCAACTCTCACGTGCTCTTCGTCCGGGGCGGCATCGCGTCTAACTGCCGAGCAGGCGTCCCGCCTGTCCTTCCATCTAAAAGAATTGCGCTCGGGCGGTTTCCTCAAGTCAGTGGGTCAGGCTGG
>CAZQEW010000059.1:0-25438 GCA_964591495.1 uncultured Klebsiella sp.
GCTGCTGCGGGATGCGCGTGGCGGAGTCGAGCAGGACGAGGTGGGACTTGTCTTGGAATTCGCGAGCGGCCTCGGCGAGGAGCTTCACGGCCTGCTCGCGCTTGGTCACGGTCTGCCCGGCGAGGCGCGACTCCATGCTGGCCGAGCGGTCGAGCACGATGACGATGACATCGGGCGCGGGCGAGAGCGTCCAGCCGAGCCAGCCGCCGGCGAGCGGGCGCGCGATGAAGAGCACGAGCGCGAGGACGGCGAGCGTGCGGAAGAGCAGGACGAGCCACTGGCGGAGCTTGGCGTGGCTGGTGGAGGCGCGCGTGGCCTGGAGCAGGAACATCATGGCCGCCCACGGCTGCGGCTTGTGGCGCAGGCGGTTGATGAGGTGGATGATGACCGGCACCAAGACCAGCGGCAGGCCCCAGAGGAGGAAGGGTTGGAGGAAGGTCATGGGATTGGCGATTGGCGATTGCTGATTAGCCAGGTGCGAACGAGCGGCGTCCGGCAAAATGTTCAAAGAACATTACCGCGAGCAGTGCGAACAACGGAATGGAGCTGGGGAACACAACTTCAGAAAGATGCGCCCAATTCAATCCCCAGCGACTCCGCAAGCCATCAAAGAGCCAAACGCAAATCCAACCGCACGCCAAAATCGCGGGCAGTATCCGCAGCTTTGGAAAGCATCTCGACATCAGCATTTGAAACCCGAGAAACACGCCGACCGCAATCGTGTTGAACGCGGTCCACGGCCCGAGTGGAATCGGAAATTCGTCGCACGCGAAGATGGGAGTCCAATGGTTCATGCTCCCTTCGCGGGTTGTGACGCCTGTTCCTTGGTCCAGTCCTCCACCTTCAAGCCCGGCACACGTCCAAACTCGCTGGTGTTCGTGCTTACCAGTGTCAGGTCGTTGGCGCGGCAGATGCCGGCAATCTGAATGTCGTTAGGGCCGATGGTCTGGCCGCGCGATTCGAGATGGTGCCGGATGTCGGCGTAGTGACGCGCAGCGGCGTCATCGAACGGGAGCGAACGGTAGCGGGCAAAGATTTCGCCGAGTTTGGCAATACGAGCCGTGCGGTTCTCGTATTTCTCAGCGCCATGCCACAACTCCGCCTTCACCACCGAACAGAGCAGGATTTCCTCCTCGTCGCACTGGGCCAGACGCTGGGCGATAACGTGACCACCCGACTGGTGCGGCTTGAGGAAAAGAATCCAGCCGTTCGTATCGAGAAGCCAAGGCATCACCAATCCTCACGCTTCTCAAATTCACCCTGTGGCGGGCGCTCGAAGGGCTCGTCACCGAAGGAGCCAGCCATGCGCTCGATGAATTCGCGGTGGCTTTCTTTGCGCGGCGTTGCCCCACTCGTCGCCCCGGCCAGCACACGGCGAATCTCCTGCTCCACGGCTTGCGCCTTCACCGGCGGGAGCGATTTGAGCGTGGCTTCCAACTCTAGGGCGATGCTGGACATGGATGGAAGCTAGTCGGTGACGGAGTTGACTTCAAGCGGCGGTTCAGTGCGCTCCGACTTGGTGCGCGCGCTCGGTGAGGAAGTCGGCGAGCACCTTGCCGGGTTCCTGGTCGGTGACGACTTCGCGGTAGTCGGCGTTGAATTCGAGGCAGGCCTGGCGGAGGCGGGCGCGGTGGGCGTCGAAGGCGCGGAGGTATTCATCGCGCACCATCGCCGGCTCGGTCACGAGGCTGAAGGGGCTTTCCAAATCCTGGAAGCGCAGCGGGCGGTCGAACTTGAACTCCATCTCCATCCGGTCGAGCAGGTGGAACACGGCGAGGTCGTGCTTCTGGAAGCGCAGGTGTTGCAGGCAGCCGAGCAGCGGCTCCAGCTCGCAGAAGAAGTCGGAGAACACGATGACCAGCGCGCGGCGACGGATTTTCTCCGCGAGGTCGTGGAGTGCGCGGAGGATGGTGGTGGGACCGCGCGGTTCGAGGCTCTCGAGGGCGTTGAGGATTTCCTGAAGGTGTGCGGGGTTGCGGCGCGGCGGGAGTTCGGGCGTGGCGTTCTCGCCGACGCAGTAGAGGCCGGCGGCGTCGCCTTGCTGGACGGCGAGGTAGGCAAGCGTGCCGGCAAGCTGGCGGGCGAAGGCGAACTTGCTCGGGCCGGACTTGCCCGCGAAGGCCATCGAGGCGCTGGCGTCGAGGATGAGGCAGCAGCGGAGATTCGTGTCCGCCTCGAACTCCTTCATGTAATAGCGGTCGGTGCGGCCCAGCACACGCCAGTCGAGACGGCGCAGGTCATCGCCCGGCACGTAGCTGCGATACTCGGCGAACTCGACGCTGGAGCCGCGGTGCGGGCTTTTGTGGTGGCCGGAGACGCTGCCCTCCATCGCGAAGCGCGACACCAACGGCAGGTGCGCGAGTTGCGCGAGCACCTGCGGGTCGAGGAAGGAGTGGGGCTTAGACTCAGCCACGTTTTGCTTCCTTCCCGCGCAGTTCCCCCAGCAGCCGCTCGATGATCTTCGGGCTTGTCATGCCTTCGGTCTGCGCCTGGAAGTTGGTCAGGATGCGGTGCGTCAGGACGGGCTGGGCGACGGCTTCGATGTCTTCCATGCGGACGAGGTAGCTGCCGTTCAGGACGGCGTGGGCTTTCGCGCCGCGGATGAGATATTGCACCGCGCGCGGGCCGGCGCCCCAGGTGACCCACTTCTTCACCCACGCGGGTGCGGACTCGTCGGCGGGGCGGGTCATGCGGACGAGGTCCACGGCGGTGTCGTAAATGTGGTCGGGCACGGGCACGCGCTGGATGAGCTGCTGGAACGCGAGCACCTGCTCGCCGGTGATGAGCTTTTCCAAGGCGGCAGGTGCGGCACCCGTCGTGGCCCGCGCAATCTGCCGTTCCTCCTCCACGCTCGGGTAATGGACATGGATGAAGAACATGAAGCGGTCGAGCTGGGCCTCGGGTAGCTGGTAAGTGCCTTCCTGTTCGATGGGATTTTGCGTGGCGAGCACGAAGAACGGCTCGGGCAGCTTGAAGACCTTGCCGCTGGCCGTGACTTTATGCTCCTGCATGGCTTCGAGCAGCGCGGACTGGGTCTTGGGCGGCGTGCGGTTGATTTCGTCGGCCAGAACGATGTTGGCGAACAGCGGGCCTTTGACGAAGACGAAGGCCCGTTTGCCCGGCTGGTCCGTCTCCTGGAGGATGTCCGTGCCGGTGATGTCGCTGGGCATCAGGTCGGGCGTGAACTGGATGCGGTTGAAGTCGAGGCTCATCACCTGGGAAAGCGCCTGCACCATGGTGGTTTTGGCCAGGCCGGGCACGCCCATGAGCAGCGCATGGCCGCGCGCGAGGATGGCCATGAGCAGCTCCTCGATGACCTGTTCCTGCCCGATGATGACCTTGGCGACCTCGGCGCGGAGCCGGCCGTGCAGTTCGCGCATGGCGTCGATCGCCGCGACATCGGCATCGGAGACGGGCGAGGCGGATGGAGCGGGGGCGGGCGCGTCAGGCATAGGTGGCAGGTGAATTTTGCGCGGACTGTAATGGCGGTCATCCGGCGTGCAAAGGAGTTTTGCCGCGCAGGCGCATTATGCATTCGGCTCGCCAGCGGCGTTTGGGCCGCGCATGGTTCTGCTGCCGACGCATGAAACTCTTTCAAGCCACCTGCCTGCTTCTGCTGGCCCTTTCGGTCGTGGCCCAGCCCATCGACCCGGAGAAGCTCAACACGATGATTGAAGCGCTCACGCGGCTGGGCCCGGAGGCGGTCAACGGCAACCCGAAGCTCAAGGAAGCGCTCGGCAAAGTCCTGGCCGCCACGCGCGGCACGCCGCAGTTCGTCCAGCTCGTTGAGCAGTTCAAGCTGGCGGATCAAAATCCGGGCCTGATCGAGGTCGCGGTCCGGCACCCATCCGCCGAAGCCGGGGTAACCGCGCTCCGGCTGGTGCTCGCCAGCGGCGACACGGCCGCGCTTTCCACCGTGCTTACGGGCAAGGACACCACCGCCGCCACGAAGCTGGTTGAGGCGCTCGGCAACACCAACGCAAAGCAGCTCGCCGGCCTCCTCCTGCCGCTGATCCCTGACCTGGCCCGCGACGCCAGCTTGCGCAAACAGGCCGTCCGCGCATTGGCCCGCACGCAGGACGGTGCGGCCGGCCTGCTCCGGCTGGCGGGCGAGGACAAATTGCCTGCCGACCTCAGGTTTACGGCCGGGGTCGAGCTCAATTCCGTCCGTTGGCCGGAGCTCAAGGCGGAAGCCGCGAAGCTGCTGCCACCCCCACCCGGCCAGGGGGACAAGGCGCTGCCGCCCGCCGCCGAACTGCTGGCCCTGAAGGGCGACGCCCGGCGCGGCGAGGAGGTGTTCTTCCGCGAGACCGTGGGCTGCGGGAAATGCCACGTGGTGAACGGGCGCGGCACGGACTTCGGGCCGGCGCTCTCGGAGATTGGCAGCAAGCTGCCCAAGGACGCGCTGCTCGAAGCCATCCTCGATCCCAGCGCGGGCATTTCGTTCGGCTTTGAGGCCTGGACGGTTGAAACGAAGTCCGGCGAGGAGTTATTTGGTCTCATCGTGAGCGAGACGGGCGAGGAGGTGTCGGTGAAAACGGTGGGCGGCGCGGTGACCAAGCTGAAGAAAACCGACGTGGCCAAGCGCCAGCAAAGCAAGCTGTCCTCCATGCCCGCCGGCCTGCAGCAGACCATGACCGTGCCGGAACTGGCCGACCTCTTGGAATACTTGGCGGCGCTCAAAAAGAAGTGACGGTTCCGGGCTGACATCACCCGATCGTTAGGGTCTAATCGGCAGCATGTTACGCCCGCTTGCTCCTCTGATGGCTTTGATGATCTTCGGCGTGGTCGGGAACGCACCGGCTGCCGCGCCGTTCATCGAAAAGGCGGATCTTTTCACCGCCGGACAGGATGGCTACGCGCTCTACCGGATCCCCGGCATCGTCACCACCAAGCGCGGCACGATCCTGGCCTACTGCGAGGCGCGCCGGAGCGACCGCGGTGACTGGGGAGCCATTGACATTCTCCTGCGCCGCTCGACCGACGGCGGCAGGTCCTGGAGCGCGCAGACCAACATCGCCCATGTGCCCGGACCCAAGGCAAAAAATCCCGTCGCACTCGCGCAGAAACTCGCCACGCCCGGCGAGGTCACTTACAACAACCCGGTTGCCATCCCGGACGCCAATGGCGCGGTCTACTTCCTCTTCTGCCTCGAATACGCCCGGTGCTTCTACCTCCGCAGCGATGACGACGGCGCGAGTTGGTCCAAGCCGGTGGAAATCACCGCCGCCTTTGACCGGTTCCGGCCCGAATACGATTGGAAGGTGCTGGCCACCGGCCCCGGCCACGGCATCCAATTGCGGACCGGCCGGCTGGTGGTGCCCGTGTGGCTCTCGCTGGGCACCGGCGGCCACGCGCACCGTCCGTCCGTGACCTCGGTGATTTACAGCGACGATTTGGGGCGCACCTGGTCGCGCGGTGACATTGCCGGCCCGAACGAGGGCGAATGGAACATCCCCAACGAAACCTGCGCCGTGCAGCTCGCCGATGGCCGCGTGCTGTTGAACATGCGGAGCGAGTCCAAAGCCAATCGCCGACTGCTCACCACCAGCCGCGACGGCGCCACGGGCTGGAGCAAGCCGCAATTTCACGATCAACTGCTCGAACCGATCTGCATGGCCAGCATGGTCCGCCTCAGTGAAGCCCCTGCGAGGAACCGTCTGCTGTTTTCCAACCCCGACAACCTCGCCCGGGCCGACGGCAAGGAAGCTCCCGGAAAGGGCCGCGACCGGAAGAATGTCTCCGTCAAAATCAGCTACGATGAATCCGTAACCTGGCCCGTCAGCAAGTCCGTCGAGCCGGGCTTCAGCGGTTACAGTGATCTCGCCGTGGCGAACGATGGCACCATCCTGCTGTTCTACGAACGCGGCAGCACGGACGGCGCAAACATTTACAAGACTGGCCGGCTCACGCTCGCCCGTTTCAACCTGGAATGGCTCACCGATGGAAAGGACGCATTGAAATGAAAACCGCATGTCACCTGTTGCTCGCGGCGCTCCTGCCGCTCGGCGTCGGGGCCGCTGAATTGCCCAAGGAAATTGTCCTCTGGCCCAATGGCGCGCCGGGCTCGGAGGGGAAAGCCGAGCCGGAGCTGCAAGTGAAGAACGCGGCCGGCGAGGTCACGAGCGTCTCGCGGGTCCACCGGCCGAGCCTCACACCCTACCTGCCCGCGGCTGACAAGGCCAACGGCTGTGCCGTGCTCGTCATTCCCGGCGGTGGGCACCGCGTGCTCGCCATCCAGCACGAGGGCTACAACGTCGGCGAGTGGCTGCGCGAACGCGGCATCGCGGCCTTCGTGCTCAAGCACCGGCTCGCGCGCGAGACCAATTCCACCTACCAGATCGAGATCCACGCACTGGCTGACACCCAGCGCGCGATGCGGCTCATCAACAGCCGCGCGGCGGAGTGGCGCGTGGACCCCAAGCGCCTCGGCGTGATGGGCTTCAGCGCGGGCGGCGAGCTGGCTTGGCTCGTGAGCGCGCGCAACGACGGCGGTCTCGCCGACGCGAAGGATGCCGTGGACAAGTTCGGCTGCCGGCCCGCTTTTCAGGCGCTGGTTTATCCGGGCAGATCAGGCGACATCCAGCCGGCGAAAGGCATGCCACCCGCGTTTCTCTGTGCGGGCTACGGCGACCGCAAGGACATCGCCGAGGGGCTGGCTGAGGTGTATCTGCGCTTCAAACGGGCCGAGGTTCCGGCCGAGCTGCACCTGTATTCCAACGCGGGCCACGGCTTCGGACTGCGCGCGGCGAACAAGGGCCCGCACGCGGCCTGGCCCGAGCGCTTCGTCGAGTGGCTGGACGTGCGGGGAATGCCCCCGGCGAAGCCCTGATCGGTGTTGGCTCAGCTGAGGTAGCCGCGGCTCGGCAGAAACCCGTGGCGCTCCGATGTCGTGCTTAACTGGCGGATGCCAAGCTGCTTGAGCTCAGGTGCTACGAACCCAAGCCACCGCCGATCGAGCCGGCGATCGGGAAGCCCTCATCTCCGGTGCGAGGTGGCGCAGGTGCGCAGTGACACGCTCGCGAGCTAGCAAGCCATCAACGCGGAGGGCGTGCTCATGCGGCATCCGCCGTTTCCCACAGCAGCTCCGGACGGAAGCTATTCGTCGGCGTGTTCCGGCTTCGGTTCCGTGAGCCAGTGGCTGGCCACGACGCCGACAATGGCAAACACCCCGGCCACGATGGCGGCGGTGAAGGCGATCTTCGCCGGATCCGGCGGCTTGGCGGCGGAAAAGGTGAAGGTGAACCACGCCGCCGAGGTGCCGAGGATGCGGCCGCCGATGTTCGCGGCGAAGCTCTCGCCGGTGCCGCGCAGATGGACGGGATACACGAGTGGCAGGTAGTTGCCCCAGAAACTGAAGGTGGCGACGACGAAGAAGCCGCATAACGCCGCACCCCACTTCACCATCTCGAGGTTGCCGCTCTGACCGAGGTTGTTGGAGAGCCACCAGAAGAAGAGCGTGATCCACACCAGTGCAGGCAGTTGGAAGATGCGCAGGACCGTCCGCTTGCTGACGACGAAGATGATGACGCCCGCCAGCGCGAGCCGGCCCACCATGCCGCCAATCTCCTGCCACAACTGCACTTCGCCGGCGAAGCGCTCCGTCTCCTGACGGCCGACGGCGGCCACGGCTTTCGCGTCCGGGGCGGGCTTGCCGGCCTCGGTAGCTGCTTTGACCATCGCCTCCTGCTTCGCCTTCGCGGCGGTCTTCACGTCGGCGAGGCCGGGCACAATCTGCGGCAGGTGCTGGATCGCGCCGAATGCCATGCCGTAGCACGCGGCAACGATGATGGCCGTGACGATTGTTGTTCGGGCCAGTTCCGGGGTGAACAACGCGCCGAGGCTGGCCCGCTTAAGTTCACCAGCCTCGCGCTTCTTCGCCCACACCGGGGACTCGGGCAGGAACGGGCGGATGACGATCAGCGGGATCGCTGGGATCAGCCCCGAGATCAGCGTGTAACGCCAGGCGTCATGCCCGCCGTGGATGGCCGGCAGGCTGTTGGCGAAGTTCACGCAGAGCAGATACGCGCCGGAAACCATGAAGCCGCCGACCGAGGAAAACGCCTGCGTGAAGCCCAGCACCTTCTCGCGCTCCGTGCGTTTGGGGAACAGCTCGGCCAGCCACGCGACGGCGGCCACGAACTCCACGCAGACACCGATGAACACGAGGCAGCGGAAGAAGAGCAGTTGCCACAAGCTCGTGCTCAAACCTGCTGCCGCCGCCGCGAAGGCGTAAAGGAGGATGCTAAACGTCAGCACACGCCGGCGACCGAGACGGTCCGTGAGGTAGCCGCCAATAAGGCCGAAGATGCCGCCGAAGATGGCTGGGACGAAGAAGAGGGTGCGCGCCCACTTCACATACAGCTCGCCGCCGGGCAGCCACTGCGCCACCGCTTCCGGTCGGGCCATGCCGCCCTGCACCATCTGTTCGATCAGCGGCGCGCTCAACACGGCGATGGCCGGCTTCACGATCAGCGGCAGCATTAGCAGCTCATAGATGTCGAAGGCGAAGCCGATGACGGCGATGAAGCAGATCAGCCACTCGGTCGTGCCGAGCGGCTTCGGAGACGGCGGTTGCGGAGAGATCATGGAGCCGAATTGGACACGAGGCGGCGAGGACGGACAAGGGTTTTGTTACGCACCCGTATTATCTTGCCCGGCATGCACCGGCGCGGCCTGCGGGGCGGCGCGATCAGGGCTGCTTGGTGGGGGCGGGCGCGTCGGGGCTAAGGTTGCGCAGCCACCACGCACCGTTGTTGCGTTCCAGGCTGGTGTAACCCTTTTCCCCGAGGACGTCCTTGACCGCGCGCTCCGTTTCCTCGCGGATGGCGCGCAGGGCGGCCGTGCGTTGGGCTGGGGTAAGAGCCGTGTCGGCCCGTAGTTTTTTGGCCTGATCCTCAGCGGCCTGCTTCATGTCGTAGACCTTGACGGCGGCCTGCTTGCCCAGGCCCTCGCGGTCGGCGGTGCGATACATGGCCTGAAAGGCAAAGTCCTCGCCGCGCTTGTAGTCGGCATAACGTTGTTCGCCCAGCTGGGCTTTGATGCTGTCGTCGAGGGCTTTCTTGGCGGCCTCCTGCTTGGCCTTTTCTTCGCCCTTGAGGTTAAGGCCGCCACCGAACGCGCTGCCATATTCGTCGTCATAGGCCTTCCGCCGCTGGAAGAGTTCGAGGAATTCCTGCTCGGTGGGCTCGAAGCCGGCGAGCTGCATCCGCATGGTGTTGGCCGTCATCGAGAAGCGGAGGTTGTAGTCCAGCATCTCCTCGGGCGTGAGCACCGTGGCGATGGCGGCCTCGGATTCCTTGAAGAGCTTCTTCATGTCCACGGGGTCGGGCGCGCCGCCCTTCATGGCCTTCTGCATCTTGGTCTGCATGTCCTGCATGAGGTCGAAGACCTTGGTGCGCTTGTCGGTGGGGAGGAAATCGAACATCGCCTCGAGCTGGGAGTTTACCCCGGCCATGATGTCGGGCTTCTCGTCGGGGGCGGTCCCCAGCAACTGGGTGAGCAGGGCGCGCTTCTCCTTGTTGAGGGCGCGCTCTTTTTCGGTGCGCTCGGGGTCAACGGCTGCGGCCATGAAGCCGCTTGGTTTCCAGAACTCGAATTTCTTCTTCGGACCGGCCAGCTCCTTGCGCTTGGCCTCGTAGAGCTTGTTGACGTCGGCGGTGATGATGTCGCGAATGGTCTCCTCGGGGCAGCCGATGGCGCGGAGGTTGGCGATGTATTTCTTGTAGTCGTCCGACTCGACGGAGCTCCAGTCGAACTTCTGGGCGAGCGTGTTTGTGACGACCTGCGTGATCGTGCGGGCTTTGGGGGTCAGATTGGTGGGCGAGGCACCTGTCGGCGCCGCAACGGTGGCGGCTTCAGTTTTCGCTGCCGAAGTGGCTGGTTGAGGTGACGGCTTCAGGAGCGCCGCAGCCAAGGCGACGTTCAAGACGGCCGACAAAGCCAGGAGGATTTTGAGGTTCATTTCTTCTCAGCGGGCTTGGTTTCACTGGGTGCCGGGGCGGCGGTCGGAGCGGCACCGCCGGCAGAGCTCAACAGCTTGCTCGTGGTGCGGGCCTTCAGCTTGGAAGTGGTGGCCTGCCCGCTGGCTTGCGCGACGTTGACGGAGAACTGCGCCGTCATGTCGCTCTCGGCGACGACCCCAAGCTCCGGATCATACCAGGAGTTGCCGGAAAGGGTCGCGCCTTCAGCGAGAGTGACCGCAGACTGAGCACCTTCCTTCGGGGCGATGACGCCGGCGGTCTCGATCTTGGCCAGCCGCTTGTTGTTGCGCTGCTCCCAGCCCTTGAACGTGTTGGTGGAGGTCATGACGAAGCGGGCGACGCCGAAGGGGAGGTCGCGGGCGGATTCCCACGTGTCCCCGGCCTTGACGGCGTTGGTGGGCAGGTTTTGATGCAACGCGTTCCAGCCCCGGATGGCCTCCTCGCTGACCAGCGTGCGGATCATGAACTGTGCCTGCATGGACAGCCCGGCGTTCAGCTTGCTCAGCAGTTGTGGCACGCCGTCCACCTTGGTCACAGTGCCATCGGGACCGGTCTGATACTTCACCTTGGAGCCGATCAGCTTGCGAAACGCGGGTGCCACCGGGCTGAGCTTGCCGTCCTGTTTGGGGTCGCCTTTGGGGTCAAAGACCGGCGCGGTCTTGCCTGCCGCCTTGTTTTCGGAGCGGACGGACACGACCTCCACCTCCACTTCGCAACCGCCCGCGGGGCGTTCGGCGCCGGCGGTAAAGGCGATCTCCTGGGTCAGGAAGTTCTCCGTCTTCACCGGCTGCGGCATGGCGGGGTTGCTGATCTCGGTATCCGTGTGCGTGACAAGCTGCACCGCAAGGCGTTTGCCTGCCGGCCACTTGGGTTTCAACTCGGCAGCCGGCTCTTCCTTGGGAGCTTCCTCTTTGGGTGCTTCGGCGGGTTGGTCGCCGGCGGGCGCGGCGGCCGGGGCTTCCTCCTTTTTCTTGCAGGCTGCCAGCGGAGCCAGCGTGGCGCACAGGGCGAACAGGCACACGGCGCGCAGAGTCTTGGAGCGGGAGCGAATCAGATCGGCAATCATGACTGGGATCAGGTTTGCGGTTGGCGAACTTGGTGCGGCTGAGAGTAACAGCATTCCTGCCTTTGCAAACAGCAAAGCGGCCTGTCATGGGCTGGCGACGGACGTGAGGGGAAACCCACCGCGCCGGAGGATTGTTTCAGGCTGAGGACGGCCAAGGCGAAGCGGGTGAGAAAGTGAGCAACCCGAAGAATCAGAGCCGAGCGCCCTTTGCCCCGTCACCCATTCCCAAGCTCTCACCTGCTCTGACTCACTCCGGCAGTTCCTTGTCCTTTGTCTCCGGGCCGAGCCAGATGATGAAGACGCCGATCAGGTAGATCGCGGCCATCACGGAGCCAGCCTTGGGGAAGCTGCCGTCGAATGCCTTCATCAACGTGGCGGTTTGCAAGCCGCCGATGGCCGCGACGATGCGCCCGAAGTTGAACGAGAAGCCCTGCCCCGTGGCCCGCACCGCCGTGGGGAACAGCTCTGGGAAATACAACGGGAAGAAACCATAAAACGACGCCGTGATGCCCCCGGCCACGAAGGCCGCCACCAGGAAGCCCGTATCGAAGGTCTTGTTGCATTGGTAGAAATACAGCGCCGACACAATCGAGCCAGCGCACATGACCGAGTAGGTAATGCGCCGGCCAAACCGGCCCGCCGCTACCGCCGCGATGATCGTCGCCGCAATGGCCCCGAGCGCGGTGGCAATCTGCGTCTTTTCCTTCGCGTAGTATTTCACCTCCTTGGTGTCTGGCTGGAGCTGCCCTGCCCAGCGCGGAGCCCACTGGATGGAGCCCCACGTGCCCAGCAGCGCCACGCCGGCGAGACCCGCGCCCAGCAGCATGCTTTTCACCACCGCGCCCTGCGACTCCGGCGTCAGCGAGCCAGCCGCGATGGCGCGAGTGAGATACTGGCGCACCGGGTAAAGATAGCCCACCAAGGCCACGCCCAGTCCCACCACAGTGACGAGCGTCGCCACCAAGCCGCTGATGTTCGCCGCCGCCGGCGACCAGACGTAGATGATTCCCACCGCCGCCGCGCAGCCGATGAGCACGCCGATCAAGTCCGCATTGCTCCAATGCGAAGTCGCGCCCTTGGCCTTCTCCTCCTCCCACTTCTCCGACTCCGGCACGAACAAGCGGATGAAGAAAATCAGCAGGGCCGGGAATGCACCCGAGATCATCAGGAAGCGCCACGCGGAATTCGCCAGCAGCTTCGCGGTCGTCGCGTCCGAGCAGCCGATGCCCTTGAGCAGGCCTTCCACGCCGCCGATGAAGCCCGCCAGCCCCATGCTCAGCAGCGCGACCATCAGGAAGCCCACGTTCGCCGCCGCGCCGATGAGGCCCGCGATGAACGCGCGCGACTTGCCCGGCCAGATCTCGTTCACCAGCGCCACGCCCAGCGACCACTCGCCGCCCATGCCCAGCGAAGCGATGAACCGCAACGCCGCGATGTGCCATGCGTCCGTTGCAAACCCGCATAGGCCGGTGAAAATCGCGTAGGTGAAGATGCTCAGGGACATCGCACGCACCCGGCCGATCTTGTCGCCCAGCCAGCCAAAGAGGACGCCGCCGCTGGCCGCGCCGACGAGAAACACCGCGATGATCGCGCCGAACCACATGCCCGCGTCCTTCGCTCCGGCCGGCCCGAGCAGGTCCGCCAGCGCCGGTTGGCCGATGAGCGGGAACAGGCCCATCTCGAAGCCGTCGAACATCCACCCCAGCAGGGCAGCGAGCAGGGTCATGTATTTGGCCGTCTGGGTGGCGGGCGGGCGGGCGGCTTCAGTGCTCATGCGTGCGTGTCTTTTGGCTGCCCCGGCATTGCTAAAGACAAAGCGGGGATGGGTCAACCCATTTGGCCTCAAAATCGTTTGCCAGCCTCGCGCCAACCCACCTAACCTGCTCACCTATGTTTTCGCACGTCGTGATTTTCTGGACCGACCCCGCCAACCCGAACGCCGCCGATGAGTTGGTGGCGGGCGGCAAAAAGTATCTCGCCCCCATCCCCGGCGTGCTGCACTTCCACATGGGTAAGATGGTCGGCAGCCACCGCGCCGTGGTGGACCAGACCTATCAGGTCGCGCTGAACCTCGTCTTCCCCGATAAGAAGGCGCAGGACGACTATCAGGTGCACCCCGAGCATGTGAAGTTCATCGAGCAGTGCAGCAAGCTCTGGAAGAAGGTCGTCGTTTACGACTTCGCCTGAGCCGGAGCGCCGGCTTCCAGCAAGCGCGTCAGCCATTCCGCCAGCGCCCCTGCGTCCGCGCAGGCGTGGAAGCCTGCCGGCGTGCAGAACCCAAAGCCGTCCCCATAGGCCGCGCCGTTGAGCACGCACGCGTCCGTCTGGCATTCAGACAACTGCGCCCACGCCTTCGCGAATGCCTCCGCGCGGCCTCCGGCCAGCTCGTATTTCCAGCCAACGATCCGCGCCTGCGGGAACCACCGCCGCAGTTGCGGCAGCACTTTTGCGGCGGGCGCGAGCACGAGCTTCAGCCGCCCTTCGCGTGAGGAGAACTTCGGCGACGCCAGCGTCTCGCCCTCTTCGTTGAGCACGCGCTCGACGCGGAAGTCGCACAACGCCGCCGCGTGGAAGACCGCATCCCAGCCGCCTTCGCCCGCAAGCCCGGCGAGTTTGGTGGCGAGGTCATCGTTCGTGGAAAATCCCAATTGTCGGCGCGCATGAAGCGGGTCGGGGCAGGTGGCCTGCTCGCCCTTCAGACACGTCACCTCCCACCCGTTTGCCGTGAAATGGTTCGCCAGCGCGATGCCCAGCCGGCCCGTCGAGAAATTCGTGACGCGCCGCGCCCCGTCGATCGGCTCGTAACTTGGCCCGCAGGTCACGATGACTTTCATCGGGGGAAAGCATTAGCCGAAAGCGCGCTGCGCGTCGAAGCGGGAAATGTGAAGGGAAGCCGGTTGGGTGGTGGAGCCGACAGGATTCGAACCTGCGACCTTCTCATTGCGAACGAGACGCTCTACCAACTGAGCTACGACCCCGTCCCAACTGGGAGGCGGATTATGCGAGGCCGCTCCGACGCGGCAAGCCTATACTTTCACCCGCAGGCGCGCGGGCGTCCGGCTCACTGCACGACCAAATCCCACGCGAGGCTACGGTTGAGCAGCGGGCCCAGCAGCGCCTCCAGCTCACGCCACTGCAGGTCCGGCGCGGCCAGCACCAGCACCCGGGGCGAAGGGAGCTGGCCGTCGGCGAGGAGCTTTTCCAAGGCAGTCGAGTCAGCGAGCGGAGTGAAGCTTGCGCCGGGAATGTTCTCCGCGTTGAACATCGGCTCCACGCCGGGACGTTGTGGGTCCGGCAGGCGGCGGGCAACCGCGAGCTTCACAGGGTGGCCGGCCTTGGTCACGCGCAGCACGAGGTTCGCGGGAATGACCGCGCGCTGGAAGCTCACGGTGCTGAACGCGGTCGAGTCGGCGTTGAAAACGGGTGTGGCCGGCGCGGCGGCTAGGTCGGCCTGCATCGGTGCCATGGCGGCGAGCGCGGCGGCGACGTGCCGGAGCAGCGTGGCCGGCTCGGGCTTGAGACCCACGCCCACGTCCCAGCCGAGGTGATGCCGCAACCCAAGCACGGTGCGGAGCTGGGCGGCGGAGTCGAGGTTTTGGCCCGCGAACGCGGCGACAACGACCGATTCGCTGAACCAGAACCGCCCATCCGGGGGCACGCTCAAAGCGAGGTCCACGCGGCCTGGTTTTGGCGACAGCTTCTTCAAGGCGGCGGCGGTGCGCAGATCGGCGGCGAGCTTCGCGGCGGCGGGTGAAAGCGCGGCGCTGTCCACGGTGCCCAGTGGAGCGGCGAGGTCACCGAGGTAGAGCCGCAACAGCTTGAGCGGGGCGTTGCGCGCGCCGGTGAGCGGCTTGTCGGCGGCGTCGCGGAGCAACGTGGTGACCACGGCGCGGTCGAGCTGCCACGCAACGGGGATGGGGTTCGAGGGCACGCGGAGGGCGTTGGTGGTTTCGCGCAGGTCAATGAAGACCTGGTAGCCGCCGAGCGGTTCGCCCACGAGCAGTTCGTGGCTGAAGGGAACGTCGCGCTCGACGCTGCTGCCGGCGGGAATGCGGAGCGTTTCCGCCGCGCCGAGCTGAGGCTCGGTGAACGGCACTGCGCGGGTGCCGTTGGTGGCGACGAGCCAGAGATCAATGCACGCGGGCCAGTCGAGCGCCTGCTCCTTTGCACCGAGGTTCGTGACGCGGAGCTTGAGCGACTGGGCTTGGAACGGGAGCAGTTGCGCCGGACCGCTGAGCGTGAGGCGAAGTTGCCGCTCGGCCTCACGGGCGGGCCGCTCGGTGAGATAGTCGGCCACGGAGAGTAGGCTGATTTCCAGCGCGGTGCTGGCGGTGCGGCCGTTCCAGAGCGCGGTGCCGCGCGGCATCTGCGGGCGCTGCATCGGCGCGACGCCGAGGTATTGCGCGCGAAGCTGGTAGTCGCCGGTGAACTCGGCGCGCACCCAGTCGGCCAGCAGCGTGGAAAATTCCTGCGTCGCGCCCGGCGCGAGCCGCACCGCGCGCGCGAACTGGTGCGCCATCGCCGGACCGGCGGGCGTGGCCTCGACGGTGAGTTCGGTGAGCTTGCGGGTCTGCTTGCAGTGGTCGCACTTCGGATTGTAGATGCCTGACCCGAAGCCCGTGTGCGAAGGCACGACGCCGGTGACGGGCGGCGGCGGGCCGTGGCGCTTCATCTCCACCTTGCCGTTGTTGCGGCAGCAGCCCTCCCACATGAAGGCGAGCGCCTGTGTGGAGGTGTTGGTGAAGCGCCACACCAGCGGGGTCGGGTCGCCGATGATGTAGGTCTGCGCGGGCGGAATGGAAATCTCGACGCGCACGGGTTCGTTGGTGACCGGCCGTGCACCGGGACGAATGAGCGGCGGCTGCGTGGGCTGGGCCAGGGTAGTCGAGAGCCACGCAAGCCAGACTAGGGCGGCCAAAGGCGTTCGTTGAAAGGTGAACCGGCAGAGCATCGCGGGCCATTGGTAGCACGGGCCGAAGTTCTGGGCGAATGGAACCGGTGCCCGAAGCTTGGCAGACCCGGATGTTTCCGCGACTGTGCATCGCAACACGCTCATGAATGCCCACCGTCTTCTCCTCGCGATCTTTTTCACCGTGCTGGCGGAACTCCTTCCGCGGTGCGCCGCCGATGTTCCGAAGCCTAATTTCATTCTCATCAACATAGACGACATGGGATATGCGGACATCGAACCGTTTGGCTCGAAGCTTCACCGCACGCCGCACTTGAGCCGGCTGGCCGCCGAAGGCATGCGGCTCACAAGCTTTTACGCTGCGCCGGTCTGCTCGCCGTCGCGTGCGGCGTTGATGACCGGCTGCTACCCCAAGCGCGCGCTGCCCATCCCGCATGTGCTCTTCCCGGCGGGCGCGGTGGGCCTGCACCCGAACGAGCGCACGGTGGCGGAAGTCTTGAAGGAAGCCGGCTACGCCACCGGCTGCATCGGCAAATGGCATCTCGGTGACCAGCCGGAATTCCTGCCGACGCGGCAGGGTTTCGACTACTACCTCGGTCTGCCTTACTCGAACGACATGGGCCCGGCCGAGGATGGCTCGAAGAGCGACCTCGGCGTGAAGCTTCCCCCCGCGAAAGCTGGGGCGGCGGGCACGGGAGCTGAGACTGGCTTGACGGGCGCAGGCCAGCCGCCGCTGCCGTTGCTGGAGAACGAGCGCGTCATCGCGCGCGTGCGGCAGGATGAGCAGCAGGGCATCGTCGAGCGCTATACCCGGGCGGCGGTGAAATTCCTCCGCGACCACCGGGACCGCCGCTTTTTCCTCTACCTGCCGCACAACGCGGTGCATTTCCCGCTCTACCCGGGCAAGGCGTTTGTGGGCAAATCCGGCAATGGCCTCTACGGTGACTGGGTCGAGGAAGTGGACTGGAGCGTCGGGCAGGTGCTCGCCGCGCTGCGTGAGCTCAAGCTGGACCGGAACACGCTGGTGCTTTTCACCACGGACAACGGCGGCACCCCGCGTGCGGTGAACACGCCCTTGCGCGGGCACAAGGGAAGCACCTGGGAGGGCGGCATGCGCGTGCCGACCATCGCCTGGTGGCCCGGCCAAATCCCCGCCGGCACCAGCAGCGGGGCCATCGCGGGCATGATGGACGTGCTGCCGACCTTTGCGCAGCTCGCCGGCGGCACCGTGCCGGGCGACCGGAAGATTGACGGCGTGGACCTGTGGCCCGTGCTGTCCGGCAAGGCCAAGGATTCGGGCCGCGAGGCCTTCTACTACTTTCGCGGTGCCACGCTCGAAGCCGTGCGCTCCGGCCCGTGGAAGCTGCACCTCGTCGCGCGCGGCGGCCCAACTGGACCAAAGGCGAAGCAGGCCAAGGAAACCGCGGAACAGCCGCCCATCCTGCACAATCTCGATACCGACCTCGGCGAGACCAGGAACGTGGCCGCCGCAAATCCCGAGGTGGTGAAACGCCTGCAAGCGCTCGTAGCCAAGATGGACACCGACCTCGGCACCGAAAAGTTTGGCCCGAACTCCCGCCCGCTCGGCCGCGTGGAGAAGCCGCTCCCGCTCATTGGCCGCGACGGAACGATCCGCGCTGGCTTCGAGCCAAAGTGACGAGGCTGACACAAAAAACCCGTCCTGCGCCGAAGCGCAGGACGGGCTAAGTCACTGATGACAGCCTCAACGGCCGCCTCTCAGTAGGGAAGGCTTACTTGTCCTTCTTCTTGCCGCCGCCGAGACCGGCCTTGGCCATCTTTTCCTTGTCCTCGGCGCTGATCTTCTCGCGCTCGTCGGGGTCAAGCTTGCCGTTCTTGTTGGCGTCGTATTTCTCGGTGATCTCCTTCATGACCTTCTTCTGGTCATCGGTGAGTTCCTTCTTCTTCTTGTCCTGGGCGCTGACGGTGACGGCCGTGGCCGTCAGGAGGCCGAGGGCGATGAGGGCGAACTTCTTCATATGTTGATAACTATGTTGTTTGTTGTTTGCGCCGGCATGCCGGCACCTGAGGCAGACGAAAGTGTTGGCAATCTGGTTACAGCCGACCCTGATGGGCAAATCGGGCCTCGAAAAAACAAAGGGCCGCCTCTCGGCGGCCCCTTGTGAATTATGGAACAGCGAATCAGGGCTCGGCCAGAATCTTGGCCCGCTGTTGGTGGTATTCGCGCGGCGTAATCTTGTCCGTGAGGTAGAGCTGGAGCAGTTCCTTCAATCGCTGATCCTTGGGCTTGATAGGAGCCTTTTTGGACGCTGCGGGCGAAGTGGCGGCCGGCTTGGCGGGGGCGACGGGCTTGGGGCTGCTTGCTCCTGCGGTAGCGGGGGCGGCGGGCTTCTTCGCGTCCGCTGCCTTGCGGGCCTCTTCCTCACGCTTGCGCTCCATCTCCTTGAGGCGGGCTTCCGTCTCCTTTTGCTTTTGCAGTTCCGCCTTTTTGGCGGCCTCGGCGTCAGCTTTGGCCTTGGCCTCGGCCTTTTTCGCGGCTTCCGCGTCGGACTTTGCCTTCGCCGCTGCCTCAGCAGCCAGGCGTTTGGCCTCGGCCTCCGCCTTGGCTTTGGCCGCGGCTTCGAGTTTCATCCGATTCGCCTCCGCCTCGCGTTGCTGGCGGACGGCATCTTCCCTTGCCTTCGTGGAGGCGCGCAGGGCCGCCTCGGCCTCCGCCTTCTGGCGCTTTTCCAAGGCCATTTGGGCATCTCGGGCTTTGCGGTCAGCTTCGGCTTTGATCTTTGCGGCCGCTTCAGCCTGGCGGGCGGCCTCCAGCTTCGCTTTGCGCTCCGTCTCGGAACGTTGCTCCGCTTCAATCTTGGCTTTCCGGGCTAGCTCGGCGGCGGCGCGGACCCGGGCTTCAGCTTCGGCGGCAGCGCGTTTCTCGGCTTCCTGCTTAAGCTTCATGTCCGCCTTGGCCTTGGCATCGGCGGCTTCACGGGCCTTGCGATCCGCATCGGCCTTGCGCTCGGCCTCCAGTTTGGCGGCGCGTTCAGCTTCGGCTTTGGCCTTCTTCTCGGCTTCGAGTTTGACTTTGGCCTCGGTGGCTTTGCGTTCGGCTTCCAGCTTCGCTTTGAGCTCGGCGTCGCGCTTGGCTTGACGTTCGGCATCCTCCTTGGCCTTCCGCTCGGCTTCGAGCTTGGCCTTGGCCATTGCTGCAGCTTGCTTTTCGGCCTCCAGCTTGGCCTTGCGATCCGCCTCGGCTTTTTTCTCCGCTTCGAGTCGCGCCATGCGCTCGGCTTCAACTTTCGCGGCAGCGGCCTTGGCTTGGGCATCCGAGGTCGTGGGGGCAGTCGGGGGCTTGGGAGCAACGGGAGTGACGGGCTTGGGCTGGGCGGCCATCTTGGCCTTCGCAGCTGCCTGGCGTTCGGCTTCGACACGAGCCTTTGCTTCGGCCGCCTGCTTCTCCGCTTCCAGTTTGGCGCGGCGTTCCGCCTCAGCTTTCGCTTTTTTCTCCGCTTCCATGCGGGCCTTGGCCTCGGCGGCCGTCTTTTTCTCGGCTTCCATCCGGGCGAGACGTTCGGCTTCGGCTTTCTTCTCGGTGGCGAGCTTGGCCTGCTTTTCCGCCTCCAGCTTGGCCTTCCGTTCGGCTTCGGCGCGTTTGACAGCTTCCTCGGCGGCTTTCGCCTTCGCGGCGTCTTCCATGGCCTTGGCACGTTTGGCGGCTTCAGCCTCTGCCTTGGCTTTGGCCTCCATCGCGGCCTTGGCCCGGCGCTCGGCCTCGGCTTTGGCTTCCGCCTCGGCCTTCATGCGGCGTTCGTTCTCAAGGCGGGCCTTGCGCTCTGCTTCGGCCTTCGCTTCTGCCTCGGCACGGGCTTTCTTCTCACCTTCCAGCTTGGCTTTGGCTTCCTGCTCGGCTTTCGCCTTCGCTTCGGCGGCGGCTTTGGCCTTGGCGGCCTCGGCGGCGGCTTGCGCGGTGCGGACGGCTTCAGCCTCGACACCGGCCTTCCGCAAGGATTCCTGCTTGGCGAGCTGGGCGACTTCGGCCTTCTGCTTCGCTGCGGTGGCGGCGGCGGTGGCGGCCTGTTCAGCGGCTACGCGCCGGGCTTTGGCGGTCTGGTAGGCGGCCTCAGCGCTGGCCAGCGCTGAACGGGCAGACTGGTCAGCTGCGGCCTTGGCCTGCTGATCGGCCTGGGCAGCGGTGAGCTTGCTGGCAGCGCTTGCGGCGGCCGAAGGAGCCGTCGGCATTGCGGCGGCTTTGGTGGCTTTGGCGGCCTCGGCGTCAGCTGCAGCGCGGGCGTCGTTTGAAGCCTTGAGAGCACTGGCAGCGGTCCGTTGGGCGGCGGCGGCTTTGCTGGCGGCTTCGCTCAGGGATTTGTTCGCCGCCGCAGCAGCGGCTTGGGCGGCGGAAGCAGCTTCAACCTTCGCTTTGCTGGCGGCCTTGGCGGCGTCGAGGCGGGCCTGCGCTTCACGCGCCTGGCGGGCGGCGGATTCGGCGTAAACCGTTGCGGCCTGAAGGGCCGCTTGGGCCTCCCGTTCCGGCTTGTTCTTTACGGCAGCGGCGTAGCCTTCCTTGGCGCGAATGGCATCGGCGGCGTTTTTGTTGGCCGAGGCAACGGCCGCTTCCAACTGGGCAAGGTTGGTTGTGTCGGTTTTGGTCTCGGCGGCGGCCTGTTTGGCTTTCGCGGCGGCGGCCTGCGCCTCGGCTTGGGCGCGTGCTTCGGCTTGGGCGAGACGGTTGGCCTCGGCTTGGGCGGCGGCGGCGGCTTCAGCGGCAGACTTGGCTTTCGCGGCGGCAGCGGCCTGGGTTTTCGCGGCGGCGTCGGCAGCCTGGAGGCGGCGCTTCGCTTCGGCCTCTGCCTGCGCTTTTGCCTCGGCATCGGCCTTGGCCTTGGTGTCGGTGGCAGCCTGAACTGCGGCCTGGGCGGACTTCAGGGCGCTCGCGGCGCTGCTCGCGGTGCTGCGGGCCTGGTCGAGGCTGGCGGCGGCCTTGCTTTCCTCTGAGCGGGCGGTGGTGACAGCGGTTGCGGCATTCTTTTCGGCGGCTTGGGCGGCCTGGGCTTCGGCGGCGGCACGGGCGGCATCGGCGGCGGCGGACTGCGCATCAGACCGGGCGCGAGCGGCCCAGCCGGCGGGGTCGGCTTTGCGAGCGGCGGCATCGGCGGCGCGACGGTTTTCTTCGGCGACCTTGGCTGCCTTCAAGTCGGCGAGCCGTTTCGCTTCGGCGGCCGCCTGAGCCTGCTTCTCGGCATCGGCTTTGGCTTTGGCGGCGGCAGCGGCCTGTTCCTGGGCCTTTTTGTCGGCCGCAACTTTGGCGCGCTGGGCGGCTTCGGCATCGGCGCGGGCCTTGCGCTCCTTTTCGGCTTTGGCGAGCGCTTCCGCCTTGGCGCGGGCGGCGGCCTCGGCACGGGTCTCCTGGTCGGCGGCGGCGCTGGATTTGGACTTTGCGTCGGCGGCGCGGGAGAGGATGGGGGCGAAGCAGATGCTGCCGGCAAGCAAGATGGCGAGCACGGTCAATTTGAAAAGCTGCATAGGGCGAAGGTTCTAGCGAAGAGCAGGGGGTGAATCAACTTGAATTGCGGCGGGCTGCAAGCGGGTAAAGCCGCCGCCAGGAATCGTCCCACGGGTAGCGCAGCAGGGTGCCGGCGATGATGCTCCGCACCTCGCTGCGGGTGGCTTTCATCTTGAGGTGCGGGTCGAGCACGTTTGCCGTGCGCAGTTTCTCGATGGTTTTGACGCCGATGAGCACGGGCCAGGCGCAGGCGAGGCGCACGCGGATGAAGCGGCGGGGGAGGGCGGTGGTGTATTCCCATCCGGCGGCCAGGTGGGCGGCGGCCTTGTCAAGATACGCGTGATACAGGGCGCGAAACTCGGGTTCGTTGGCTGGATCAAGCAGGTCGGCCGGAGTCAGTCCAATGGCCTGCAGGTCCCGTTCAGGGAGGTAGCAGCGGCCTTGCCGCAGGTCACGCGGCAGGTCACGCAGGATGTTCACCAACTGCAGACCCTTGCCGAAACGCACGCCGTCGTGGAGCAGTTTGGCGTCGTCCAGCGGCGAGGCGGGGAACAGGTGCGCCCGCGTGATGCGGGTCCAGAATTCTCCGACGCAGCCGGCCACGCGGTAGGTATAGTCATCAAGCTCCTCGTCCGTGCGCAGCGCCGCTATGCCTTTCTGAGTCGCGCCGTGGAAGCGCTGCAGGTCCAGTTCCTGCCCGCTGGTGATGGTGGCCAGCACCTCGCGAATCCTTTGCTGGTCGGAATAGGTGAAACGGCTGAAGACGCCCAGCGCCTCCTCCACGCGCTCCAGCAACATGCGTTCGGCCGGCGAGCTTTGGCGTTCCGCCAGGGCGCCAAAGTTGACCGGAATCAGCCGCGTTCCGGCGATGCGCTCACGCAGGGTCTGCAGGGCGTGCAAGCGGTCGCCGAGCGGGACCAGTTCCGTGTCCGCAATGGTGTCCGTGGCCCGGGCCAACAGGTAGGCGAGGCCGATCTGCGGCCGGACCGGGTGCGGCAGCACGCGCAGGGTGAGGTAAAACGACCGGGAAACGTCACGCAGCAGCGCCGTGAGCAGGGGCGATTGCGGATGGGGGATGGCTGAGGCTTCGTAATCCGACTCGCTCATGCGGCGAAGGTGTTGCCCGGCCTTCCGCGGCCCACGGAAATGACGGTCGGGGCAGCATGCCGCAGCCGGGGCAAAGTTCAAGTTTCAAAGCGCTGACCACTGCACACTTGCCCCATTGGCGCTTCCCCCGCACTCTCCCGCGCATGATCGAGTTCATCCGCGACATACACGCGGCCAAGCGGGCGGCGCGCCGTCCTGTCATCTCCTTCGAGTTCTTCCCCCCGAAGACCGACGAGGGCGACAAAAACCTCTTCGAGCGCCATATCCCCGAGCTGATGAAGCTCCGCCCGGACTTTTGCTCCGTGACCTACGGCGCCGGCGGCAGCACCCGCGAAAAGACCATCGGCATCGTCGACCGGATCCAGCGCGAGCACGGGCTCACCGCCATGATGCACCTGACCTGCGTCAATGCGACCAAGGCCGAATTGACCGCGGTCATCGCCGAGGCGCGCGCCCGCGGCATCAAGAACATACTTGCCCTGCGGGGCGACCCGCCCGGCGGCGGCGAGTTCAAACCCACGCCCGGCGGCTTCGAGTTCTCCTACCAGCTTGTCCAGCACCTGCGCGAACTCGGTGGCTTCAGCATCGGCACCGCCGGCTTCCCCGAGGGCCACATCGCCTGCAAGGAAGGCAAGCGCGTGGACTGGGATCGGCTCAAGGCCAAGATCGACCGCGGTGCGGACTTCGTCGTCACGCAGCTCTTCTTCGACAACGCGGATTTCTACGCCTTCCGCGATTACCTCACCAAGCAGGGCGTCACCGTGCCGCTCGTGCCTGGCATCCTGCCCGCCTCCAGCGGAGCGCAGGTCAAGCGCTTCACCGCGCTGTGCGGCGCGCAACTGCCCGCGCCCTTCCTCGCCGGCCTGGAGAAATGCGGAGCGGATGACGCGGCGGCCACCGAGTTCGGCATCGAATACGCCTCTGCGCAATGCGCCGACCTCCTTAAGAACGGGGTCGAGGGCATCCACTTCTACACGCTCAACAAGGCGCACTCCACCACGCGCATCCTGCAAAACCTCAAGCTGGCCTGAGCGCGCGGCCGCTCCGTCAAGCCACAGCTTGCCGCGCCGACATATGCGTTGCCGTCTCCCCCTTGCCCGGTAGCCTCACCGCTGCGCATGACGCGAACCGCCCAGTTCACAGATCTGGCCGCCCCGGAGCTCGCCGGCGACGCCCGCGAACTGCTCGACCAGCTCGGCTCGCCCGAGGCGCTCCCGTCACTCTCCTCGGCCGCCTCCGCACTCACGCTTGAAACGGTGCGCGACGAAGCCACGCTGCGCCGCTTTCTCGCCGGCTACCGCGACCAGGTGCTCGTGCCGGTGGAACTGCCGGCCATCCTCCGCGCCCACGGACACGCCGTGCGCAACGAGCTGCGCGAACTCCTCGCCCTCGACCAAGAGCTGGCCCGTGACGCGCGCCGGAAGGAATTCCGTGCCGCCAGCGCCGCCGTGGGCCGGCGACAGCTCGCGAAGTTGCGCCCGCTGCGTGACCAACGCCTCGTGCAGCGCTACCTCCGCGCCATCGAAGACGGCCAGGCGCACGGCTGGCACACGCTCGTCTTCGGCGTGTTCCTCGCGCAGTATTCGCTCCCGCTGCGCCAGGGCCTGGTGCTCTACGGCCAGCGCACGTTGGGCGGATTCCTCGATGCGGCGAGCGGCACGCTGCGGCTGCCTGTCGCCACCGCCGACGCCCTTTTCGGCGACGCGGCGCTTCCCCTTCTCCCGGCGGTAAACCAACTGCTGGCCAGCCCGTTCCCAGCGGAACTCTCGGCCGTCCGCTGAGGACCGCGCACCCTATTTTCCCGCGCGACGGGCCCAGCGCAGTTTGGCCGGAGAAGAACGTGGGTTGTCCCGCCGTTCCTCCGCCGTGGGCCGGATGACTTCCGGGGAAATCTCCCCGTAAACGCCGTCGCGCAGGCCAGCTTCGAAGGCCTTCTTCACGCGCCGGTCCTCGCCCGAGTGGAACGTGAGAATGGCCACGCGTCCACCGGGGTTCAGGCACGCGGGCAAATGGCGCAGCAACGTGTCGAGCGCGCCGAACTCATCGTTCACCGCGATGCGCAAGGCTTGGAAGACCCGGCGCACGGTCAGGTCCGTGTCGTCCTTGTTCAAGCGCGGCAGGGCGGTGCGGATGGCTTCGACCAGCCCGCGCGTAGTGGCGAAGGTGCGGCCCGCAAGTGCGGCGGCCAGTTCGGTCGCGCGCGGCTCGTCGGCGTTGGCTCGGAGAATGTCCGCCAGCTCGGCCACGGACAGCTTCGCGAGGAAGACCGATGCGGGCTGGCCACGCTGCGGGTTCATCCGCATGTCGAGTGGCCCGTCGCCTTTCGTGGAGAAGCCGCGCGCCGGGTCGTCAATCTGCATCGAGGACACGCCGAGATCCGCGAGGATGCAGTCCGCCCCGCCCCGGAGCGCGGCTGTCCCAGCCGGAGCAGCAGCGAGTGCAGGTGACGCACCGGTTAGCTCGACACCGTCCGACGCTCCATCCTGCTGCGGCTCGGAGAGCCGCGCTCCGAAAGCGGCCAGCGCCTGCGGCAGGCCGGCGAAGTTGCTGCGGACAGGTGTGAACGTCTCCTGGCCGAAGCCCGCCTCGCGCAATCGCGCCTCCGTCTTCGGCAGCTCGACCGGGTCCGCGTCCAAGCCGAGCAGTCGGCCACCCGGCTGGAGCCGGGCGAGCAATTCGCGCGCGTGACCGCCGTAGCCGAGCGTGCAATCCACCGCCACCTCACCGGGTTTGGGCGCGAGCACGGCCAGAATCTCCGCCACCATGATGGGCCGGTGCGTGCCGGCGGGCGTCTTCCCCGACGCGAGCACTTTCGCGACCGTCGCAGCGTAGCGCTGTGGGTCGCGCTCCTTGTATTTCTCCTCGAACCGGCGCGGGTTTTTTCCGGAGTAACGCGGCCGGCG
>CAZQEW010000060.1:0-25298 GCA_964591495.1 uncultured Klebsiella sp.
CCGCCCACGGAGCAAAGCCTGTTCACCTCCACCTACGTGGCCTTGCGCGGACTGCGAACCTACGGCACGGCGGAGCAGCACGGGCGCATTGCCCAGCGCACGGAGCAGGTGCGCGCATGGCTGGCGAAGACACCGGCACTGGACAACGAGGACCGTGTGTTCCGCCTGCGGGCGCTGCACGTTGCGGACGCGCCGCAGGCCGAGCGCAGCCAAGCGGCGAAGAAACTGCTCGCCGCGCAGCAACCGGATGGCGGCTGGCAGCAGCTCTCGGACATGAGCACCGATGCCTACGCGACCGCCACCGCATTGGTCGCACTGCATCAGGCCGGCGATTTGGCGACGACCGACGCTCATTACCAGAAGGGGCTGCGTTACTTGTTGGACAAACAACTTCCCGACGGCTCGTGGCTGGTGACCTCACGCAGCAAACCGATTCAGAGCCATTACGAGTCCGGCTACCCGCACGGCACGAACCAGTTCATCTCCATCAGCGCCGCCGGCTGGGCCACGACCGCGCTCACGCTCGCGCTGCCGCCGGTGAAGTGAGTCAGGCCGGGGCGAAGTTCGCCCGCGCCACACGCAGCGCGTTCTCGCCGAGGATTTTTCGGATCACCGCATCGCTGTGGCCGCGCTGGACCAGGCCGACGGTGTAGAGCGGCCAGTTGGTCCACGCGAGGCTCGCGTCGGCGTGCGGCTTGGGCCGGTAATCATCGGCGGGCCAGAGGTGTTCCCAGCGGCCGCCGCTGGCGGAGACGGGCGAACTGCCGTCCTTGCGCTTCGGCACCTTGGCGCGCTCGGCCTCCTCGTTCCGCGACGTGTAGGAAATGTCCGGGCCAATCGCCACGTGATCGGGGCCGAATTTCTTCACCGCGTAGTCAATATGGTCGAGGAGCGCGCCGAGGTCGCCGTTACCGCCGAGGAAGCGCGGGATGCAGCAGATGCCAATGAGGCCGCCAGTGTCGCAGATGGCTTTCACCGTGTCGTCGGGCTTGCCGCGGAAGTGTTTGTAAAGCCCGGCGCAAGTCGTGTGGCTGGCGACCATCGGTTTCTTCGAGGCCAACGCCGCCTCGCGGCTGGTGCGCCAGCCGGAGTGCGCCACGTCCACGATGACGCCGAGGCGGTTCATCTCGGCGACGACCGCGTGGCCGAAGTCCGAGAGGCCGCCGTCATTCGGTTCGCCCGCGCCATCGCCGATCTGGTTCCGGCGGTTGTAGGTGAGGTGCATCATCCGCACGCCGAGTTCCTGGAAGATGCGGATGAGGCGCAGTTCGTCCCGCACGCTTTCCCACTGCTGGCGCAGCGGCACGCCGTTGGTGGTGAAGTAGAGGCATTGCTTGCCGGCTTTTTTCGCCGCGACAATGTCGTCCGGTCGCGTGGCCTTGAAGCAGTCCTCACGCGCAAGGTCGGTGGCGTAGGTGAAGCGCGCGAGGCGCTTGATGAGCCGCAGCGGGTCGCTGCCCTCCTCGCCCGTGTTTTGGAAGACGCACGTCACGCCGGCGGCGCGGAAGGCTTCGAGAAACTCCCGCCGCTCGGCCGCGTCCGTGGCCCAACGCGTCATGCTCATCTCCTCGCGCAGATCGGCCAGTTCCGCTTCCGGCGCGCCGCTCGCAGCGAACTCGGCGAACTTCGCCCCATCCAACGCCGCGCGGGGCGCGAAGCCGTAGCTCTCGAACACGAGCGATTCCGCGTGCAGCTTGAAGCCGTAGTCGAGATCGCGTTGGTTGGGCTTTAGCACGGACAGCGCGACCGCGCGGGCCTTTTGGACCTTCTCGTTCGCCGGGGAGAGTGCGGCGTCCAATGACGCGGCGCGCGAACGCGGCACGAAGACCTGTCCGGCTGTGCCCAACAGGGCGACGGTGGCGGTCGAGCGCAGGAATCGGCGGCGCGGGTGGGCGATGGTCATGGGCCAGAGTTTGCCCGCGCCCGCGCCTGGTCAAGCCTGTGGCGGGCCGGGCACTTGACACCCCGGGGCCTTTCCAACAGCCTGCCGCACCGGTTTAACAACACCTTTCAGATCATGATTTCCCAGCGCGATTTCCTCCTCGGCCTCGGCACTGCGTCGCTTGGCGCGGCGTTGCTCCCTGGCTGCGCCACCCTCGACCGCGAAGCCGGCTTTCTGCCCCTGTTTGATGGCAAGACGCTCAACGGCTGGCAGCTCCTCGGCGGCAAGGGCGGCGGTTACGGCGTTAAGGATGGCGTCCTTTACTGCGCCAAGGGCGGCGGCGGCAACCTGCTGTCCGACCGCGAATACGCCGACTTCATCTTTCGCTTCGAGTTCCGCCTCGAACCCGGCGGCAACAACGGCATCGCCCTGCGCGCCCCGCTGGCCGCGGGCAGCCTCGCCTACCTCGGCATGGAGTCGCAGATCCTCGACGACACCGACCCTAAATACGCCAAGCTCAAGCCCGCCCAATACCACGGCTCCATCTATCTCATCGCCCCCGCCCGGCGCGGCGCGCTCCGGCCCGTCGGCGAGTGGAACGAGGAGGAGATCAGCTGCCGCGGCCGGCACCTCCGCGTCACCCTCAACGGCAAGGTCATCGTGGACGTGAACCTCAACAACGTCACCGACCGCGAGACGCTCGAGAAGCATCCCGGCCTGCTGCGCTCCAAGGGCCGCGTCGGTTTCCTCGGCCACAACGACTACGTCGAGTTCCGCAACCTGCGCATCAAGGAACTGCCCGTTGCCGAAGCAATCAACATTCCGCCCGCCGGCTTCAAGCGCCTCTTCAACGGCCGCGACCTGGAAGGCTGGAAGGGCCTGGTGGCCGACCCCATCAAGCGCGCGAAGATGTCGAAGGAAGAACTCGCCGCCGCGCAGGCAAAGGCCGACGAACACATGGCTGCGCACTGGGGCGTGGCCGACGGCATGCTCATCTTTGACGGCAAGGGCCACAGCCTGTGCACCGCGCGCGACTACGCCGACTTCGAGATGCTCTGCGACTGGAAGATTGAGCCGAAAGGTGACAGCGGCGTCTACGTGCGCGGCACCCCGCAAATCCAGATTTGGGAGCGCGACACCCCCGGCAATCCCAAGCGCGTGGGCTCTGGCGGTCTCTACAACAACCAGAAGAACCCCAGCACGCCGCTGAAATGGGCCGACCATGCGCCCGGCCTTTGGAACCGCTTCCGTATCCTCTGCATCGGCGAGAAGGTGCATGTCTTCCTGAACGACGAACTTGTCGTGAACAACGTCACCATGGAGAACTTCTGGGACCGCACCCAGCCGTTGTTCCCGTTCGGCCAGATCGAGCTGCAGGCCCATGGCAGCGTGCTTTACTTCCGCAACCTCTTCATCCGCGAAATCGCCACCACCACGGCCCCCAAGCCTGCCACGCCTCCGCCGGCCCCCAAGGCTCCGGCGAAGAAAGCCGACGCACCGGCGAAGTGAGCAGCGCAGACCGCGCTCACATCATCCCCGCCCGCTTGCGCAGCGCCCACTCGAGCGCCAGCAGCATCATGACCGTGCCAAACCACCACCAGCTTTGCCACAGCACGGTCTCGGTCTCGACGACGCGGCCTTGGCTCAACGGTTTTAGGCGTTCGAGCAACGCGCCGAGCTCCTCTTCGCGGAAGTAGCGGCCACCCGAGTTCGCGGCGAGTTCGCGCAGCAACGGCTCGTTGCAGTTCAGTTCGGCCAATTCACCCGTCGCAGTGCGGCGCACGGCAAAGCCGGAGCGGGCTTTCATCTCCGCGTCCGGCAGACCCTCGACGCGCACGCGCACTTCGTAATCGCCGTCCGTCAGCGGCGCGGTGCGGCCACGGTAGATGCCCGTCTCGTTTTCGTCGGCGGTGAGCGGGATGGTGGCGACCTTGCGGCCGTCGCGCATGAGCCACGCCTCGGCCTTCGCGCGCGGCATCGCACGGCCTTGGGCGTCGAGGATGCGCGTGCGGATTTCGGCGGTCGCGCCCGGCTCGTAGTTCAAGGCGCCGCTTTCGAGCGAGACGAACTTGTCCTGCACGGCGAACGGCGACTCCATCACAAACTTCGCCGCCTGGTTCCAGAACTTTGCGTGGTAGAGGTCGCCGACCTTGTAGCGCCAGCGCCACGACTCGTCGAACGCAAGGTAAAGCGCCTTGCCCGCGCCGTAACGGCGGAAGACCGCCGCCGCGCTGCGCGTCTCGCCGGCCACGGCCTCCAGCCAAGTCTCCGCACCGGGCAGCGCGCGCGCGGGCGCAAGCCAGTGCGCTGACGGCAGGAACCACCACAGCCGCGCGTTCTCCAGCGGGTCGCTTGTGAGCGTGAGCGGCGTGAGCGAACTGCCCGTGGCTTTGATCTGAAGGTTCATCGGCACGCCATCGAGCGGCCGGCCCTCAAAGCTCACGGGAAACAACGGCGCAAGCGCCGACTGCGCCAGCGACGCCAGCCGCTCCTGCCGTCCATCCACGAAGATGACGCCGCCGC
The DNA here is from genome assembly GCA_964591495.1 of uncultured Klebsiella sp. Lineage (GTDB taxonomy): Bacteria > Verrucomicrobiota > Verrucomicrobiia > Limisphaerales > SXTU01 > SXTU01. Next base: position 4,406 of record CAZQEW010000060.1, read on the forward strand.
CGCGCTGCCCGACGAAGTCGCGAATCCACTCCAGCTCGTTCGCGCGAAGCTGGTTCGCCGGCAGATCGCCGAAGACAATCAGGTTGTAGGTGAACATCGTCTCGCGGTCGGCAGGGAACTGGCCGTTCAGTTTTCCGCGCGGCCAAAACTTCTGCTCGCCGCCCGCACCCGCGAGCAGTGCGTTGACCTCCCAGCGGTCGTCGCGCTCCAGCAAGTTGCGCAGGTAACGGAACTCCCAGCGCGGCCGGCCGTCGAGCAGCAGCACCTTGGGCCGCTGTGTGGTCGCGTTCACCCAGAGCGCACCGATGTTGTTCGCGCTGTCCTTCTCGCCGTCGAGCACCGTTGCGTCGGCAGTGAAGTGCAGCGGCATACTCGCGAAGCGCAAATCCTTGTCCTGCCGCCTCAGTTCATCCGCCACGAGCTCCTTCACGGGGAAATCAAACTCGACCGAACGCAGGTGCTTGCCGTCCGTGGTCAGCTCCTGCGTCCAGAACACGCGCCCGCCGTGCGCGACACGCAGTGTGAAGGGCCGGCCCGCCGGCATGTCGTCCTTCAGCTCCACCGTGCCGCGCACGCGCCCGTCCGCCGCGACGGTGTCGGGGCCTTTGACCGCGAGGACCGCGAGGTCCGGCGGGCGCTGCTGCATCCCGACGCCGACGGAGAACACCGGCACGCCGCGCGCACCGAGCAGCCGCGCCAAGTCGGCGGGCGGCTCGCCGGCATTGTGCTGGCCGTCGCTGAGGAGAATCACCGCGGTGTGCTCGCCCTCGCGCAGGGCCAAGGCGCGCGTCTTCACCGGCTCGGCCAGGTCGGTGTTCAAGTTCGTCGCCGTGAGCGTGAAGGCAGTCGGTGGCTTCGGCGGGTCGCCGCGTTTGCGTTCGCCGGGCAGCCAGACTGGCTCGGCCTTTCGTCCTGCAAGCGCGATGACTTCCAAGTTGTGCTGTGCCGCCAGCCGCTTCGCGACGCCTTCCGAGCTGCCGAGCAACGCCGCCTCCAGCCGCTGCCAGCGCGTCTGCGCGTCGAACTTCTGGATGGCCGCAAGCACGTCCGCATCGCGCTTCTCCGCGACGGCGAGGACATGGTTCGTGAACGCGGTGCGCAACTCCGACTCGAAGCGCGCGGCGATGGCGGCGAGTTTTGCCAGCTCGCGCTCGGTGACATTCGGGTCGCGGCCCACGACGGTGTCGGCGAGCTTGCGCGCGGGCACGGCGAGTTCCGTGTTCAGCTTGGCGACACTTGCGCTGGCTTGTGACCACGCAGCGGTGCCGACCTTGCCGAGTGACTCCGTCGCGTTCGCCGTGTTCGTTGCAAAGCCGCGCACGAACTCGTGGAACTGCGGCGCGGGGAGATTCGGCTTTGCGCGTGCGGCGGTTTCCTGCGCGTTGGCCAGCGCGGACGCGGCGGCGCGGAGGTCGGGGTCGAACTTGTTTGTCGCGAGCCAGCCGAGCTGCTGGGCAATGAAGAGCTTGCGCGGCAGCTCCATCTCCTGATCCGTGATGCTCATGCTCGCCGAGGCATCCACGAACAGCAGGATGCGCGCGACCTCGCCGATGATGTTGCGGTGGTGCAGCACCGGCCCCGTGAGCATCAGCACGAGCAGCAAAACCGCCAGCGCCCGCAACGTCGGCAACACCCACCGCACCGCGCCCGAGCGCATTCGCGTCTCCCGCCAGTAAAGCAGCCACGCCGCGCCGGCCAGCGCGAGGCCGACCACCAGGCCGCCCCACAACCGCCAGTCCCCGATGAAGCGCAGGTCAGTCATTGTTTAGCCGCGAAAGGGCGCAGAGAACGCAAAGAGGTTGCCCGCGAAACACGCGAAACCCGCGAATGGACGCGAATTGGAAAGCAATGCGGATGAAGAGGGCGTAGATGTGGAGTGCGGTGACTTGTCACCGCACTCCATACCGCAGGCAGCACGCCTCGTGGCCTGTCTTCTTTTCGCGTCTTTTCCCGTGTTTCGCGGGTAACTCCTCACGGCTTCCCTCCTTTTTGTCGCGTGAACCACTGCACCAGCAGCAGCTCGCTGAAGCACAGCGCGAGCACGGCCAAGAGCAGCGGCTTCCAGACTTCGCGGCCGAAGCGGCGGTCTTTGTCCATCTGCTGGTAGTCGGCGACGGAGGTGAGGAGCGTGGCTTGCAGGGAGTCGGCGAGAGTCTTGCGCTCCGGCTCAGTGAGCTGGCGGAGGTCGGACTCGGCGCGGGCGGTGCTGACGACGAACGGCGTCGGGCCGCCATCGGGCGCGGCGAGGGAGTAGGTGCCAGGGCGGCTGGTCTTCGTGAACTCGACGTAGCCGAGCGCGCCGCGACCGGTGATGTCCACCTCGTGGCGCTCGCCGTCGGGCGCAGTGACATGTGCCTTGCGTCCGACATGCGCGCGCGACACGAACGCGGCGAGCGGCTTGCCGACCTCCACGTTGCGTGGCGGCTGCGCCTGCGACGCGAGGTAGATGACGAGCCGTTGCATCAGCGGCACGAAGACGGGGCGCACGGGGAGGTTGCCCCAGTCGGCGTCGCACGGGACGGCGCATTGGATGACGCGGCCTTCGCCGTTCTTCTTCTCCACGAGGAACGGGTCGGCGGTGCTGAGTTGCGCGAGGACGGCGAGGGCGGGGTCGGCTTGCTCCTGGCGCGTGCCGAGCTGGAACCAGAGCTTCATCTCGGCGTCGGCCAGGTTGCCGTTGCGCGCGTCGTTGAAGAGTTCCATCGCCGGATGCGTGAAGGGCTGCACGACAATCTTCGCGCGCGGCTTGCCGTCTTCGAGGCCGCCGGCGAGCGCGGTGAAGGGCAGCGGGAGCAAACCGGCGGCGCGGAGCGTGCGATGATACCAGTCCGTGTTGATGCGGTTGCCGGGGAAGACGAGCAGGCCGCCGCCGCTGGCGACGAAGCTGGCGAGCGCGGCGACTTGCGCGTCGGCGAGCTGGCGGACGTTCGCGAGCACGACGACGCGGGCCTTCGAGAGCGCGTCGGGCGTAAGGTCGCCGGGCGCGATGACGCGCGTGAGGATGAGGTCGCTGCCGCCGGTCGCGGCCTTCATCGCGGGCGAGAGGGCGATATCGAGGTAATCGGTTTCACCCTTGAGCGGCTCGGGGCTGGGGTCGCCGTTGACGAGGAGGGCGGGAAGTTTTTCCCAGACGGTGACGACGGCGGCGAGGGAGTTGTCGGCCTTGAGCGCATCGGCGTCGGTGTGGACTTCGAGCGTGTGGAAACCGGCGGCGTCGAAGGCGTGCGTGAAGAGCACCTGCCGCTGCTCGCCGGGCGCGAGGGCAATTTGCTGCGCGCCGCGCTCGCGGCCATCGGCGCGGAAGAACACGCGCAGGTCCGGCCACGCGCGCTCGCCGAAGTTGCGGAGCGTGGCGCGGACCTGGAGCGGCTGGTTCACGCCAAGCGCGAGCTTGGGGAGGTCGAGTGACTCGACGGCGACGTTGTCGCGCGACTCGGTGCCAACGTGCAGGAAGGTGACGCGCGGCGGGACGGGCAGGCGCTTCAAGGTCTGCAACGCGCGCCCACGCGCAGCGGCTTCGCCGTCGCTGAAGCTGGCTTTCTGGAAATCGCTGAGGACGACGAATTCCTTCAGCCCGTGTTGCATTTGGGCGGCGACGTTGGCGGCGAGTTCGAGGGACTCGGGGAAGTTGGCCGCGCCGAAGTTGGCTTCAAGCTGCGCGAGTGCCTTCGTGACGCGGACGGTGTCGAGCGTCGGGGCTCCGAGGAGCTGGCGTGGGGTGCCGCCCATGAGGATGACGGCGACATCGGAGCCGGAGCCGGCCTGCTCGATGAGCTTCGCGGCGGCTTCCTTGGCCTGCGCGAAGTTCGACGCCGCACCCGCGCCGGCGGACATGGAGTAGGAGTCATCGAGCAAGATGACGAGCGAGGTCTTCGCGCCGCCGAGCAACGCGCGCATCCCGGTGAGGACGGGCCGCGCCATGCAGAGCGCGAGCAGCACGGGGATGAGGCAGCGCACCAGCAGGAGGAGGAGTTGCTCGAACTTGAGCCGGCGCGTGTGCGCCTGGAACGCGGCGTCGAGCAGGTGCATCGCGCCCCACGGCACGACGCGCGGGCGCGAGCGGTTGAAGAAGTGCAGCAGGACCGGAATCGCCGCCGCCGCCATGCCGCCGAGGAGGAGGAGGTTGAGGAAGGTCATGGCTGGCGCGCGGTCAGGCGCGCAGCAGCGCCTTGAAGCCGGCCTCGTCGAAGTGCTTGTCCGTGGTCAGCGCATCGGTTAGCCGCCGTTCGCGCATCACTACGAAGCTGACGCAGTCAGTGAACGAGTAGCCGTGGTCGGAATGTCGGAGGAAGAAATCGGTGGCCTTGTTAAAGCGCGCCGAGTCCATCCATTCGATGCGGATGGCGCTCGAATCAGACACGAGTTGGAAGAACCCAGCGAGGCGATGACCGCCGCCTCGGGCCTTGAGCAGCGTAGCCGTCTCGTCGAGAATGTAGTCGGTGGTAACGGCAGAGCCGGAACGAGATCGGAAATCCCCGAACCAAGCCTGCGCCGCCTTGTGTTTGGCGTCGTCCGCGCACAGCAGCGCGAAAAAACCGCTGGTGTCTATGAACGTGTCACGCGCCATAAATCACCCGGTCCATCTCCTCATTGGACAGGGAGCCGCCGCCTTTGAACGTGAGCTTGTCGAGCGAATAGAACGGGTCGGTCTTGGCGGGCCGGGTCTTGGGCTTGATGGCGGAGAGCCGACCGGCGGGTTTGCCGCGATGTTTCACCACGAAGCTCTCGCCTGCATTCAGCGCGGCGAAGACGGCATCGGCTTCCCGGGCGAGGCTGGGCAAGGTGATGGTTTTCATAGGGTGATTTTAGTCTTGGTGGCCGCCGGGGGGAAAGCCGGATTTCAATCGGCCTTGGCAGAGTTCATCCCCTAGCCATCCTCCGCGTCAGGTATTGCGCCAGCGCCTCGGCGTAGGGCTGGTCCGTCACCATTGGCACGAGGTCAATGTGGTGGCGATGGCAGCCTTTGGTCAGCTCATCCTGGAACTTCTTCAGGTTATCGAGGTAGGCGGCACGGAATTGGTCAGGGTCAATCATCCGGTGCGCGCCAGCCGTCTCCAATGACTCGAAGCGCGTCCAGTGCGTGAAGGGGAACTCCAGCTCGTCGCGGTCGAGGATTTGGAAGATGAGAATCTCGTGGCGCGCGTGGCGAAAGTGCGCGAGTGCCTTAAGCAACTCCTTCGAGTCGCCGAAGCAGTCGGAGAGCACGATGAGCAGGCCGCGCCGCTGGATGCGCGGGACGAGGTCGTGGAAGACGCCCCCGAGCGCGGTCTCGCCGCCGGGCTGGGCGGACTGGAGTTCGTCCAGCAAGACGCGCAGGTGCGGGACGCTGGAGCGCGGCGGGATGTAGCGGCGGATTTTGGTGTCGAACGTGACGAGGCCCACGCTGTCGCGCTGCTGGAGCATGAGGTAGGCGAGCGCGGCGGCGAGGCGGATGGCGTAGTCGGCCTTGGGCGCGCGGCCCGTGCCCGCGTAGCGCATGGAGCCGCTGAGGTCGAGCAGGAGCGTGGCGCGGAGATTGGTTTCCTCCTCGTATTCGCGGACGTAGTAGCGGTCGGTCTTGCCGAAGACCTTCCAGTCGAGCCGGCGGATTTCGTCGCCCTGCACATACTGGCGGTGCTGGGCAAACTCGACGCTGAAGCCCTTGTGCGGCGACTTGTGCAGACCGGAGAAGAAGCCCTCGACCACCAGCCGCGCGACGACCTGCAGGTTTGCGACCTTCTGCAACTCGGCGGGCGTGAGGAAGTCGGAGACGTGGGCCATGCTTGGGCGGAAAGGCTGTCAGAACCGACCACCAGGGGCAAATACAGTCCGCTCTGGACCCGCCGCCTTTGACTTCGCCCCCGGCGTTCCCTAGCTTCCCCGCCCATGAACGTCCTGAAGCATTCGGACAAGGATTTCGCCGCCCGGCTGGCGCAGCTCGCGGCGGCGTCGAGCCTTTTTGATCCCGTGGTCGAGGAGCGTGCGCGCGGCATCGTGGACGCGGTGCGTGCGCGCGGCGACGCGGCGGTGCTGGAGTTGACCGCGCGATTTGATGGTGCGCAGCTCACGGCGGAACAGCTCGCGGTTTCGGCGGAGGAGCTGTTCAACGCCTCCATCGCGGCAGACGAATCCCTGCGCGCGGCCGTGAAGGAGGCAGAGCGCAACATCGCCGCTTTCGCCCGGAAATCCCTGCGCAAAAACTGGTCAGCCCGCAACTCGCACGGCGCAACCGTGGGCGAGAAGTTCGACGGCTTCGGGCGCGTGGGCATCTACATTCCGGGCGGCACCGCGCCGTTGGTGTCCACGGCCTTGATGACCATCGTCCTCGCGCGGGTCGCCGGCTGCCGCGAGATCGTCGTCTGCACGCCGCCGGGAAAAGATGGCACGGTCAACCCCGCGCTGCTCTTTGCCGCGCGCGTGGCGGGCGCGACGGAGATTTACAAGGCGGGCGGCGCGCAGGCCATCGCCGCGCTCGCGCTGGGCACGGCGACGATCCGCCCGGTGCAAAAGATCTTTGGCCCGGGCAACGCGTATGTCGTCGCCGCCAAGCGCCTGCTCGTGGGCCACGTGGCCATCGACCTTCTGCCGGGCCCGAGCGAGGTGCTCGTGCTTGCGGACGACTCGGCCAACCCGAAGTTCATCGCCGCCGACCTCCTCGCCCAGGCCGAGCACGGCTCCGGCCACGAACGCGTCTGGCTGGTGACGACTTCCGCGCAGGTGCTCAAGGCCACGGAAAAGGAAATCGCCCGGCAGCTCCCGCAACTGTCGCGCCGCGACTTCATCGCGAAAGCGCTGGCCAACAACGGCTGGCTCATCCAGGTGAAATCACTCACCGACGGCATCGCACTGGTGAACCGCCTCGCGCCGGAGCATTGCGAAGTGATGATCCGCCAGCAGCAACAGGCCGTGAAGGAAATCACCACAGCCGGCGCACTCTTCCTCGGCGGCTGGTCGCCGACGGTGCTGGGCGATTACGTGGCCGGCCCCAGCCACACGCTGCCCACCGGCGGCGCGGGCCGCAGCTTTGCCGGTCTGACGGTGGACCAGTTCCAGCGCCGGACCAGCGTGGTCAGTTACTCCAAGCCCGCGCTGAAAAGGGGGCTTGGCGCTGTGCGGAAGTTTGCCGAACTGGAAGGGCTGGACGGACATGGTCAATCAGCGGCGATCCGGCTGAGCTGAGCAGCACAACGGAACCTGAGGGCGTGATCTCCAAGTTCCTTGGCCGCACCGCTTCAATGGCCCACTCGTCGGTGTGCCACCTAGACCGACTTGGTCGTTGCCGAGCCTGGTAGAATTCCATTCCTGCTCAGCGCGGTGGTCAGTCCGCTCCTGCGGTAGAGGGGCTGATTGTCCAGCCGCTCTTCGAGGCTGGCAACCATGGCAAAAGCGCTAGTCCCGCACCTCGAGGATGGCTCCGATGCCGTCCCGGGCAATCTCACGACCGGGCTGGTAAGGCGAGGCGGAACTCATGCGCGCACGCAGGCTGGCGCAACCTCACTTCGCGTCCAGCCGCTTCAACAGGCTCAGGGCTTGGCGACAACGTGCGCCACGTCATAGACGCGGGTGGTGCGCTCCTGGCCATCCACCATCAGGAGCTTGCCGTTTGGGCTGAAGGAGAGGACGACCGGATTGCCGGCGAGGCCGAGGAAGTAGTCCAGAAGCTTGCCGGCGCGGTAATCCCACACTTTCACCGAGCCGTCGGCCGAAGCCGTGGCGAGGATGGGCTGCGTGGGGTGGAAGGTCAGCGCGCCAACATCGCCATCATGGGCGCGGAAGCCGGGCTGGGCGCGCAGCGTCTCAGCATCAAACAAATGCACGGAGCGGTCGCTGCCGCCAAGGGCGACGAGCTTGCGATCCGGTGAGACTGCGAAGGCCTGGACATGGAAGCGGTTGGTGGCGGTGGCAAGCACCTTGCCAGTGGCGCCGTCGAGCTGCTGGAGATAAAACTCAACGGCGTCAGACTTGACGGTGTGCGGAGCCAGCGCGACGAGGCGACCGGCCGGCCCGGCGAAGTCGGCGCGCTCGAAGCGGCCCGGCAGCTTGAATTGGGATGCGCCGTCCTTGGTGGACAGGACTTCGATGCTGCCGTTGCGGAGCGTGATGGCAAGGCGCTCAGCTTTGGCATCAAGGGCGAGGTCGGTGACCAACATGGGCACGGTCCGGCTGTGTTTCTCGACCAGGGCGGACCCCTCGGTGGCGAAGAGTTTCACCGTGAACGGCGCCGTGCCAATCTTGGGTCCAACGGCAAACCATCCGGTGCCCGGGTGCGCCGCGCAAAGGGTGCCCAAGAATCTCGGCCCGCCGAGTTCCTTGGCGCGGCCCGGTGTGGCGAGATCGTATCTGGCCAGCTCGTAGGACTTGCGGGTGAGCAGCACAGTGTCCGAGAGGAACGCTCCGCCCCAAGCCTGCTCGGACGTTTGGGGGAACCTGACCAGTTCGCGGCCGGCGGGGACACGCCAGACGCGGGGCTGGCCGTCCACAGTGATGAGGTGGCCGCTGGCGGGGTTGAGCACCCAGTTGACCGGCGGGCCGGGGTTCAGCCCGGCGAAGGTGGCGCGCGGCGCAAGGAACTCGGGATCCCACAGCCGGAAGAGCCAGAGGCCGGAGCCGATCTTGCCCTCCTCGCCCATCGTAAGCAGGTGGCCATCAGCGGTCCAAGCCACGGCCTGCAACTTGCCGGAGTGGAGCTTGCCCTGCTGCTGCACCTCACCCGTCATGGCGTTGGCCAGCAAGACCTCCCCCTGCTGGGTGCCAATGGCGATGGATTTTCCGTCCGGGTGCAACGCCTGGCATATCGCATAGACGGCGTGCCGGAAAACCTCGCGCCCATCAGCGGCGTCGAGGACCCAGTAGAAACGCGACGAGCCACCGCTGGAGGCGATGACGCGCGTGCCGTTGGGATGGATGACGACGTTCAAGTAGGTCGATGCACGATGCTGCCAACGGGTCTGGCCCGTGGCGGTTTCAATGAGCGTGAGCTGGGCGCTCGGCCGGCCGCCCAGGTTAGCTGACGAGATCGTGGCAAGCAGGCTGGCGTCGTGGCCGAGGACGATTTTTTGGACTGAGTCCCCCGTCAGCGACAGCGACTGGCGGCGGGCGCCGGTGACGGTGTCGAACAAGTCCACTTCCTTTCCGGCACGGACGGCGAAGGTCTGGCCGTCACCGGAAAAGGTCAGCTCACGCAAGCCGGTGCGACCGGTTTTGACCGTGCGCAAGACCTGGCCAGACACCACGTCTACGAATCCAATTTCACCGCGAGGCGCGAGCAGCGCGAACTGGCCGGGCTGACCGGGCACGGCGGCGAGGGCGGCGGGGGTCTCGAAGCCCGGCGCGCGCAATCGGCCAAGCGAGGCGTCGCGCTTGGCGGAAAGGTAGTTCCAGGTGGAGTCCCGGGTGTTGGGCGGGCAGGCGTCCAGCGCCTGCACCATCGCCGGATAGTCACCGCTGCGGAACGCCGCTTCGGCGAGGGCGATCTGCGCCTGCGCGGACGCGGACCGCGCCTCCCTTTCCGCTTTGAGCGCCTTTTCCTTCTCCGCGAGCGCCGTTTCGGCCGCGCGCGTGGCCTCGCGCTCCTTGGCCGCGAGTCCGGAGACGAACACGGCGGAGAGCACTGCCACGATGACCAGCCCCGCTGCCACGGCAATGGCTGCGCCCTTGTTGCGCTTCACCAGCAGCACGAACTGGCCGAGCGCACTGACCTGCTCCGCACTTGTGGCGAAGCCACCCTGATACGCCTCAATGTCAGCAACCAACTGGGCTACATCGCCGTAGCGATCGACTGGTTTGAGCGCCATTGCCCGCATGGTCACGGCGGAGAGTGAAGTGGGCACCTTTCCTCCGGGACAGTGTGGCAGACCGGTGATTTTACGCGCGTCGGGGACTTCGCCGTCCACACTGGGGGCGGCGTCAACCTGCGTGTTGTATGTCGAGGGCGGTGGGATGGCACCGCTGACCACTTTGGACAAAACGTCCGACACACTCTTGCCATTGACCGGGTGCCTCAAGGTGAGGATCGCGTAAAGAATTCCTCCCAGCGAGTAGATGTCCGAATGCGTTCCGATGTCCGCCAGCCGCCCCTCGGCCTGCTCCGGGGGCATGTATTGCGGTGAACCCATCACGGCGCCTTCAAGCGTGAGGCTGCCCGAACCGGCCGCGAGCTCGGCGTCGCTCAATTCGGTGAAACCCTCAATGGTCTGCGCCCGATCGGCCTCGGTCTTCGCGTGGTGCTCGTCATCCAGATGCTTCGCCAAGCCCCAGTCCATCACCAGCACCTCGCCGAACTCGCCCACCATCACGTTCTCCGGCTTGAGGTCACGATGAATGATGCGCTGGTGATGCGCGAAGGCGACCGCGTCGCACACTTTCCGGTAAATGGTCAGCAGCCGGTCCAACGTGTAGTGCTGGAGGGTGGCCGGATCGCCTTTCTTGATGGCCGTGATGATGGCCTGGAGGGTGCGGCCTTTCACCAGCTTCATCGTGTAGAACCTCCGGCCCTGCTCATCCCGGCCCAATTCGTGGATGGGCACGATGTTTGGGTGCGACAACCGGGCCAGCACAAGGGCCTCGCGCAGGAAGCGCTGCCGCGCGGTCTGGTCGCTCTCCGCCGAGTCGAGCATGACCTTCATCGCCACTTCACGGTCGAGCGAGAGGTCATTGGCCTCGAGGATCGCGCCCATGCCGCCGCGCGCGATCTCGCGGCTCACGGCGTAACGGCCTGCGGCGGGCGGCGGGCGGCGGGGCGTTCCCGGAGGAATCATCTGAGTCGGCCATGTGATGCAGAATTGATTAGCCAATTCGCGATGGGCGCACGATAGGAAAGTGCAGTCAGCCACGTTCAGGGCAGCAGCCGTTCCAGGTAGATCACATCCAGCCAGCGGTCGAACTTGTAGCCGACCTGCTTGAAATGGCCGACCTGCACGAAGCCGAACCGCGCGTGAAGGCGCAGGCTGGCCTCATTGGTCGCGTCAATCGCCGCGATGATGGCGTGCAGGCCCTTCGCGCGCGCGGCCTCAATCAGCGGCGCGAGGAGCAATTTGCCGAGCCCCTTCCCGCGTTGGTCGGCGGCGATGTAAACGGAATTCTCCGTGGTGAAGCGGTAGCCCGGCCGCGCGTGATAGGGGTTCAACGCGCTCCAGCCGACGATTCGACCGGCGTCATCCTCTGCCACGAAGACCGCGTAGCCGTCGCGCACGTGTTGGTCGAACCACTCCTCGCGCTGCGCCAGCGTGCGCGGCTCGTAGTCGTAGGTCGCCGTCGTGGTCAACACCGCGTCGTTGTAGATGGCAAGGATGCCCGGGCAGTCGGCGCGGGTGGCGGGACGGATGGTCATGGCCGCGGCAAATTGGCCTCTTCCGGGGCGGATTCGGGTGCTGGCTCGGTTTCCTTTTCCTCTTCGGGCTCCGGTTCCTTCGCTTCAACGCTTTGCAGGGCCGCGCTGATGAGGCCGGCGAAGAGCCCGCCGCTGATCAGGCTGTTGCGGAAGAACGTCCAGGTGTCGGGCCAGCCGCTGGACCCCGTGGTCAAGGCCCGCAGCCAGTCCGCCAGCGTCTTGGCGTAAACCGGGTTGGCCAGCCAGGCGGAGGTGTTCGTGAGCAGATAAAACAAAACCGCCCCCAGCAACCCACCGGCCGCATGCAGCCAGGTTGCCCGCTGCCGGGCAAAGAGCCGGCCTAAGCCGAAGATGGCCGCGTAGGCCACGTAGTTGACCAACTGATAATCGCTGAAGGGCGTGGTCTGGTAGCAGAAGACATTCAGTCCCACATCGGAAAGGACCATGGTGCCAAACACCGCCCACCACGGCAGCCGATGTGGCAGGGCGCCCGCACAAAACACCAGCCCGTAAGCCAGGCTGAAATTGGGCGGCATGATCCCCGGCCAGCGGGTAAGCACAAAGGCCGCCAGCAGCAGCGCGGGGACGAGCACGGTTCGTTTCACGGAACCGGATGATACGTCGGTTGATTCGAGTTCAAAGGGGAAAGTGTCGCGGGCATACTGCCCACCTCGGGCATGGAAAAGCTGTTCGACATCATCCACGAAGACGCCGACCTGCTGGCCATCAACAAGCCCGCCGGGCTCGTCTGCCACCCCACCAAGGGCGACGTGTATTCCAGCCTCATCAGCCGCGTGCGCCTTCATCTCGGGGACACCGCGACCGCGCACCTCGTCAACCGCCTCGACCGCGAGACCAGCGGCGTCATCCTGATCGCCAAAAGTCCCGAAGCGGATGCCGCGCTCAAGAAGCTCTTCGCCCTGCGCCGCGTGGCGAAGGAATACCTCGCCATCGCGCATGGCCACTTCGCACCCGACTCCGTGACGTGTGAAGCCCCGCTCGGCAAGGACGAGCAGGCCATCATCGCCATCAAGGACTGCGTGCGCCCCGACGGTGCGGTGTCGAAAACGGAGTTTGCCGTGGAGCAAAGGTTCTGCCGCCCGGAGGGGAATTTCACCTTGCTCCGCGTCCGCCCGCACAGCGGCCGCAAGCACCAGATTCGCATCCATCTTCAGCATCTCGGCTACCCGCTCGTCGGCGACAAGCTCTACGGCGGCGACGAGCGGCTCTACCTCGACTTCGTGCTGCGCCGGCTCACCGCCGAGCAGCGCGCGCGGCTCATGCTGCCCTGTCAGGCCCTGCACGCCGCCGTGCTGCGCTTCCGGTGGCGCGATCAGGATTGGGAGTTTCGCGCCGAGCCGGAGCCGTGGTTCTCCGACTTCATCGCCGGCCAGCCCTGCACGCCGGACTGGGCGGAGAAATATTTGTGACGGCCCGCGAAACCCGCCAAAGGACGCGAAATCCTCCGATCATAAAGCAGCAGTCCGGAAACCTGCACCCGTCCCTCGCGGCCGCTCTCTTTTCGCGTTGATTGGCGTGTTTCGCGGGCCATGAGCTTTGTGCCTTTGCGTTGAGCGCCCTGACTCCGCTACAACCTCCCCGTGCTGACGACCATTCCCAGGACGATGCAGGCCGTGGTCTACCGCGGCGTGAACGACCTGCGCGTCGAGACCGTGCCCGTGCCACGCATTGGTGCGGGCGAACTGCTCGTGCGCGTGGCCGTGTGTGGCGTGTGCCCCACCGACATCAAGAAAATCCACCACGGCACCGTCGCGCCGCCGCGCATCTTCGGGCATGAGACGGCAGGCACCATCGCCGCGGCTGGCGCGCGGGTGCGCGGCTTCCGCGTCGGTGACCGCGTGGCGCTCCACCATCATGTCCCCTGCCTCGCCTGCCACGCCTGCCGGCACCGCGCCTTTGCGCAGTGTCCGCAATACAAGCGCACCGGCATCACCGCCGGATTCGAGCCCGCCGGCGGCGGCTACGCGGAATACGTCCGCGTCATGGATTTCTGCCTGCCGGGCGTCGTAAAAATTCCGGCGAAGAACTCGTTCCTGGAAGGCGCACTGCTGGAGCCGGTCAACACCGTCCTCAAGGGCGTCCACCGCCTGGCCGTCCTGCCCGGGGACTTCGTGCTCGTCGCCGGCCAGGGCCCCATCGGCCTGCTGTTCACCCAGCTCCTCGCGCTGCGCGGCCTCAAGGTCATCGCCACCGACCTGCTCGACACCCGGCTCAAGCTCGCCCGCCGCTTCGGCGCGGCCCGCGCACTGCGCGCCGATGCGCCCGACCTGCCCGAGCAAATCGCCCGCCTCACGCGCGGTCGCGGTCTCGACGCCGCGGTCATCGCCGTGCCCGTGGACGCCGCGGTGCAGCAAGCCCTCGCGCTCGTGCGCGGCGCGGGGCAGGTGCTGCTCTTCGCCCACACCAAGCGGGGGGCCGTCGCACCGGTCGATTTCTCCAGCGTGTGCGTGGACGAGAAGGATTTGCTGGGCAGCTACTCCTCCGACGTGACACTGCAGCCCGCCGTCGCGCGGCTCGTCTTCTCGCGCAAACTCGACGTGCGCCCGCTCATCACCCACCGCTTCCCGCTGGCGGAAACCGCCGCCGCCGTCGCCCTCGCCGCAAAGCCGCAGCCGGACTCGCTCAAGGTGGTGGTGGAGCAGGCCGCGTGACCACAGCCGGGAAGCTCACTCACTTCGCGTCGGTCTGAATCTCGATCCACAGCTCGCCAATCTGGAGCTTGTTGCCGCCAGCGAGGGTATGGGTCGAATTGGAAAGCTTGTTCTCCATCTGCACGCGGCCGTCCCGGAAGGTCACGATGGCCGTCACGGGCGGAAATCCTTTGTGCTTGGGCAGGTAGAGGTGCGCTTCCGGCGAGCTGCCGAGGATCACCGGCTCCGCACCGAGGTTGATGACGGTGCGCTCGTTCTCGTGCCAGTGGACCACCAGGGCCGCCTCCCGCGCCAACCGCTCCACCAGGGCAACGACAAGGCCGATGGTCAGGCCGAGAATGGCCGCGCCGACCAATCGGGCGGAGGCGTCGCCGGCCGCGCCGGACTTGGCGAGGGCGAAGAGAAAGGCCGCCGCCCCGAGTCCCCCGCCGATCAGGCCCGCGAAGCCGGCCCGGAACTTCGGCAGGTTCGGGATGAAGAACGCGAGGCCGAAGCCGAGCAGCGCGCCGAGCAGCGACCAGCCGGCGAGCTGGCCGGCCTTGATGATGAGCGGTAGCACGCGCTCGGCTTCCGTCTCGGTGAGCTGTGCCGCCAAACTGTTCGCGCCGAACGCGAAGAGGTGCTGGCTGACCGCGCCGGAGATGAGCCCGGCCAGCACGCCGCCGCCCAGCACGAGCGCGGCTTCCTTCAGGCTGAACAGCGTGCGGCGCAGCAGGAAATTCTGCGTGGCCACGATGAGCGCGGCCATGCCGACGGCCAGGAGCGAGGTCCACAACCCGATGACGAGGGTGGCTTTGAGCGAGGGCGGCTGGCGCTGGTTGAGCCTGGCGAGGTCGGGCGGGGGAGCCTTCTTCATCTCGAAGGTGTGGACCGTGTTGGTCTGGCCGTGGCGGATGACGCCGCGGAATTCCTGTGCCTTGCCGCCCTGCTTGATGGCGATGGTGTAAGGCGTCTCATTGACCGGGGCGTGGAGGGAGTAGTGGTTGACGAAGACCTGGTAGCGGCCTTCGGGCGCGCCGTTGGTGGGCCAGTAAATGTTCTCGACCGGCTGGCCGCTGTAGGGCGCGCGGGCGTTCATGTCCACGTCCAGCTCGCCCTGTGAAGCTGACCGCTTGTGCCCGTAGAAGATGCGTTCGCCCGCGGGATCCACGCAGTGCAGGTCGAGGTCGTTGAAGTTGTCCCACATCAGCGAAATCTGCACATCGCCGGTCTTGGCCTCCTCGCGTTGGAGGCGTTTTTGGAGTTCGTTGCTGAACACGAGCACGGGCGCGGCGGGCTGGCCCTTGGCTTCCTCGCCTTCCTTGGGCGCGGGCGGCTTGATGACCTTGAGCAACGGCTCGCCCGCCGCCCAGCCCAGCACGCACCCCAGCGCGCCGAGCAGGCCGAAAAGAATCGGCTTCGGAATGAGGTGAACCAGCTTCCGCATGAGACGCAGTAGTGAAGCACGGGGGCAGGTGAAGTGCCAGCCGCAACGCGACGGCGAACGCGTTGACCGGCGGCGTGGTGCGGTTCACTCTCCGGCCATGCGCCTCTGCCGTTTCTCCCAAGGCTCCGCCGTCCGCGCGGGGTTTTATTTCGACTCAACGCTGGTCCCGCTGGATGCCGCCGTGCGGATGCATCGCGAGCGCACCAATCGGGAGATCGCCCTTCCTGCCGGTGACGACCTGCTGGCCCTTTTGCCGGGCGGCAGCCATGCCATCGCCGCGCGTGAGTTGGGTGCCTGGGTCGCAGCCAACCGCAGCCTGGCCGACGTTGCGGCACTGGCGGTGGATGCGGTTCAGTTGCTCACGCCCATTGCGCGCCCGCCGAAAATCATTCTGCTGGCCGGCAACTACAACGAGCACATCAAGGAGGGCGGCGGCCGAGAGACGGAGCGGGCGAAGACTTTCCCCTACCTGTTCCAGAAACCGCCGACCACGACGCTCAACCATCCCGGCGCGGCCATCGTCATCCCGAAAGTTTCGCCCCACCACATTGACTGGGAGTGCGAGCTGGGCGTGGTGATCGCCAAGCGCTGCCGGGCGGTGAAGGAGGCCGACGCGCTCGGTTGCGTCGCGGGCTACACCGTGGTGAATGACATCTCCGACCGGAAGTTCCGCCCCAATCCGGGCCGCGAGAAACGCGAGAAGGATTCGTTCTTCGACTGGCAACACGGCAAGTGGCACGACACGTTCTGCCCGGTTGGTCCGTGCGTGACGGCGGCAGACGCGCTGCCGGATCCGCAGCAGCTTGCCCTCACGCTCAAGGTCAACGGCCGGACCCATCAAAGCGCGAGCACGGCGCAGATGATTTTCCCGGTCGCGGCCATCATCGAGTTTGTTTCCGCCATCGTGACGTTGGAGCCGGGTGACATCATTTCCACCGGCACGCCGTCGGGCGTGGGCAACACGACCGGCACCTACCTCAAGCCCGGCGACCAAATGGAAGCCGCCATCGAATGCATCGGCGTGCTGCGGAACCACCTGGTGGCGGAGTGACCTGCCGCCTGCCTTCTGCTCGTAAGCCTGATCTTGATCCTGCTCCTTTTCGGAACAGGCACACGCAGGATTGGGATCAAGGTTACGAGCAGGGGCGAATCACGCCTCGACCCACTGCCCCGGCTTGGGCTGAATCACCTTCATCTTCGGGTGACGCGCCGCGATCTGTTCGGCGAACCACGCGCGCGCGGGGCCGTCACCGTGGCCGAGCACCACGGCACGCGGCTCCACTTCGCTCACGAAATCGAGCAGTTCGTCGCGGTTGGCGTGCGCGGAGAGATCGAAGTCACGCACCTCGCACTGCCGCGTGAGCCGGCCGGCACCCGGGCTGAAGCTGAAGGGTTTGCCCGGCTGGCTGGCCTTGAGCCGGCCGCCCGGCGTATCGGGATCGGCGTAACCCACGAAGAAAATGCCGTGACGTTTATCGCCCATCATGCGCGCCGCGAGGTCGTGGGCGGCGGTGTGCTCGCTCATCATGCCGGCGGTGACGACGAAAATGCGTCCGCCGGTGAGCCGCATGGATTCCGCCTGGCCTTTCTCCAGCACGATGAGATTCAACGCCTCGTTGAGCTGGAGGTTGCTGTGCCGGCGGTGCGCCCGGTGCGCTTCAAGGTCGTAAATCTCGGTGAACACGCGCCCGAGGCCGCCGATGTAGATGGGCTGGGGCTTGAGCTGGCCGGCGCGCATGGCCAGGGCGAGGGCAGCGAGAATTTCCTGCGAGCGGCCCAGCGCGAAGGTTGGGATGAGCACGCTGCCCTTGCGCTTGAGGGTTTCGCGGACGGCGGCGATGAGCCGGTCCACCTCGGCTCCGCGCTCAAAGCCCGGCGTGGGCACGCGGGTGCCGCGGGTGGTTTCCATGATGAGCACGTCGGCCCGCACGTCCTCGAACCGCGCGCCCTTGAGGATGGTCTGGTCGTGGAAGCAGACGTCGCCAGTGTAGAAGAGCGTCTCGCGCCGACCGCGCACGAGCACGCCGGCGGACCCGAGCGCATGGCCGGCGTCGTAGAATTCGAGCGTCGGGGATGCGCCGGTCGCGTTGTGTTTCTGGAAGGCCGCCCACTCGATCTCGCGGTTGTATTTGAAGCCCTGGAAGAGCGGCGCCATGTCATCCACCTCGTCGTGGGAGTAGAGCGGATATTCGCGGATGCCCAACTCCTCCCGCTGGCGCTTCATCACGTTCACCGAGTTGTGCAGCACGCGCTCGACGAGGAAATAGCTCAGTTCGGTCATCAGCACATGGGCGTGCGGATGCTGCCGAACTGCGACCGGCAGCCCGCCGACGTGGTCGTGGTGGCAGTGGGTGATGGCGATGGCGTCCAACTCCTGCCCCTTGACGAGATCCAGCAGGGGCAGGCTGTCGCGGCCTTCGCGTTTTGGGTGGACGCCGGCATCAAGCAGCAGGCGGTGGCCGTCGAGTTCGAGCCACCAGGCGCTCGCACCGATGTCGGCGTCGGGATTCAGGTTGCGGATGCGCATGGGCCTACCAGAGCAGTTTTCTCGGGGTTTGGACACCGGAAACTCGGGGCAGGCGGTTGGCCGAAAGTTTTTTCCGGGGAAAACGGGAAATTTTGAAGCGTCCCCGGGACCGTGCGTCAATTAAGCCGAAGTTGGTTTGGTTGTTGGGGTTGGGAGCGGGTGGCGAGCAATCGCTGCCCGCTCCTTCTGTTTTGGGGGCGCGCTTTGGTCTACTCCGCGCAAGCACGGCTGCGATGGGTCCCCAGCGAAAGATTTGCTGGAGGAGACGGGATCCGCCTGCGGAACCAGCGGCCTGGCCTATTTCAGGCCACCGGTGATGCTGCCAAGCGATTTCATGGCTGCCGCCTGGATGACGGCGTTCAGGTCGGTCTGCTTGGCAAAGCCGGCAGGCACCGCGAAGTAGGCCGCATCCGGCTGGCCGAGCCGGATGTTGCTTAACTGGAGCTGGTAGGTCTGCTTGTCCTTCGCGATGGCGATCTTCACCGGGAGGTTTTGCAGGTTCGTAGCCTGCCAGACGGTCGCCGTGCCGTCGTCACCGGGGACTTTGACGGCATATTTCACCGTCGGTTGACCGGCGATGGCTTCGCGGCCCAGCTCCTTCTTTTCCAAGCGGCCGACTTTCTCCTGTGCCTGCTTTTGGACCCCTTCCGCCTTGGGCACGGGCATCTCGATGAAGGATTTCATGCCGGGAAAGCCCAACGTGAGCGGCTTGCCGGGCTGGTAGATGAAGAAGAGACGGTCCAGGCCCATGTCCTTTATTCCGTTGAGAGCCTCGGGTGGCAGCTCGGCGCTCTTCACGTTCGCGAGATTCAGCTCCCAGCGCATCTTGCCGTCGGCCATCGCCACACCAAAGGGCAGTTTCATGGCCTCGCCACCGGCTACGCCCGCAACCGTCAGTTCCACCCCGGCCGTAAATGCCCGCGTGTCGCTGAAGAACTCCGAGAGTGCGGCGGCAAGGAACGGGGCCTGCGCGTTGATCGCAGGGATACCCGTGGCGTTTTGTGCCCGCCCGGCTGACGCCATCACCAGAAGCCACACGCAGACGGGGATAAGGAGTCTTTTCATGTTGGGTCAGACTTATTTCGGGCAAGGAGAGGCCGCCAAGGTTCTTTCCTGTGGCCCGGGGTTTACTTGGCTGCGTCTTTCTTCGCCACGGCCCACTCGAACGTAAGCTTCACCTCGTCGCCGGTCTTGATGAGGCCGGCTCCGGCGGTGGGAGCGGGCGGCTTCATGCCAAAATCGGTCATCTTCACGGCGGCCGTGCCGGTGAAGGTCGCGCGCGACGTGTCCACGCGGCGGTTGAGGGTCAGCGGGAAAGTGATGTCCTTGGTCACGCCGGAGACGGTGAGGCTGCCCTTGGCTTCGAGGCTGACCTGCGCGCCCTTGGCTTCCTTGAGCGACAGCTCGACGAGCTTGAACGCAATGCGCGGGTTCTCCTTCTCCTTCATGGTCTCCTGCATCACGGCGTCCATCGCCTTGCCACTGCTGCACTTGAGCGAGCGCACGGCGACGAAGGTCTCACCCTTGGCGGCGACCTTGCCGGGCTTGAGCTTGTCGGGCGACTCGATGAGCGCGCCGTCCACCTCGACAAAGCCGCCGATGAGCTGGCTCTCGGCGTGCCAGTCGTGGATGTTCGAGGTGCCGTCCATGCGCATCTTGCTCCCCGGCTGCGATTCGTAACGGACGAGCGTCTGGGCGGAGCCGGTGGAACCGAGGGCGAGCAGCGTGGCCAAGCCAAGGGCGGCGGGAAGGGTGCGGGTGTTCATCGGAAATGTCGTTTTAGTCAGCGGCGGACTGATTGCAGCGGTTCGACGGGGCGGCGTCAAACCCCATTCGGCAGGCGCTTGCCAAGCTCCCCGCACTGCGGGACAAACACGCGTGCTTGTCTTCCTCAATGGCCGGCTCGTTCCGGAGTCCGACGCGGTCGTGTCCGCCTTCGATCGCGGCTTCCTCTACGGCGACGGCCTCTTCGAGACTCTGCGCGTCATGAACGGCGTGCCGTTGGATTGGGGTGGCCACTGGCGACGGTTCGCCGCCGGCGCGGAAACCCTGCGAATCAAGGTGCCCTTCGCCTCGGATTTCCTGCTCACCCAAGCACGCGAACTCAGCCGGCTGAACCAGCTTCCCGAAGCCATCCTCCGCCTCACGCTTTCACGCGGCATCGGCCAACGCGGTTACTCCCCGCGCGGTGCGGACTCGCCCACGCTCGTGATGGCGCTGCACCCCGCGCCGCCGCTTGGCCCGGCCGCCCCGCAGTGGAAGCTCCACACCGCGTCGCTGCGCGTGCCGGCAGGCGATGCGATTTCCGCCTGCAAATCCGCGAACAAGCTGCTCCACGTCCTCGCCCGCGCCGAGGCCGAAGCCGCCGGAGCCGATGATGCCTTGCTGCTTAACCCGCGCGGCGAAATGGCGGAGGCCACGAGTGCAAACCTGTTCTGGGTCGAGCAGGACACCGTTCACACTCCGCCGCTCTCAACGGGCGCTTTGCCGGGAACCACTCGCGAACTGGTGTTGGCATGGTGTGCGGCAAATAAACTGCCGTTCCGCGAAACTGCAGCCGGTGCGGTGCGCTTGCATTCTGCACAAGGCTGCTTCCTGACGCTCAGTTCACTGGGCATCGTTGAAGTTACATCGCTCGATGGGCAGCCGATTCCGGCCGCTCCGCTGACGTGCCGCATCCGCGATGGCCTGATGACCGGATGGCACCGGATGGCAAATCGGCTCGAATGACCGCCCGCCTTGGCCGCGTCAGCTTTTCTGTTAGCGTGTGTTCATGAATCCCGCGTTCCAGCCCAGGCCCCTCAGCCGCCGCGCCGCGCTCCAGCGCTCCGCCGTCGGCTTCGGCTGGCTCGCCGCCTCGTCCCTGCTCGCCGAAAAATCCCCATCCCCCGCATCAGCGAAGCCATCGCATTTCGCTTCGCGCGCCAAACGCGTCATCTTCCTCTTCATGAAGGGCGGCC
>CAZQEW010000061.1:0-4693 GCA_964591495.1 uncultured Klebsiella sp.
AAGGCTTGTGAGTTCAGCAGAGAAGCGAGCGCGAACGTGCCGACGCCTTGCGCGGCGCGGCCGAGGAAGAGGCGGCGCGTCTGCTGCTGTTGGCGGAATTGGAGGAGTTCGGATGAGAGGTTCATAAAAGTTAAGTTTGAGCGAACACGGGCGTGAACCCGGCTTGGGCGAAGTGGTGGTCTTCGGTGAGCGCCTCGCGGAGGCCTTTATCCCCCATTACCAGAAAAGAAATGCAATCAGTGAGCGACCAGCGCTTGTCCGGCCGCTCGCTGTAAAGCAGGAGGCCACGATGATACAGCTCGTCACTCTCGCCGACGATGGTCACGGACGGATCGTCCTCCAAAGCCAGCAGGAAGGTTGCGGTCTTGGCGCGGAACGCCGGGGCTGCGAACGCGTTTGCCGTCTCAGTCAAAACCCAGCGTGAGGTCACGAATCCATCCATTCGTTCGCCAAGGAACTGGGAAACTCGGGCGTGGTGTTCATCACCCTCATCGAGCAACGCGAGGAAGAACCAAGTGTCTGCGAAGTAAGTGCTCACTCCGGTTTCTTGGGCGTGCCGTAGAGGTAGTGGTCGTGGTTGCGGGCGAGGTCGGTGACGCCCGTCTTCACGCACCCGATGTATTTGGCATAGCGCTCGGCGAAGCTCTTCGGTGGCTCGACCGGCACGGCTTCAATGCGAACCTTCGTGCCGTTCGGCAGCGAGCCGGCCGGCAGCTTGATGGTGTCGTTTTCGACAGTGGCGGTGATGCTCATGGCAGTAGTTAGCTCCGCGTGATGGTCTCATGCAAATTGAGAATGACCCGCGCCACGCTCGTCCACGCGGCGAGCTCGGCCTGGTCGGCGGCGGGAGGCAACGGGGCGAGGCCGACTTTCAGGAGCGACTCGGCGGCCTTGGCGTCGGCCTTGTATTTCGCGAGGTGCTTGTCGAAGAGCGCGCGGGCGGTGGAGAGCTCGTCGGGGCGTGGGGCGCGGGAGAGCGCCTGCTTCCAAGCCCAGGCGATGCACGCGGCAGCGTCGCCGTTCGCCTCCTTCACGATGCGCGCGGCGAAGGCGCGGGCAGACTCGACGTAGGTCGGGTCGTTCAGCAGCACCAGCGCCTGCTGCGGGATGTTCGAGCGCGTGCGTTCGGCGGCGCATTCCTCGCGGCTCGGCGCGTCGAAGGCGAGCATCGAGGGATGCAGGAAGCTCCGCTGCCACCACGTGTAAAGCCCGCGCCGGAACTGGTCGTCGCCCTTGCTTGCGTCGTAGCTGCGGACGGGGAAGTTCAAATTCTCCCAATAACCATCGGGCTGGTAGGGCTTCACGCTGGGACCACCAATCTTCGGGTTCAGCAGCCCGGCGATGGTCAACGCGTTGTCGCGGACCAGCTCGGCATCCACGCGCCAGCGGCTCTGGCGGGCGTGCTCACGGTTGTAGGGGTCGCGGGCCTGCTGCTCCTTCGTGGCCACCGAGGTCTGCCGGTAGGTCGAGCTCATCACGATGGTGCGGACCATGTGCTTCACGTCCCAGCCGCTGTCGCGGAACTCGCACGCGAGCCAGTCCAGCAGCGCGGGGTTCACGGGCGGCTCGCCCTGCGCGCCCATGTCGTCGAGCACCTTCGAGAGGCCGGTGCCGAAGAACTGCTTCCACAGCCGGTTCACGAAGACGCGGGCGGTGAGCGGGTTGTCCTTCGCGACAATCCACTCGGCCAAATCCGCGCGCGTAAGCGGCGCGTCGGCCTTGGCGTCGCGCTTCAGCGACACGGGCAGGAAGGTCGGCAGCGCGGGCTGCATCACCGGGCCGCTCTCGTCCATCCAGTTGCCGCGCGGCAGGATGCGGACAGTTCGCTTCGTCTCCGACGACACGGACACGAGGCACTTGGGCACCTTCGCCTCGTAATCGGTCTTCGCCTTCTTCGCGGCGGCGAGGTCGGTCCGGAGCTTCGCCAACTCCGGCGCAAGGCTCTTGAAGTGCGCGAACAATTTATCCTTCTGCGCCGGGTTGCGCTTCTCGGTGGTGACTTTGAGAATCGCCGCGATGTCCGCTGGCGGGGCGGGTGGCAACGCCGTGCGGGCGGCTTCGACTTCCGTGGTCACGCCGAGGCGGAACTTGCCGAGCAAATGGTCCTTCGTCGTGCCGAACTGCAACAAGTCCACCGTGAGCGATTCGCCGGCGGCCAAGGTCAACGGCTCGGCCAATTCGAGGACCAGATTCTGCGCACGACCGGCCTCGGGCAGAATCGCCCAGCCCGCCGTGCCGTGTTTCGCGTCGCCATCAATCGTGGAGGCGGCGGTCCAACCCTTGTTCGGATTCTTCTCCGCGTGGCTCTTCTGCTCGATGGTCGCGCGCGCGGCGGCGAATTTCAGTTTCTCAGTTTGGCCCTTGGCCCGCTTCACGGTCGCCACGACTTCGGAGAGGATGAAATTGCCATTGGGCGCGCGGCCCGGGCCTTTGCTGGGCAACGAATCGTCCGGCAATGCTTCAATCCGCAGGCCGGTGACGCCGGTGAACGTGTTAGTGATGGTGACGGAGTAAGTGTCGTTCTCCGTGGCCTTGCCGCTCGCGAGCACGGAGCCGTCGCCCTGGATGACGAGCTTGGCGTTCTTGGCCGACGCTACCTTTGCGGGTTTGAGCGGCTTCCACTTCGCGTCGTGCTGGACGGCGGCAAACGCGGCGTCCTGCCACTTCTCGAAGGCCCCAGCGAGCTGGGGCTGCGGGCCATCGAAGTCCTTTTGCAGCCGGGCGATGTCGCCGTCCAACCGCGCGAGTTCCTTCGTGTCAGACTCGTTGGGCACCATCATGCCCTCCTCGCGCTTGCCAACGATGGGTTCCTTGATGTCCGCAAAAAAAGCGCCGAGCGAGTAGAAGTCGCGCTGCGTCACGGGGTCGAACTTGTGGTCGTGGCACTGCGCGCAACCCGTGGTCTGCGCAAGCCAGACCGTGCCGACGGCGCGGACGCGGTCAGTGAGGTAGCGCTGCTCGTAGTCCTTCGGCTGCGCGCCGCCTTCCTCGGTGGAGAGAATCAGGCGGTTGAAGGCGGAGGCCACGCGCGTTTCCTGCGAGGCGTTGGGGAACAAATCGCCCGCGAGCTGCTCCCGCGTGAACTGGTCGAAGCGCTTGTTCTCGTTGAACGCCTTGATGACGTAATCGCGATACGGGAAGACATTGCGCGGCGTGTCCGAGTGATAGCCGATGGTGTCCGCGTAACGCACCACATCCAGCCAGCCGATGGCCATGCGCTCGCCGTAGTGCGGCGACGCGAGCAGGCGCTCGACGAGCTTAGCGTAGGCGTCGGGGGATTTGTCATTCGCGAACGCGTCCACTTCCTCCGGCTTGGGCGGCAGGCCGAGCAAATCGAAGTAAAGCCGGCGCGCGAGCGTGCGGCGGTCGGCCTCGGCGGAGGGCTTTAAGCCAACTTCCTTCAACCGCGCCTGCACGAGCACATCCACACCGTTCTTGCCGGCGGGAATCGTGGCCTTCACCGGCGGCACGTAGGCCCAGTGCGTCTGATACTCCGCACCCTCGGCGACCCAGCGCTTGAGCAGATCCTTTTGCGCGCTGGTGAGTTTCTTGTGCGAGTCCGGCGGCGGCATGAGGTCGTCGGCGTCCTTGGTGAAGATGCGTTTGACGAGCTCGCTCGCGTCCGGCTTGCCGGGAATGAAAGCCTTGGCGGCAATGGCGGCCTCGCGCACATCGAGGCGGAGCTTGGCCTCGCGCTTCTTCTCGTCCGGGCCGTGGCAGTAGAAGCAGTTGTCGGAAAGAATCGGCCGGATGTCGCGGTTGTAATCGACCTTCTTGGCGGGCGCGGCGAACGCGGTGGACGCGGCGAGCAGGCCGGATGCGAGACCGAGGAACAGGCGTGGAGTCGGCATAAAATCAGTTTGTTCGACCCGTGCCGGCGCAGGTGGATTCACCGGCGGCGGGCGGGCGGACGGGGCGACCTTTGTGCGATTCGCGAAGCTTGGCAATAGCGCGAAGCGGGAGGCCCTGCCCGCGAAACACGCGAACAGCCGCGAAAGGGGGGACCGAGCTTTTGCGTGTTTGGCGTGTTTAGCGGGCGACTCAATCAGCCGCTTGCGCCACGCGCCCGGCTGACGGATGACTCTGATGTTTGAACAGACCTGCCACTCGCCCCGGCACCGCGGGTGACGGCGGGGGCTGTTGGCCGAGCGAGGCGATGCGCCCGCTCACGGCGTGGGCGCGGGCGGGGGCGGCGTGCTGCTGCCGCCCTGCGCCGTGGGACCGGTGATCTGCGCCAGCAGCGCCTTCTGCGCATCCGTCTGCAGCAGGCCGGAAAGCGTCTTGAGCACGCCCTTGTTCTTGGTGTCCAGCGGCCCCGCCTTGGCGTCGATCGCGATCAGCAGCGGGCGCAACTGCGTGACCAGCGCGTTGAGGGCCGAGACATCCAGCTCCAACGCGTCCGTCTCCGTCTGGTAGGCGGCCATCGCGTAGCCGGGCAGGGTTTGATAGGCCACGCCGAGCTGCTGCATCACGTTGATGGTGGCGGTGGCGCGGGCGATGATCGCCTGCACATCCGCGTCCGTATTTTCACGGTCATACTCTACTTCGATCCGAGTGCTCATGGGGGTTACTGGGTTTGGGTTTACTGGCTGGTTGAGGGGTCATTTTATAGATGCCCTGCCTCCCCGCCTGACGCCAGTGGAAAAGTGGAAATCCCCAGCAAAAATCCGGATTTCTTCTGGAGCTAACGACC
>CAZQEW010000061.1:4793-6298 GCA_964591495.1 uncultured Klebsiella sp.
CCAGATTCCGCAGCGGAAAAGCGGATTTCCCCAGCAGTTCGGAGCCAAATCTCAATGTTTAGGCCGAATTCAGCCGGATTTACGTCGGCAAACGCGGCGGCCGGTGCGTGTTCCCGAGGCAATTCCCCGGTCGAGCTTGGGGGCTTGCGCGCGCGCCCGGCGCACCATTAGTGGCGGCTTCCCCGCCCGCCACTCAAGTGCGAAGGCTGGAGCGGGCGGGCCAATGCCGCGCTACTTCTTGCCCGGATTCATCAGCCCGGCCTTGTCCCAATAGACGGTGCCGCCTTCGTGGGTGAAGGCCATGCCGTTGAGTTTAGCGCCGGGGTAGAGGCCGACCTTGCCCACCGGGACTTCGAGGCGGATCCACTTGCCCGCCTCCGGCAGCGGACCGAGCGGGCGGCGGCTGGCGGTGTTCAGGTTGCCCCATTTGATGGCCTCGGGCTCGCCCCAGATGGCGCGGTGCTCCCAGGAGCCGTCGTTGAACTGGAGCATCAAGGCCCTGGGCTTGGCGGCCGGGTCCAGGAAGACATGGGCGTAGAGCACGTCGCCGTATTTCACTTCGAGCGGGTTTGTGGCCCCGGTGAAGAAGTCCTGCGTGGGGCCGCCGCCGGTGCGCTTGAGGGCGCGCTGGCCGGCGTGAACCTTCCCGTCCGCCGCGGTGACCCATTGGGCGGGCGCGCCGGTGCCTTCCGGTTTGGCCCCGGCGGGGAAGTCGTCGTCCAGCCAGACGACGTCGCGTTTTTCCCCGTGCGGCGGTTCCTTGCCGGTGGTGGCGAGGCCGGTCTTGTCGAAGAACACTTCGCCGTCGCAGATGGTGAAGGCCATGCCGGTGATCTCCATGCCGGGCACGAGGCCGAGCTTGCTCGCCTCAATTTCCAGCCGCGCCCATTTGCCGGCGGGGGGCAGCGGGCCCATGTCCACCTTTTGCGATGTGCGGGGCGTGCCGAACGGCACGGCATCGCCATCGCCCCAGAAGGCGCGGTGGTGCCAGCCGGCGGTGTGGAACTGGAGCATGATGGCGCGCGTGGGGTTTTCCGCCGTGATGAAGACGTGGGCGAACAGCTTGTCGCCCTCGCAGACGAGCAACGGCTTGTCGCAGGTGGAGAAGTAGTCCTGCGCCACGCCCATGCCGGAGCGCTGGAGCGCCTTCTTGCCGAAGAAGACCTGATTGCCGTCGCCCTGCGTGACCCACGAGTGCGGGTGGTTGTCGGCATTGACCTGGGAGTTCGCACCGGGCGGGAAATCCTCATCCACCCAGATGATTTCCTTGAACTGCGCGGTGGCAGGCAGTGCGGTCAAGGCGAGGATGGCACCCAACATGGGCGCGGCAAGGCGGGGCAGGAGTTGCGGCTTCATGACGGGAGTTTGCGACGCAGCGGCGGGGCGTCAAGCCGCCACCCTCACGGCGCGCGCGGGAGCAACGCACCGGGACCGTCCGTGCGCAGCAGGTCTTTCAACTCGGCGTAGTCGAAGTGGACGACGAATTCGCCGTCCGCGCCGGAGGC
>CAZQEW010000061.1:6398-24612 GCA_964591495.1 uncultured Klebsiella sp.
TCCAGCGCATGGGTGTTCATGATCATGGGCTCACGCGTCTGCACATTGTCACGCCAGAAGTCCAGAGGGTGGGCGGTGAACTCCCGGGCATCCGCCTCGCATTGGCGCATGATTTCCCGGGTGACGGCCGCCTGAAACCCGATGTCGGCGCGCAGCTGGGGGAGTTGAGCGCGAAACTCCTTCGTGCCTCCCCAGCCGCCCAGCCGAAACCCGGTCATCCGGCGATAGCTGACGTGTTGATGTTGCCGCGACAGGTTGGCCGTGTCGCTCGCCCAGCCGTTGGTGCGCGGGAGCGTGGCGTTGAGCCGGAGCGGATCGCCGGTTGAAGCGACGAGGGGCGGAGGCAGTTTCAGGGCGTCGTCGTATTCATGGACTTCCACCACTGCCTGCCAGGGATGGACGCGGTTGGTTGGGCTGAACCACTCCGTCTGTTCACGTCCCTCGCGGTAAAGCCAGCCCTGCCAGCCATCGTCCTGCTCGAACAGGCAGACCTGGACGAGCCGCCCGTCCACATCGAGCCCGGTGAACGTGCCGCCCGCCGCGGGACGCCAGGGGGAGCGATCGGCGTCGCGCCAGCAGAGCAACGTGAACCCGGCGAGGAGACCGGCGAGCGCGAGCCAGAGCCAGCGGGCTTTGGGTGAGGATGGGGGAACCTGCGCCGGCGCGGTCATCTGGCCGCATGGATGAGGAGGTTCAACTTGCCGATCTCCAGCCGGCTGCCGTCCTTGAGCGGCGTGCGCGCCCCGCTGGCGGTCTCGACATACTCGATCAGCCCGTTCGCAAAAACGATGCTGGCGAAGCGGGGCGGCAGCCCGCGCACAAACACGTGGTCCTCGCCACCGCCGATGGTCACGGCCTGCGCGCCGAGGTTGAAGTTCGTTGACTCGTTCGGTGCCCAGATGACTTCGAGGCTGGCTTCGCGGAAGAGCTTCTCGACGACAATCATCGCCAACCCGAGCGCGAGGCCGAGCGTGCCAATGCCCACGAGCCGGCCAATGGCATCCGGCAGCAAACGGCCCACCAGCAGGAACCCGAGGCCGCCGAGGCCGCCGCCCACCGCGCCGGCGATCAACCCGCGCAGGAGACCCAGATTCGGCACCGGACGCGAGAGGAGCGTGCCAAGCAGCGCGCCCATCAGTGCCCAGCACCCGGTGCGGACCACGATGGCGTGAAAGGCGGGCGAGCCGATTTGCACCGAGTAGGCTCCCTGCGCCACCGCGCCGGACAGAAAGCCGGCGAGCGCACCGAAGAGCAGGAGGTTTGAAAGCCGGCGTGGCCGCAGCTCTCGCCGTTGATGCCACTCGCCTGCGGCAAAGAGCGCGGCAGACAGCACACTGGCCGCGACTGCTGACCAAAGGCCAGTGGTGACCATCAGGCCCAGGGCCGTAGCATCGCGTCCTCCGCCCGGCGCGAACTCCGCCAGCACCGAGCCCGCCGCACCGCCAAGTGAGCCGGCCAGCAGGAACAGCAGCGGTTTGTTCGCGCGGACGGCAGCGAGCGCAGGCGGCAGGCTGGCGGGTTGCGTGGGGGCGGACATGGAGCTGGTTCAGGGCCTCCTCACGTCGGCTGCTACTGGTTCAGTCCTTACCCGCGCGGACGCGCTCCTTCTTTTCCTCCAGCTCGGCGGCCAGCGTCTTGCGGTCGCTGACGAGCTGCTTCTCCAGTTGCTCGTAGGCTTCCATGTCGCCCTTGTCGGCGGCCTTCTGGAGCTGGCCCTTCACCAGGATTTCGCGGTCGGCGAGCTTGGATTTGTAGAGGGCGTCGAGGTCGGCGAGCTTGGCCTTCTGCTCGGCGGTGAGCTTGACCGACGGGGCCTGCTTGTTCAGGCGCTCCATGGCGAGTTCGTAGGAAGATTTCACGCGGGGAGTTTAGCCGCGATCGGGCGCAAAGCGCAGAAAGAAATTCCAACGCCCCTTCACAGGGCCACTTCAACTTGTCCTTCAACCACCCGCACGGGATGAGCGCGCACCGGACGCGCGGGCACCGTGAGGCAGGCACCGGTCTTGAGATCGAACTCCCACCCATGCAGCGGACAGGCGACTTTGCACTGCTCGGCATCTACCCAGCCGGGGGCGAGCGGGCCGCCGCGATGGGGACAATCGTCGTCCAGCGCGAAGAACTCGCCGCCCACGTTGAAGACCGCGACGCGTCGGCCGTTGAGCAGCACGGTTTCGCCCTTGCCGGGTGGCAGGGCGGCGGCTTCGAGGGCGGGAACAAAATCAGGCACGCGCGAAAACTGCCGTCATGCGCCGGGTTGCGCAACCTCCGTCAACTTCGTCGTCGCCGCCAGCCCCGGAGGTGATAGCCTGCCGCCCATGAAAGTGAACCTCCCGCTCTGGCTCGTGCTCGCCACCGTGTCGAACTGCGCCTTGGCCGACGACTGGCCGCAATGGCTCGGCCCGCAGCGCGACGGGCTTTGGCGCGAGACGGGCATCGTGAAATCCTTCCCCGCTGGCGGCCCGCCGGTGCGCTGGCGCACGCCCATCGGGGCGGGCTACACCGGACCCGCAGTGGCAGGTGGGCGGGTGTTAGTGACCGACCGAGTGCTCGCCAAGGACGCGAAGAATCCGACGAACCCGTTCAATCGCGGTGTCATCCCCGGCAGCGAGCGCGTGCTGTGCCTCGACGAAGCGACCGGCAAAGTCCTGTGGCAGCACGAATACGAGTGCCCCTACGACGTGAGCTATCCCGCCGGCCCACGCGCCACGCCGGTCGTCAGCGGCGGCAAGGTCTGGACGCTCGGCACCGAGGGACATTTGTTCTGCCTCGACGCGAAGGATGGGAAAGTCATCTGGTCGCGCGAGTTCAAGAAGGACTTCAACGCCAAGACGCCGCTGTGGGGATTCTCGGCGAACCCGCTCCTGGATGGCAACCGGCTCATCTGCCTCGTCGGCGGCGAAGGCAGCGTGGCCGTCGCGTTCGACAAGGACACCGGCAAGGAACTCTGGCGCGCACTGACCGCGAAGGAGCCAGGCTATTGTCCGCCGATGATTTTCCAAGCCGGCGGCAAGCGGCAGCTCATCGTCTGGCATCCCGAGTCGCTCAACTCGCTTGATCCGGAGACGGGGAAGGTTTTCTGGAGCGAACCCTTCGCCGTGCGCTCCGGCCTGACCGTCCCCACGCCGCGCGTGTTGGGCGACAAGCTGTTCATCACCTCGTTCTACAACGGCCCGATGATGCTCAAGCTCGCCGCTGACAAGCCCGCCGCCGAAGTTGTCTGGCGCGGCACCAGCAACAACGAGCGCAACACCGACAAGCTGCACGCGATCATGTGCACGCCGTGGCTGGAGGACGGCCACATCTACGGCGTGTGCAGTTACGGCCAGCTCCGCTGCCTCAAGGCCGACACCGGCGAGCGTCTCTGGGAGACCTTCAAGGCCACCGGCGCCACGGGCGAGAACGGCGGGCGCAACGACCGCTGGGCGCATGCCTTCCTAATTAAGCATGCCGACCGGTTCTTCATCGCGAACGAGAAGGGCGACCTCATCATCGCGAAGCTCTCGCCGCAGGGTTACGAGGAAGTCAGCCGCGCCCACCTGCTCGAACCCACCGGGAACGCCGGCGCGCGCCCCGTGGTCTGGTCCCACCCCGCCTTTGCCAACAAGCGCGCCTACATGAGGAACGACAAGGAACTCATCTGCGTGGATTTGGCGGAGGGAGCGAAGTAGCCGCCGAGGTGAGGAAGCGGAGATTTAGGCCACAGATAAACACAGATGAAACGCCAAGGCTGCGCCCTATCTGGGTTTCATCTGTGTTCAATCTGTGGCCAAAAAAGTCAGCACCCGCAAGGCTTCCGCCGCGCCCGCTTCGTCTGCTCGTGCGAGTGGCCTTCCTTCTGGCACTCGGGGCAGACGCCGAAAAATTCCAGCTTGTGCGTCACGCGCTTGAAGCCGTGCGCCGCCGCCACGCGCTGCTCCAGCTCCACCGCAAAGCAGTCGTCAATCTCCACGATGTCCGCACAGCAGGTGCAGATGAGATGATGGTGGTGGGCGTGGGCGTCGCCCGTGACCAGCTCGAAGCGCGCCGTGCCATCGCCAAAATCGAAGCGCTTCACCATGCCCATCTCCTCCAACAGGTGCATGGAGCGGTAAATGGTCGCGAGGTCGCAGTCGCCTTTGCCCAGTGCGGCGTGGATTTCCTTGTTCGTCATCGGGTGCCGATGCTCGCGCAGCAAGGCAAGGATGGCCTGCCGCGGCCCGGTGACACGCTGGGACTTCTGGCGCAGCCGCGACGTCAGGTCAGACAACGGCTCGGCAGAGTGGTCGTGCGCGTGGGAATGCGTCTTCTTCATGGGCGCTAAAAGGGCTTGGCCTTGGCTGGCTGGTTCAGCCACAGCTTCCCCACCAGCAGCGACGCGATGAAAACCGCGATGCACGCCATCACGATGGCCGGGCCGCACGGGATGTCCCAGTGGTAGCTGGCCACGATGCCGGCCGCGCCGCCGAAGAGGCCGATGATGAGGCTGAGGATGAGCTGCTGGCGGAGGTTGCGCGCGAGGTTGCGGGCGGCGGCGGGCGGGATGACCACGAGCGAGGTGACGAGGATGATGCCGAGCAGCCGGATGCTCAACGACACGACCACGGTGAGCACGAGCACGAAGGCGTAGTTCAGCCAGCGCGTGCGCACGCCGCAGACATGCGCAAGGTCTTCGCTCGCGGTGAGCAACGCCAGCGGACTCAGCTTCGTGAACAGCCACACGCCGATGGCCCCGCACAGCACCACCGCGAGCCACACGTCGTCCGGGCCGACGCTGAGGATGTCGCCGAAGAGGTAGCGGTGCAGCTCGCCGCGGCGGTTCTTGAGCAGGCTCAACACGATGATGCCGAACGCCACCGAGCCGGAGAGCAACAGCGCCATGATGGTGTCGGTGAGCAGGTCGGTGTGCTCCTTAAGCCAAAGAATTGCGCCAGCCACGAGCAGGCTGAACAGCACCATCGGCCAGGTCGGGTCCTCGAAGCCGAGCAGGAAGCCCAGGCCGATGCCCGCCAGCGCGCCGTGCGCGATGGTGTCGCTGAAGAAGGCCATGCGCCGCGCGGTGACGAACACGCCGAGCAGCGCGCACAGTGGCCCCATGACGACGGCCACCGCGAAGGCGCGGAGCATGAAGGGTTCGAGGTCGGAGAGGAAGGTCACGGAGGATTAGGATTAAGAATAAGATTAGGAGCAAGAGGGGCGAACGACGCAGTGCCGTTCTTAATCGTAATCCTACTCTTACGCTTAATCTTCATTGCGGATGGTTCATTCGGCAATTCCTCCGCCGGGGCCGTGCGAATGGCCGTGGTGGTGATAGGGCGTGACGTTCAGGCCGTAGGCTTCCTTGAGCGAATCGGCGTTCATGACGTGCTCGGGCGAGCCTTCGCAGCAGACGACGCCGTTGAGCGCATAGACCCACGAAGCGTGGCGATAGACCATCGAGAGGTCGTGCGAGACGAGGACGACGGTGAGTTTGTGGCGGCGGTGGACTTCCGCGATGGTCTCGTAGAAGTCCTGTTCGCCGGGCGTGTCAACGCCGGCGGTGGGTTCGTCGAGGAGCAGGAGGTCGGGCTGTTTCAGCAACGCGAAGACGATGAGCACGCGCTGGAGCTGGCCGCCGGAAAGCGCGGCGATGGGGCGGTCCAGCAGCGACTCGGCACCCAACTCGGCCATCGCAGCACGAAGGCGGTCGTCGGTGTCGCGGTGGCGGTGCCAGAACCAGTGCTGCGTCTCGCGCAGGCGCAGGGCGAGAAATTCGCGGACGCTGAGGATGAAGCTGCGGTCCAGCGCGAGGCGTTGCGGGACGTAGCCGACGCGCGGCAGGGCCTTCTTCAAGTTGCTCTCGCCGAAGAGGCGGACCTCGCCGGAGTCAGGCTTTTGCAGGCCGACCATGGCGCGCAGGAGCGTGGTCTTGCCCGAGCCGTTCGGGCCGATGAGCGCGACGAGCTGCCCGCGATGCAGGTGCATGTTCACCCCGCGCAAGATGGCCTGCCCACCGAGCGTGACGCGCAGGTCGCGCACGGAGACGGCGATGTCAGCGGCGGAGTGGCTGCAGGTGGTGTGCGTCACTTGAGATGCTTCAGGAGCGTGGTCAGATTCCGCCGCAGGCCTTCCTCGTAAGCAGTGGGCTTGAGCGGGCCGGTTTCGAGGGTGTCGAGTTCGGCGAGCGGGACGCCGGTGTCCTTGGAAATGCGCTGGGCGAGCTTCGGGGAGAATTGCGGCTCGGTGAAAATGATTTTCACGTTCTTGTCCCGGATGACCTTTTGCAGCGCGGCCAAGTATTTCGGCGACGGCGTGACATCGGGGACCTCCTCGATGACGCCGATGAGGTTGAGTTCGTAGCGCTCGGTGAAGTAGGGGAAGGCGTGGTGATAAGTGACGATGCGGCGGCCCTTGGCGGGCGCGAGGGCGGCGGTGAGTTCGCGGTCGAGGGCGTGCAGGCGCTCGACGTAGCGGGTGGCGTTGGCGGCGTAACCGGCGGCGTTCTTCGGGTCGGCCTTCTGGAGAGCGGCGAGGATGTTCGTGACAGCGTGCGCGGCGAGCGTGGGGTCGAGCCAGAGGTGGGGGTTGGGGCCGTCGTGATGGTGGTGGCCGCGTTCGCCGGGGAGGTGGATGTGCGGCAGGTTGCTGATGAGGCGTTCTTTCGGCAAGTCGGCAAAGGCTTCGATGACGGTGGCGGTCTTCGAGCCTTTGGCGGCCTTCAGCGCCTTCGCGAGCCAGTCTTCCATGCCCAGGCCGTTGACGACGAAGAGCTGCGCGCCGGAGAGTTTGCGGAGATCGCGCGGGGCGAACTGGTAGTCGTGCGGGCCGACGTTGGCGGGGAGGAGGTTTTCAATTTCCGCGAGGTCACCGGCAACGTTGGCGGTGAAGCAGTAAATGGGGAGAAAGCTGGTGAGAACGCGCAGCTTTGGGGTGGGTTCGGCAGCGTGGCTGGTTGCAATTTGGCCGGTAGGTTTGACGGCCATGAACACCAGAACAAAGAACAAGGCAGCCAAGAACAGCGACTTGCGATGGCTTCGCCCGGCGAGAGGTTTGGGCTGGTTCATGGGGGAAGTGGTAGCGCGTTTCTGCGCTTGATGCAAATGATTTGCAGTCTGTGGGCAGAAAAACTCCGCCTCGGCATGAAGCCACAGGCGGAGGGCGAAATTACTTCATCAGCAGCATCTGCCGGGCGCGCTTGATGGCGGTCGTGACGCGGCGCTGGTAGTGCGCTGGCAGACCGGTGTATTTGCGCGGGAGGATGCGGCCGTTGTCCGTGACGAACTGCTTCAGCAGATTGACGTTTTTGTAGTCAATCGCGTCCACGGTAAACTCGATTTTGGGCTTGGGGCGCGGAGTGCGGCGCTCCGTCATGCGGCCCTTGGCGTCTTTCTTGTCCGTATTGTTCTTGCGGGGCATAGGCTTACTTGATTTCGCGGTGCACGGTGTGGCGGCGGAGGGCGGGGTTGTATTTCTTCTTCTCCACCTTCTCCTGCATGGTCTTTTTGTTGCGCGTAGTCTGGTAGCGGGACGGCGACTTGCCCTCCTTGCGCGCCTCAGTGCATTCGATAGTTACGATTTCACGGGCCATAAATTGTTATTCCTTTTCCTTTGCGGGTTTCTCTTCGGCGTCATCGACGTCGCTCTCGTCAATGTCCGGCACACTGGAGGTTTCCATGCTGCCAAGCGCGGCGAGCCGTTTCTGCCTCAGCGCACCTTCGCGCTCGAGTTGCGCCTGGGCTTCGACGGTGAAGCGCGTCCAAGGAATCGCTTCGAGGCGCGCCTTGGGAATTGTCTTGCCGGTCAGTTCACAAACGCCAAACGAGCCCCGCTCGATGCGCTTGAGCGCCTCCTCGATCTCGTAAATTGCATCCTGATCGGACGAAAGCAGGCTGAGAGCGAAGTCGCGGTCGAAATTATCCGTGCCGGAGTCGCCCATGTGCAGGCTGTAGCTCTCCATTTCCGTGGCGGACTCTTTGGCAAGCCCGTTCATCTGGCTCTGCAAGCGTTCGCGCAGATCCAGGAGCGTGCTGTAATAATCCTGCCACTCCGGCTTGATCTTCACCTTGCCGTTGGGCGTCCACATGACCGACTGCTTGGCCTCCTGCTTAGGCGCAGCCTTGCCCAGAATGGCTGCGAGCGTGGCGGAGCCGACGTTCTTGGCCTTCTTGGCCGGCACAGCCGGCTTTTTGGCAACAATCTTCTTTTTAGTCACAGCAAAAAACTGGTTTTCAAACGCGCGCGGGCCGCCGGTTTCTGCATCGTCGAGCAAGACCGCCCGCAAAAGAGTGCGCGAATGTAGCAAGGTCGCCTTTTTGCGCCACAAAAATTTTTGGGAATCTGAGCCATCAATCGGGCCGGGGTAAAACGACCCAGCAAAGCCGGGTTGGAATCGGGATGGCCGGGAGAAAGCCGCTCCTGCCCGGGTGGCTTACAGGACATTCGCCGCCAGCTCAGCGAGATCAGACCGCTCGCCGCGCTGGAGCTCGATGTGGGCGGCGATGGCATGATCGCGGAAGCGGCTGATGAGGTAGTTGAAGCCGTTGGAGGAACTGTCCACGTAGGGATTGTCAATCTGGTAGGGGTCACCGGTGAAGACGATCTTGGTGCCATTGCCCACGCGCGTGACAATGGTCTTCACTTCCAAGGGCGTGAGGTTCTGCGACTCGTCGATGATCATGAACTGGTTGGCGATGCTCCGCCCGCGAATGTAGCTGAGTGCCTCTACCACGATGGTGCCACTGCGGAGCAGATCGCCGCTGCGCCGGTGGTCGTTGCCCATGTTCAGGTCGCTGAGCAGTTCCAGGGCGTCGTGGATGGGTTGCATCCACGGGCCAAGCTTTTCTTCCAGGGAACCGGGCAGGAAGCCCAGTTCCTTGCCCATGGAGATGGTCGGGCGCGCGACAACCAAGCGGCGGAACTCACGGTCCATCACCGTGCGCTTCAGGCCGGCGGCCATCGCCATGAGCGTTTTGCCGGTGCCAGCCTTCCCCATCAGGGTGACGAGTTTGATGCGGTCATCGAGCAAGGCATCGAATGCGAAGTGCTGCTCCCGGTTGCGCGGCTTGATGCCCCAGACGCCTTCCCGCACATCCACGATGGGCACCAGCTTCCGGCCCGTGGCGTCCACCTTTGCGAGAACGGTGCGCTTCGGATTGGCCGGCTCGGTCAGCGTGCCATATTCGTTGGGGAAATACTGCCGGTTCGTTGGCAGTGGCAACTCCTCGTCCGTGCGGAACTTGGCGATCTGTTCCGCTGTCACGGTCAGATCGAACATGCCGGAATACAAGTCCTGCAAGCGCACGCGGTCGGTCTCGTAGTCCTCGGCGGCCAGACCATGCGCGTCAGCCTTGATGCGCAGGTTGATGTCCTTGCTCACCAACACGGTGGGGGCCTCCGGGGCGCGCTGCTTCACCGCCAGCGCATGGGCGAGGATTCGGTTGTCCACGTTCTGCACGGTGGTGTGCAGGCCTCCGTTGCCCGTGCCCGTGCGACTGTCCAGGAGGATGCGCAGGTGCCCCCCGTTTTTCAGCGCGACTCCCTCGCTCAAACGGCCCGTGCCCCGCAGGCTATCGAGCAGGCGCGAAACGCTGCGGGCGTTCTGGCCCAGTTCGCTGGAGTCGCGCTTGAAGCGGTCGATCTCCTCGACCACCTCGATGGGGATCAGGACGTGATTGTCCTGAAAGTTAAGCAGGGAGTTCGGGTCGTGGAGCAGGACGTTGGTATCAAGGATGTAGTTTTTCACAGGAATGCCGGAACGCCAGACGGACACGCGGGCAACCGGAGCCGGGGCCGGCAGCCAACGTTTGGAATGGCTCGGTGGAACATCAATCGGGAAAGTCTGTGACGCGGGCCTTGGTCATCCGCCCATACCAGTCACGCAGTCGGGCATGCGCGGCGGGCAGCTGGTATTTTCCCGAGGCAAGAAAGTTGCCAAGCATGCCATACAGATCGAAATCCACGAACCGGGGCCGCTCACCCAGCAGGTATGGCTGTCCCGCCAGCATCTGCTCATAGGGAACGAGCTTCTCCTCCAGTTGCCGGAGCATGGCCGCCTGCTCGTCACGCCAAAGCTCCAAACAGCCGCCGCCGAACTTCCGCTCCTTGTGCCGGACAAAGGCCAACCGCTCCGTTGGCGGAATGAAGTCCCGGTAATGAATGTCATTGAGTTTGAAGCCGAGTCCCTCGATCTCGCCCTCGATGTGCCGCCACAGGATCGTCTGCAACCCGCGCGTTTTGGCGGGAAAGAGACCCAGCCTGAACTTGCTGTCGAGATAGCCGGCAATCACCTGGGAATCCTCACCTGTCTCGTAGATCACACGCCGCCCATCCCGCACGATGGGCACCTGATAGTAGCGCTCCCGGGTTAGCTTCCAGACGAGTGTGCGGTCGGTGTTGGGGATGTTGATGATTTTGAACCGCGCGAGGGAAAACTCGAGAATCCGCCGTTGCACGATGCAAAACGGGCTCCACGGAAACTGAATCAGTTCAATCATCAGATCTCTGGCTGCACACCACTGCCCCGAGACGGTTTGAGCGTAGCCCGCATCACGGACGTTACAAGCGCAAGTTGCCCCCCGCGTATTACGATCCGGTGACGGCCGGCTTGGCGGCCAGGGCAAACAAAGTTTTTTGTCCGCAGCAGAATTCCGGCTTCCCTCCACGCCGTTCGTTCCCATCATCGCACCCATGGTTTCGGACATCCGGTCAGTTCACTTCGTTGGAATTTGCGGCACGGCCATGGCGAGCGCAGCTGCGGCCATGCAGGAACGTGGCTACCGCGTCACCGGTTCCGACACCAACGTGTATCCGCCGATGTCCACTTTCCTCGCTGAGCGGAAAGTCGAGGTGATGTCCGGCTATGACGAGAACAACCTCGCCTCCAAGCCGGACCTCGTCGTCATCGGCAATGCCATGTCACGGGGGAACCCGGAGGTCGAGGCCGTGCTGGACCGCAAGCTCCGCTATTGCTCGCTGCCCGAGCTGCTCAAGGAGTTCTTCATCCGCGGCAAACGCTCGATCGTCGTCAGCGGCACGCACGGCAAAACCACGACCACCTCGCTGCTCACGTGGGTCTTCGAGTGCGCGGGCCTGAACCCGAGCTTCCTGATCGGCGGGATTCCCTCGAACCTGGGCCAGGGCGCGCGCTTCACGAACAGCGAGTGGTTCATCATCGAGGGCGACGAATACGACACCGCCTTCTTCGACAAGCGCAGCAAATTCGTCCACTACCTCCCCGAGGTCGCCATCATCAACAACCTCGAACTGGACCACGCCGACATCTTTGCGGACCTCGCGGCCGTGCAGAAGTCCTTCTCCCACTTCATCCGCCTGGTGCCGCGCAACGGCCTGCTGCTCGGAAACGGTGATGACCCCAACCTGGCGCCGCTGCTGGAGGTCAAACACTGCGCAGTGAAGCGCTTCGGACTGGGCGAGCACAATGCAGTGCGCGCCTTCAACCTGCAGCTCGGCGCCACGGCCAGCGCGTTCGAGATCCCAAGCTGCAAGTTCCAGGTCAACCTCGTCGGCGAACTCAATGTCCGCAACGCCCTCGCTGTGGTCGGGGCGGCCAAGCACTGCGGCATCTCAAACCGGCAGATTCAGCAGGCCTTCGACACCTTCAAGAGCGTCAAGCGCCGCATGGAGGTGCGCGGCGTGGCTGGCGGCGTGACGGTGGTGGATGACTTCGGGCACCACCCCACGGCCATCCGCGAGACGCTCAAGGCGTTGCGCATCAAGTATCCCGGACAGAAGCTCTGGGCCGTCTTCGAGCCGCGCACGCAGAGCACCCGCCGCAACGTGTTCCAGCATGACTTTCCCACCGCGTTCGGTGAGGCGGACACGGTCGTCATTGCCGAGGTCGCCTTTGCCCATGTGCTTCGGCCCGAGGAGCGGCTCGACACCGCGCGGCTGGAAGCGGACCTGAAATCCCGAGGGAAGGACGCCTTTTTCCTCCCGGATGTGGACACCATCGTTCAGCACCTCGGCCGGCAGGCGCAGGGCGGCGATGTCATCTGCGTTTTCACGAACGGCGGCTTCGGCAACATCCACGCGAAGCTGCTTGATCGGCTGGCCAAGCGGTGAGCGCCCGGGTGGCGAGCCGCTGAGAGCATGTCGGGCCTGTCCGGCGATTTCCCTTCGCCGCCCGAATGGCCTGCTCCCCTGCCCCGTCCACCCTTTCACCAATGATCGCCGCCGGTCCCGCTGCACCCACCATGCTGTCATTACGCGAGTCCGGCTCGCGCCGTGAGTGGCTGCGGGTGGGCGGCCTCGGCGCATTGGGGATTTCACTTGGCAATCTGCACCCTGCCCTGGCCGCGTCCGACAAGCCCACCAGTGGCGGCACCTTCGGCAAGGCCAAGCATTGCATCATCCTCTACCTCGCGGGGGGACCGCCACAGCACGAAACCTTCGACCCCAAGCCCGACGCACCGCGCGAGGTGCGCGGGCAGTTCAACCCCATTCCCACCAGCGTTCCCGGCATCCAGTTCTGCGAGCTGCTCCCGCGCACCGCCCGGCTCGCGCACCGCATGGCCGTCGTCCGCTCCATGTTCACCGACGTGAACAGCCATTCAACCAGCGGCTATTGGATGCTCACCGGCATGAAGCACCCGTCCGCCGCCGAGAGCCTGCCGCCAAGCTCCGATGACTGGCCCAGTCTGGCCGCCGTGGTGGGCGCACTGCGGCCCAGCGAGCGCAGCCCGTTCTCGTCCGTCGCACTGCCGGAACTGATTCACAACAACCCGAACATCACCTGGCCCGGGCAGGACGGCGGCTTCATGGGGCACACGTGGCACCCGTTCGTGTTCAAGTGCAACCCGGCGGCGGAGCGGTTTGAAATCGAAGGGCTGAAGCCGCCGCCGGAACTTTCCATCCTGCGCGTGAACGAGCGCGCCGGCCTGTTGCAGCAATTGGACGAGCACTTCCTCCGCACCAGCCAGACCGAGGCGATGGCCGCGCTCTCCCGGATGCAGCAACGCGCCGTGGACGTGGTGCAATCCACCGCCACGCGGGCGGCGTTCGACCTCGACCGTGAGCCGGCCACCGCACGGGACCGCTATGGGCGGCACAAGTTCGGCCAGAGCTGCCTGCTGGCGCGCCGACTCATTGAGGCGGGGGTGCGGCTTGTGCAGGTGAACTGGCCGCGCGAGCCGGGCGACACCGACGTGGGCAACCCGCTGTGGGACACGCACCAGAAAAATGCCGAGCGCGTGCGCGACGTGCTCTGCCCGCAGTTCGATTCCGCCTACGCCGCGCTGCTCACGGACCTGCACGAACGCGGCCTGCTGGACGAAACGCTCGTGGTGGCCATGGGCGAGTTTGGCCGCACGCCCAAGCACAACGGCAGCGGCGGGCGCGACCACTGGGGCCATTGTTTCTCCGTCGCGCTTGCGGGTGGCGGCGTGCGCGGCGGGCAAGTCATCGGCGCAAGCGACCGGCACGGCGGTTACCCGGCGGACCGGCCGCAACGGCCGCAGGACCTCGCAGCCACGGTGTTCCACCTGATGGGCATTGACCCGCACGGCTTTTTCCCCGACCGCAGCGGCCGCCTGCGCCCATTGCAGGAAGGCGGGGATGTCATGCGCGAGCTGGCCTGAGGTGCCCCGGCCGGGCTTTGCGCTTGGAAGCGAGCCCAGTTCCTGCTTCCTTAACCACGTTTGATACC
Source organism: uncultured Klebsiella sp. (assembly GCA_964591495.1). Taxonomy (GTDB): domain Bacteria; phylum Verrucomicrobiota; class Verrucomicrobiia; order Limisphaerales; family SXTU01; genus SXTU01. Next base: position 20,017 of record CAZQEW010000061.1, read on the forward strand.
GAGCTCAAAACCTGTCCCCGCCCGCCGCCGATCCGGCCCGGCCCCAAAACCGGTCCGGCGCGCACCATCTACCTTGCCGACGGATAGCTCCGGCGCGCTGGTGACGCCTCAATTGCAGGCGCTAGCGTTGGGCCTGGAGAGCGAGGGTGACTTCCTGCGGGCCGTGGCCGACTCCGTCACGGAACCGTTCTATGTCTGGTCCGTAGGCGGCTTGCTGCTCATGGCGAACCGCGGCTGGGAGGAAGCGACCGGCATCCCGCGGCACGGAGCGCTCGGAAAATCTTGCAGCGCCATATTCCCAACCGACATGGCCAGGCGCTTTCTCGAAGTGAACCGGCAGGTGATCGAACAGGGCGTGCCCGTGCGCGAAGAGGAGTTCGTGGACAAGCCCGGCGGCCGGGTGCTTTACCTCACGCTCAAGTTCCCGATCCGGGACAAGTCCGGCCGCATCGTGGCCGTTGGGGGCATCTCATTGAGCAAACGGGCCTGAAGCCCGGCTGGTTCCATACTGGCAACCTCGCCGGACACGCTGTTATCTTCCCCACGCCAACGCATGGGCACCCCCCAGGTTCATACTCAATTCCGCTGGCTTCGCAATGGCGACGAAGCCTTTGCCGCCATGCTCGAAGCCATCGAACTGGCCCGGCATTCGGTGCGGCTGGAGACCTACATTTTCAGCGCGGGCGAGCCGGGCAACCAGTTCCTCGCCGCGCTCCTGCGCGCGCGGCAGCGTGGCGTCCCCGTCTACGTGCTGGTGGACGCGTGGGGCTCCCAGGACCTGTCCGACAGCTACTGGGAACCGCTGCGGAAAGCCGGGGGGGAATTCCGTTGGTTTAACGAGAAAACCCACAAGGGGTTCATCTTCCGCGACCACCGCAAGGTGCTGGTTTGCGACGAGCAGGCGGCCGTGCTGGGAGGATTCAACATCGCGCCCGAGTATCTGGGGGACGGCGTGACGCGCGGTTGGTGCGACGTGGGGCTGCACCTGGCCGGCCCGCTGGCAGCGCGGCTGGCGGAATCCTTCGACAAGATGTTCACGCGCGCGGAACTGCGCCATCGGGCGTTCATGCGAGTCATGAAGACCGGCGCACATGAACGCATCAGCCACGAGGATGGCGAGCTGCTCATGAGCGGACCGGGCCGGGGCTTCAGCACGCTCAAGCGCGCGCTGCGCCAGGACTTCAACGAAGCCCGAGACGTGCGCATCATGGCTGCCTATTTCCTGCCGACGTGGAAGCTGCGGCGTGCGATGCAGCGGGTGGCAAGGCATGGGGGCCGGGTCCAGCTCATCCTCCCCGGCCAGTCGGACGTGCCCATGGCGCGGTATGCAAGCCGTCGGCTTTACCAGCCGCTGCTGGCCGCGGGAGTGGAGATTTACGAGTATCAGCCGCAGATCCTGCACTCAAAACTCGTGCTCATCGATGACATCGCCTACATCGGCTCGGCCAACCTCGACACACGGAGCCTTCAGATCAACTACGAGCTGAGCCTGCGGCTGCGCAACAAGAGCGTGGCTGACGGAGGCCGGCAGGTGTTCGCCGACTGTCTGGCCCATAGCCAGCGCATCCGCCGGGAGGACTGGAAAGCTTCCCGGACCTTTTGGTCCAAGATCCTTGAGCGCTGGGCTTATTTCATCCTCGCGCGCATGGATCTGTTCCTGGCGCGCCGCCAGCTCGCGGGCCTGCGCTGACGCAGGTTAGGCCGCCGGCGGCGGGGCGGCGGATTCACCCTGACCTGCCTGAGACTGGGGCGGGGCGACAACGACCGGCAGCGGGAAACGCAGCTTCATCACATCGTCCACCAGCACTTCAACGAAGTAGATGCCGCCGGCGGTGAATTCCAGCTGCGCAAACACGGAAAGGTTCGTGGCATTGTGGGCCGGATCCTGCAACGCGAACTTGACCTTCGCCTCACGCAGGAGCGTGGTCTGATCCGGGGCGATCAGCCGCACGGTTTCCGTGAAGTTGCCCACCCCCGCGCACCAGCGGGTGAAGACACACAGGCGATTCGCGACAATTGGCACCTGCGGAACTCGGAGGAACGCAGTGATGCCCAGCAGAATGAAGTTGCCGGTGACTTCCTGGCGCACGTCCTCGCAGACGAGAGCGCATTGGAGATCGGGGAGAATGCGGGTGACGGTCATGGGGTTGGGGTCTGTGTTTGGGATTCGGCTGGCAGTTGTTGCTGGAAAAATCGGAGAGGAAGGTGGTGCCGGGGAACTGGGTGGTGGCCTTGGCTCGCTGGTCAACGCGTAGCAACTTCAGCAGCCCGGACGGTGTTCTGCATGAGCATCGCAATCGTCATTGGGCCCACCCCTCCGGGGTTCGGCGTGATCCTCCCAGCGATGGGCTGGACGGCAGCAAAGTCCACGTCGCCAACCAGCCGGGAGCCGTTCTTGGCGGTCGGGTCGGAGATGCGGTTCACGCCCACGTCCATCACTGCCGCGCCGGGACGAACCATGTCGGCCTTCACGAAGTGCGCCACGCCCATCGCGGCGACGATGATGTCCGCCCGCCGACAGTGCGCGGCAACGTCGCGCGTGCGCGAGTGGCAGAGCGTGACGGTGGCGTCGGCGTGCCTGGCCTTCTGGCAGAGAATGGCCGTCATCGGCTTGCCGACGATGTTGCCCCGCCCGAGCACGACAACCTCCGCGCCGGCAATTTTCACACCGCTGCGGATGAGCAGTTCGTGAACGCCCGCCGGCGTGCAGGGCACAAAGCCAGTCGGGTCACCCAACATCAGCTTGCCCACGTTAACCGGATGAAAACCGTCCACGTCCTTCGCGGGCGAGACAGCCGCGAAGATGACTGCCTGATCGATATGCCCGGGCAGCGGGGCTTGGACCAGGATTCCATGAATGCTGGCGTCCGCGTTGAGCTTCGCGATAAGCGCGAGCAGTTCGACCTGCGTGGTGGCTTCCGGGAGCACAGTCGTGGTGGACTTGATCCCCAACCGCTCGCTGGTCTTCTCCTTCATCCCGACATACACGCGCGAGGCGGGATCCTCGCCGACGCGCACGAAGGCAAGACCAGCTTGCACGCCGCGCGCCTTGAGGGCCGCAATGCGTTGGGCGGTCTCGGCATGGATCTGCTCGGCGATGGCGCGGCCGTCAATGAGGTTGTTCATGCGGGAGCAGGGTTAGGATCAAGATTACGAGCAAGAGGAGTGTGGGACGGAGCGGCGTTGCTTCCCGCTCCTGATCTTAATCCTGCTTCTCGGCGGCTACGCTACTCATCCACCGTCTTGAGCGTTTCGATTTTCAGCACCGGCGTATTGGGCCAGCGAACGTCCAAAGCCTCTTCACCCGTGACGATGACGCTGCGCCCCTTCAAAGTAGCCCAAGGAATGTTGGTGGAACTGGTCCAAAGGTAGTTGATCACCCGGCCCGAGTCCGCATCCTGCAACGCCCAGTCGCTGGGGGTCTGAATGTTCCAGGAGCGCGCCACGACGCCTTCACGGCTGACGATCCGGATCGCCGGCGGCCCGTCATTCACGGGCGGGGCAGGTTTGGCCGCAGGTGCGGGCTTCGCCTTTTCTTCGGCCGGCTTCTTCTTGGCAAAGAGCCCTTTGAACCAGGTGCCGAAGCCTCGCTGTGGTTCAGGTTCGATCTTGTAACGGCCCGTGGGCGCATAAGGGTCGCCGGGCGGCGGCGGCACGTTTTCCGTCAGTGCGACGGGCGGGGCCACTTTGACCGGCGCGGGTGCCGGGGCCGGGGAAGCCACCGCGGGCGGGGCCACTGGGGCAGGCTCAGTCAAAACCGCGGATGGCGGGGCTACTGGAGCTGGCTTCATGGCGACAACGCCCGGCGGCAAGGCCACGGGCGCGGGGACGATGGGCTTGATCTCGACCGATTCGACGGCGGGCTTGGCCTCCGGTGCCGCAATCGGCGGGGTTTTGGAATTGGCCTTGGCCATTTGTTTGCCGGACTTGTCAGCTGCCTTGCCGGGAGCCTTGGGAACGGATTTGCCGGCAAGCTGAGCGGCATTGTCGGCAGGAGCTTTTGGCGCAGCACCACCGGCCTGCCGGGTAACCAAGTCTGCCGCAATGTAGGCGTAGCTGGTGGCCGGAGCCTCGACTTCCAGCCAATCGCCATTGCGGCGGAGCTGCTTCAGCGGGGTTCCCTTCGGAATGCGGCCGATTACGGAGAAATTCTCTCCGGGACCGGAACGGACATTGAGACGCGCCACGGCCACGGCGTTATTGGTGACAAAATGAGTGCTGACCCAGACCGGAGTGTTGGACGGCAGCGCAATGCGCAGCCACTTGGCCGGTTCGTCCTTGCCGGGCTTGGGATGAACGATCTCCTCAAGGACGGCGACCTTCTCGCCCTGCTTGAGCTGGGTGACAACCTCGCTGCCGGTCGTGGGCTGGCCACGGACGTTGACGCGCGCGGCCTTGACGACGGCTTCGTCCGCCGCGAACGCGCCCGCAACGCTGAGGCAGAGCGCGGCGGCGAGGAAAAACTGGCACTTCATAGTTCCGCCAGTAGAGCTTTTTCCCGCCCCGGCTGTCAACGTCGCGCACGGTGCGAGGAGTGCATGAAAGGTGTGAACAAGTTTCACCGGTCCGTCACCAAACGGCACTTGCCGCAGGCGG
>CAZQEW010000062.1:0-11198 GCA_964591495.1 uncultured Klebsiella sp.
AGGTGAGGCCGACGGGGCATGGGCTGCTTGCGTTTGGGTAGCCGGCGGCCATACTCGCAGCGCTTTTTGCATGAGCACACTCAATTTCGCCATCATCGGCACCGGCGGCATCACGCTCCAAAACCACCTCCCTGGCCTGGCCCTGTGCAAGGACGTGAAAGTCCACGCGTTGTGTGATGCCAATCCCGCCACGCTCGAAACCGCCCGCCAGCAGACTGGCGCGCCCGTGACCTCCACGAACTGGGAGGACATCGTGAAGCGCGACGACGTCCACGCGCTCATCATCGCCACGCCGAACGCCTTTCACCCGCCCGTCGCCATCGCCGCCGCGCGCGCGGGCAAGCACGTGCTCTGCGAAAAGCCGCTGGCCCTCAACGCCGCGGACGCACACGCAATGGCGGACGCCGCGGAAAAGGCGAACGTCCGGCACATGACCGCGTTCACCTACCGCTTCGTCCCGGCGATGCGTTATCTGAAGCACCTGGTTGATCGCGGCGAGCTGGGCCGGCCGTATCATTACCGCTCGTGCCGCCTGCAGGACTGGGGCACCCGCAACGTCGGCTGGCGGCAGCAGAAGAGGCTCGCGGGCACGGGCGAGATCGGCGACATGCTCTCGCACCGCATTGACTTCGCGCACCACCTCATCGGCCCGATGGCGCGGCTGGTGGCGAACTTGAAAAACCTCACGCCCATGCGCGACGGCGCGCCGAACGACACGGACGACTGGGTGGCGATCCTCTCCGAGTTCAAGTGCGGTGCGAGCGGCGTGCTGGAAAGCTCGAAGCTCGCCAGCGGCACGAACGAAAGCTGGCGCAGCCCCGACCGCGTGGAACTGAACGGCAGCGAGGCGAGTTTCAGCTTCACCACCGGTTCCTGGAATGAGCTGCATTACGGCAAGGTCGGCGGCCCCGGCCTGAAGGCGCTGCCCATCCCGCGCGAGTTTTATACCTGGCCCGGCAGCCCACGTGACCCGGGCGTGGGCGACCCGCTGGTGAGCTTCCGCTACGATCAGGCGGTCGAGTTCGTGAATGCCATCCGCGAGCAGCGCGCGTGCAGCGTGACGTTCCATGACGGCGCGCGGATGCAGGACGTGACGGACGCGGCGCTCAAGTCTGCCGAATCACGGCAGTGGGTGGAGCTGACCTAGGCCGTTGGCGGCCGGGTTTTTGGGTTGAGACAGCCGGTCCAAACCGATAACAAAGGCCCATCGACCCTGTTGCACCGGGCACTCGCAGACCATGAAAGACATCCTCAACCGCTTCAGCCTGGAGAGCGTAAAGATCAACAGCCAGACCATCAGCATCGCGGTGCTGCTGTATATCATCCTGGTGGGCTGCACGATTTGGAGCATCAACGTGCAGCCGTTCAACAAGCGGGAGCGCAGCTTCTGGACGATGGCGGTCATCTTCTTCGGCCCGATCGCCATCCTACCCTATCTGGCCGTGGCCTGGCGCAACGCGGCCACCGGCTCGCTTTCGTTCTGGCGAAAGCCCAAACGGGGCAATCGCTGACCTGACGGCCTGCCCCCCAAACCCGGCCCATGCGCATTCCGTGCCGCCGCTGGACCCGCCTCTGGGGCGGCGCGCTCGCGCTGCTCGGCGCAATTAACGCCGGCGCCCAGTTCTCAAGCCAAACGACGGGAACGGCCGTGCCCACCTTTCGTCCCGGCGGCCTGCGGGAGGGGCTGACCACCACTTCCCTCAATGAGCGGGCGGAGTCCGAACTGGGGGGGGAAGGCACGGCCGAGTCCAGTCTGGTGCGGGATGCAGATGCGGCGCAGGACACATTCTTCCGCACCTTTCAAAACGGCATCGTCCGCGTCCCCAAGCTCGGCTATGGCCAGGGCCGCCTGAGCATCTCCGCCCCGCTGGGGCAGACGACGGGCTTCTCCGTGTTCGCCTTTGCCCCCAAGCCGGAGGACGCGGAGTTCAAGCTGGGCAACTTCTACCTCGATATTTTCTCGCTCAGCGGCTCGGTGCTGTGGAGCGACAACATCAATCTGCGGGAGGTGGGCAAGGAATCGGAGGAAATCGCCGTCGTGCGCCTCAGAGCCGGGGTGATGTATCAGATCAATGAGGCAATGCGGCTCTCGGCGGCGGGCACGGCCGTGTGGCTGCCGTTCGAGCAGGAGCTGGGCTTTACCGACCCGCTGGCAGACTACACCTTCAGCCTCACGCCGATCTTCCAGACGCAGTTCACCTATGACATCCCGTTCAACAAGGTGGATGTGCAGGTGATCGAGAATTTCACCGTTCAGAGCGGGGGCTTCGGCACCGGACGCGCCTTCGATCTGCTCAACCGCGAGGCCGGCGATCTGGAGGACCGCGCGGGGCGCTATACCTTCCGCGACACGCAGGCACAGGGGCCCACGGATCGGCGATTCCGGGCCGCGCCTTCCTATCGCAACCTCATCGGCGCCAATGTCAGCACGCTGCTGCCCACCGTCACCCGGCTCACCCTCGGCTACGCGCACGAGAACATCTGGCAGCAGCGGGACAGCCTCGGCCAGCAGACCAGCTCGGATACGTTCACCGGGGACATCCGCTCGGAGCGGGAGAATCTGCGGTTCAAGCCCTACTTCAACTACAGCGCCCGGCACCAGAACAACCGTTTCGGCTACGACACCGCAATGCGGGGTGGCCTGCTTGGGCCCATCACCCCCTACCTCGAGCTGCGCAGCGAGATGGGCTACTACCTGGCGGGCGACGAATCGGGCGAGGGCTACACCTGGTTTGTCGGCCTGTTGCATCGCCCCCGCGAGCGGCTGGAACACGAGCTGGACTACGTCCGGACCATCACCTACCCCGACCGCTCGGTGGTCACGCTGGTGAGCTGGCGCGGCCAGTTGCAGGCCAGTCCGGACATCATCCTCGAGGCCGGGGCGCTGGAGCAAAATGTGGAGCCGTTGGACAATCCCAACAACTCCTTCGGCGGAAAGCAGTTCAGGACCGAAGGCCGCATCAACTACCGGGTGCTGGACCGCATCGTTTCGCGCTTCGGCTACGCCTGGACCCACAACATCGGCCGTTCCGGGGCGGCACCACTGCGGTTTGACATGCACACGATGCGCTTCGAGCTGATCCTGCAGCACACCACCACGTTCGAGTCCTCGCTTCTCTACCAGCACGAGTTCCGCGATTCCAACCGCGCCCTGGACAGTTACGTGGAAAACGTTGTTTCGCTGACCCTGACCCGGCGGTTCTGAAGCCAAACGGCGGCCGATCCGCGCCAATAATGGCCTGCGCTTGCGGCTTGCCTTCTCAACCGTCCCCGACCGAGAGTTTGCCCGCGCGCGAATTTCACTCGGCGGCGGGCCGTCGCCATGAACGCGCAACCTGAACGCTTCTGATATGGAACTGACACGCACAGCCTACGGCACCTGGAGCGGTGGCCGTTACATGCACTTCGGCGAAGCCCTGGACGAGGGGCGTTACCTCGCCTGCATCCGCCGCGCCTACGAGAAGGGCATCCGCACCTTCATGACCGCGGACGTTTACAGCAACGGTGAGGCCGACACGATGCTGGGCCGCGCGTTGCAGGGGATTCCGCGCGACAGCTATTGCCTCATCGGCATCATCGGCCACGACATTTACCCCGGCAAACGCGACGGCGCGAAGGGCTATCTGCGCTTCACCGACCCGCGCCTGCGCAAGCCCGACCAATACGCCGGCTACCTCCGCATGGCCGCCGAGAAATCCCTGGAACGCATCGGCACCGACCGCTTCGATGCGCTGCTACTGCACAATCCCGACTCCATCGGCTACTCGGACGACACCGCGTGGAAGGGCATGGAGGCGCTCAAGACCGCGAAGCTCACGAGCCGACTCGGCATCGCGCCCGGGCCGGCGAACGGCTTCTCGCTCGACATCATCCAGTGCTTTGAACGCTTCAGCGGCCTGGTGGACGAGGCGATGATCATCCTTGGCCCGATGGAGCCGTGGCCCGGCGGCTACGTGTTGCCGGCGGCGGAGAAAAATGGCGTGAAGCTCATCGCGCGGGTGGTGGATTACGGCGGGTTGTTCCACGACGATGTGAAGCCCGGCCACCAGTTCGGCCACGGCGACCACCGCACGTTCCGCCCCGCCGGCTGGGTCGAGGCAGGCAACGCCAAGATCGAGCAGATGCGGCCCATCGCGCAGAAACACGGTCTCACCATGCTGCAACTCGCCTGCCTCTGGACGCTCGCGCAGACGGCGGTCAAGAGCGTCATCCCCACGCACATCCAGGAAGTCGGCACGGGCAGCAAACCCATCGAGGCGAAGATCGATGAACTGGCCGCGCTGCCGGACCTCCAGCTCGCCCCGGACGAAATCGAAACCATGCGGCGCATCGGCGACAACAAGGGCTGCATGCATCTCAAGGGCGGCAACCCGCAATACACCGGCGAGGCCCAGCCCGACCAATGGCCCATGACGCCCGAGCTCGAGGCCGTCGCAAAGCGCTGGGGCGTTGACCCGCAGGCCGACCTCACCTACGCGCACGCCGCGTGACGGATTCGCCGGCCACGCTCCCATGCCTCCCGCCGAGCATCCCGCCCCGCCCCCACCGGCGGGTTCCCCCGCCTCAGAGCAGGTCCGGCGGCTGGTGGAAAACGTCGCCCGGGTGTTCATTGGCAAGGAGCAGATCGTCTCCCACGCCGTTCTGGCGCTCGTGTCAGGCGGACATGTGCTGATCGAGGACGTTCCCGGTCTTGGCAAGACGCTTCTGGCCAAAGCCCTCGCCCGCTCGCTGGCAGCGGACTTCAAGCGTGTGCAGTTCACGGCCGACCTGCTGCCCTCGGACATCACCGGCGTGACCATCTTCTCCCCGGAGCGGCATGACTTCACCTTCCGCCGCGGACCGGTCTTCACCAACGTCCTGCTGGCCGACGAAATCAACCGGGCCACACCGCGCACCCAGTCCGCGCTGCTGGAGGCCATGGAGGAGCTCGGCGTGACCGTGGACGGCCAGCGGCACACACTGAACTGGCCGTTCTTCGTGCTGGCCACGCAGAACCCGGTCGAGCTGGAAGGCACCTATCCTCTGCCCTTCGCCCAGATGGATCGGTTCATGATCCGCCTGAGCATCGGCTACCTCGACCGCGCAACCGAGGTGAAGCTCCTGCAAATGCAGCAGCACGACGACCCGCTTGCGAAGCTGGAACCGGTGCTCACCCCGGACGCGCTGGCGCAGGTCCACGCCGCCGTGCGGAGCGTAGCCATCGAGCCGTCTCTCCTCGGCTACCTCGTGGATATTGTCCACGCCACCCGGGCGGCCGACTCGCTGGAATATGGTGCCAGCCCGCGCGGCAGCCTCGACGTGCAACGGTTCAGCCAGGCCCTCGCGTTGCTGGCGGGCCGCGCCTACGTCCTGCCCGACGACATCAAGCAAGCCGCCCGCCTCGTCCTGCCGCACCGGCTCATCGCCCGGCGCGGCACGCGCGCGGTCACCGTCACGGCTCGCGGCGTGATTGACCACATCATCGAGTCAGTGCCAGTCCCCGTGTGAAGCGTTCCACGCCGGCCGCACCGCTGAATTCCCCCGGCCCAAACCCAGTCGTTCTCCCGCATCACTGACAACCAGCCCACGCCATGAAACTTCGTTCCCTGCTCCCCGTTGCCGCCGCCCTGGCCCTCGCCACCGCAAGCGCCGAGGCCGCCGCCAAGAAACTCCTCGTCATCACGCAGTCCAAGGGCTTCACGCACAGCCCCGTCAAGCGCCCCGCGCCCGACCAGCTCTGCCTCGTCGAGCAGCAGTTGAAGGAGCTGGGCGAAAAGTCGGGCGTGTTCACCACTGAGAATTCGCAGGACGCCATTGCCGCGCTCACGAAGGAAAACCTCGCCAAGTTCGACGGCGTGTTCTTCTACACTACCGGCATTCTGGTGCCGGCGGGCGGGCCGCGTGAGGCGCTCACGGACTTCGTGAAGTCGGGCAAAGCCTTCATGGGCACGCACAGCGCCACGGACACCTTCCACGGCGGCAAGGACGCCTTCACCGATTACGTGCAGATGATCAACGGAAGCTTCGCCGGGCATCCGTGGGGAGCGGGCACACTCTGCACCTTCGCCAACCACGAGCCAAAGCACCCGGTCGTGGCCATGTTCGGCCCGGAGTTCCAGTGGAAGGACGAAATCTACCAATACAACAACTACGACCCCAAAGCCGTGCGGGTGCTCTTCAGCCTCGACATGAGCAAGACAAACCCCAAGCGGCCCTACCTCGTGCCCGTCTGCTGGGTGCGCGAGTTCGGCCAGGGCCGGCTCTTCTACACGAACCTCGGCCACAATGACGCCACTTGGAAGGACGCGAAGTATCACGAGCACCTGCTGGCCGGCTTCAAGTGGGCGTTCAAGCTCATCGACGGCCCCGCTGCACCGAACCCGGACGTGCAGGCGGCGCACCACAACCATTCCGTCGTCGCCTTCGCCGCGGCACTCGCCGGCAAGGACGCCAACACCTACCTCGCCAAAGCGAAGTCTAACCCCCAGTGGCTCGCCACCGTGACCGCTGCCGCCACCGCCGCCAGCAAGGCGCAGGACGCCGTCGGTGCCGTGCGCGATCCCGACGCGAAGAAGACCAAGCCCGAGGAACTCGAAGCCCAGAAGGCCGCCGCGAAAGCCAAGCGCGCGGAGATGCAGGCGAAGTTCGAGGACGAGAAGAAGAAGCTCGTCGCCGCGCTGGAGAAGTAATCGTTCTCCCTTGCTCCACCTTACCAACCCTCCACTGCCCCATCCCGCGTGAAATCCATTCTCGCCCTCCTCGCCGCCCTGGCCGTAACCGCTGCCGCCGCCGACTCCACCCGCTGGTGGCGCGGCAACCTGCACACGCATTCGTTCTGGAGCGATGGCGATGACTTCCCCGAGAGCATCGCCGAGCTTTACAAGACCAACGGCTACCACTTCCTCGCCTTCACCGACCACAACACGCTGCACCTCACCAACAAGTGGGTGAACATCGAGACGGCCAAGAGCGCAAAGATCGCCTTCCCGAAATACGCCGCCCGCTGGCCGAAGGAGTGGCTGGAGACGCGCACGGGCAAGGACGGCAAAACCGAGGTGCGGCTGAAGTTCTTTTCTGAGTATCGCGGCAAGTTCGAGGAGCCGGACCGGTTCCTCCTGCTGCAAAGCGAGGAGGTCACCGACCGCTGGAAGACCGCGCCCATCCACATGAACGCCCACAACCTGCGTGAGGTGATCAAGCCGCGCGGCGGTGACAGCGTGACGCAGACAATCTCCAACAACGTTGCCGCCGTGCTGGAGCAGCGCCAGCGCACCGGCCAGCCGATGTTCCCGCACGTCAACCATCCGAACTTCGGCTCCGCCATCACGCCCGAAGAGCTGTTGCAGGTGCGGGATGCCCGGTTCTTCGAGCTGTTCAACGGCCACCCGACTGTCTGGAACAACGGGAACTCCACCAACCGCACGCCCAGCATGGACCGCCTGTGGGACATCGTGCTCACCCGCCGCCTCGCCGAGCTGAAGTATCCGGTCATGTATGGCCTCAGCACCGATGACGGCCACAACTACCACACCAACCGGGTCGGTGCGAGCAACCCGCTGCGCGGCTGGGTCTGGGTCCGCTCGGCCAAGCTCACGCCGGAGAGCCTCATCGCCGCGCTCGAGGCCGGGGACTTTTACTCCAGCTCCGGCGTGAAGCTCCGCGAGCTGCGCCAGGACGCGAAGGGCATCACTCTCGAAATCGAGGCCCAGCCCGGCGTGACCTACACCACGCAGTTCATCGGCACCCGGCGCGGCTATGACCCGAAGAACGAGCCGCAACGCAACGCCGCCGGCGAGGCGCTGCGGGTTGTCCACACCTATAGCCAGGACATCGGCACCGTGCTCGCCGAGGTGAAGGGCACCAAGGCCAGCTACACGCCCAAGGGCGACGAGCTTTACGTCCGCGCGAAGGTCATCTCCTCCCGACCGCATCCCAACCCATCACAAAAGGGCGACGTGGAAACCGCGTGGACACAGCCCGTCGTGCCTGCCGCACGCTGACACGCGGCGCCTTCAGCGCGACTCAGGCTTCATCGGCTCGCCCTCCGCATCCGGTTGCTTCCGCCGCAGCAAGGCCGCAACGGCGGTGGCCAGCACCAGTCCCACCAGCACCTTGCCGATGGGATCCATCAGCAGTTGAAACAGCAGCGTCTGCGAGGCGTTGGCGATGGCCTCAGGGCGGTTGAGTTCGGAATCCTTCGCTCCGGCCGCAATCAGCCCGGCCTTCTGCCACTCCCACGCACGCGCCATCCAGCCGGGGTTCAGCACGCGGCTGTAGAAGGCGGCAAAGGCCCCGTTGAGGAACGCGGCCACGGCGGAGACCACCACTGCCGATTGCAAGCCTTCGCTGAAATTGATCCAGCCTGACTGCCGCGCGCGTCTGGCCCGCACGGCTAGCCACATGCCTGCCACCGTGAGCGCAAAAGCGACCTTCTTGCCATGCTGCGCGTGCGTGAAATCCCGCTCATGCCAGCCCAGCCGCCAAGCCAGCAGCGTCCACGCCGCCAGCCCCAGGGCCGTCAGCACGCCAAAACCAATCTCGGACTTGAACCGCATCGTGCGAATGCTAGCCCGCCCTTGGCAGCCCGGGAAGTCACATTCACATCCTGCTCGCGGCCTGAGCCAAAGCACGGCTTGCCGCGCCCAGCCAAATGCCTTACTTCACTCTCCGTTTTCAGCGCGGCGATTTGATTCTGGCATCGTGAGCAACCCTACCAAACCAGTGCGGCTCGGCATCGTCGGCTGCGGCGCGGTCACGCGCGAGATGCACCTGCCGGCCTTCATCCAGTCGCCCAATGTCGAGGTCACCTACCTCTGCGACCGCGTCACCAAGAACACCCAGCTCGCCAAACAGGAATACGGCCTGCCCGACGCCCGTGTCACCGCCGAGGTGAAGGACTTTGCCGGGCACGTGGACGCCGCGCTTGTCGCCGTGCCGCCGAAGTTCCACGCGCCCGTCACCTGCGAACTGCTCGCCATGGGCATTGATGTGCTGTGCGAGAAACCCATCGCCCTCAGCACCGCCGAGGCCCGGCAGATGAGCGACGCGGCGAAGAAGCACGGGCGCATTCTGAGCGTCGGCTTCGTCACGCGCTTCAATCGCAACGCCGAAGTCTTTCGCCGCATCGTCGCGGACCCGCTCATCGGCGAGATTCAGGAAGTCATCGCGGAAGCTGGCTCGGTGATGGGCTGGGTGATGACCAGCGACGCCTACTTCAACAAGAAACTCACCCTCGGCGGCGCGTTCTTCGACTCCGGCGTGCATCTCATTGACCGCGTGGTGGACCTTTTCGGCGACGTGACCGACATCGCCTACGAGGACGACTCCTTCGGCGGCGTGGAGTGCAACGCGAACCTCACCGGCAAGCTCGCCATCGCCGGCCGCCAAGTGCCGTGCCGCATGAGCTTCAGTTGGACCCACGGCCTGATGAACGGCGTGAAGGTCATCGGCACGCACGGCACGGCGGAGGTGAAATACCTCGACCCCGACGCGCTCATCGTGACGCGCACCGTGGGCGGCGAACCGCTGGAACTCGGCGTGCGCTACCAAGGCTCCGCGCCGAATCCGTATCTGCTGCAAATCGAGGACTTCGCCCGCGCCGTCCGCACGCGCGGCACGCCGAAGGTCACCGCCGAGTCCGCCACGATGTCGCTGGCCATCATCGAGCGCGCCTACGCCGCCCGCACGCCGATGAAGCAGCCGTGGGTGGAAGTGAACAAATGACCAATGGCCAATGACGCAATGCCCAATGAATGACGAAATCCCACTGGCCGAAGCGCGTCCTGCGTGGTCCGAGGCCACGGAGTGGCCCAACGTGGGTAGCCGTGGGTTGAGCGAGCAACGCGAGCGCAACCCACGGTCGTCGTTCCGAATCGAGAATGAACCGCGTAGCGGTTCAACTGGCTGCGGGTTGGGTGTCCGGTTCGACCGCTACGCGGTCGGTCGTGCTTTCCCGGCTGTTTCCGTGGGTAGCCATCGCTGCGCTCCGGCAACCCACGGCTACTCACGTTCAGCCGCTATGCGGCTGCGGCGCTCGACTGCGCCCTTGTTCCAATCGGGCTTGCCTGCCCATTGGTCATTCGGACTAGGTCATTCATTAGTCATTGGTCATTGGTCATTCCCGCCGCATGACTCCCACTAAAATCCTCCTCACCGGCGCGACGGGCTTCATCGGCACGCGGTTGTGCGAGCGGCTCAAGCTGCACTGGCGGCTGCCGTATCGCGCGCTGGTGCGCAACTACACCCACGCCACGCGCATCGCCCGGCTCGACTCCGAGATGATTCCCGGCGACCTCACGAAGGTGGACACCATCGTGAAGGCCCTCGAAGGCTGCGACGCGATTGTCCATCTCGCACACGGCGAGGACGACAAGGCCCCGAAGGAAACCGCCAACGTCATCGCCGCCGCACTGCGCGCGAAGGTGAAGCGCTTCGTGCACATCAGCTCGATGTCCGTCCACGGCTCGAACCCTGGCCCCGAGAGCTGCCGCGAAGCCACCGCGCCCATCGTCCGCCGCGACGAGAGCACCTACGTCGTCTCGAAGGCGAAGGAGGAACTCCTCGTCCGCCAGGCCATCGAGCGCGACGGTTTGCCCGCCATCATCCTGCGGCCCACGGTGGTTTATGGGCCGTATGGCGGCTTCGTCATCGCGGCGGTGCAGCAGGCCAAGGGCGGCGTCATCGGCCTGCTCGACGAGGGCAAGTGGGTCTGCAACGCCGTGATGGTGGACGACGTCTGCTCCGCCATCCACGCCGCGCTCACGGCGGACAAGGGCGTCGGCCAGGCGTTCTTCGTGAACTCGGACAAAGCGGTGACATGGCGCGAGTGGAACCTGACCTTCGGCGAGATGCTCGGGCGCAAGCTGGAGACGGTGAACTTCGACACTGCCGAGCTGCGCGCTTACTGGGCGAAGCAAAAACCCACGCTCAAGTCCAACGTGACGGCCGCCGCCAAGCTCGTCGTCTCGCCGGACCTGCACCGGCAGTTCGGCAAAATTCCCGCCGTGAAGTCCGCCATCGTGTGGGCGAAGGAAACGGTGAAGGCGCAGATGGGCGAGGAGAAGGTGCTCGCGTTCAAGGCGAAGATGTCCCCGCGCCCGCGTGCCAGCACCGGTCCCGGCGTGCCGATGCCCAATCCCAGCCGCATCCGCCTCGAGGCCTTCCCCATCGAGTTTTCCAACGAGCTGCTCAAACAGACGCTCGGCTGGAAACCTGCCTAC
>CAZQEW010000062.1:11298-24568 GCA_964591495.1 uncultured Klebsiella sp.
TCACGCCCGCACTTCCACGATGGTGCCCTTGAAGACTTCCAGCGCTTTCTGGATGAGCGGGTCGTTCTTGAAGCTCTCCTTGTCGTAGACGAACGGCTGCGGCTTGTCGGCCTTGGCCGCGCCGGGAATGGGTTTGAGCGCAGCTGGCTTGGCAGCCACGGGTTCAATGGCGGAAGCTTCGGTCGGCGGTTGCGAACCGCTGGCACGGGCAGGGGCCTCGGCCTTGACGAACTTGAGCTGGCAGCCGGGATGGCCCAGTTCGCTCAGCTTTGTCTGCAACACGGCGTGATTCTTGGCGTTATCCACCAGCGAAAGGTGGTCGGCGAACTCAGGGTCAAAGCCGATGGTGAAGAGCCTGCCGTTGAAGGACACCGGGTGGGCCTCCAGCAGGTAGCCGCGTGTGAACTGGCTCACGCGGCCAACGGCTTCGAGGAGTTGGCCCCATAGCGAATCCAGGTCGGTGGCGGCACCGGGTTTGGGAGCCGGAGCCGGGGCCGGGGCTGGAGCCTCGGCCAGCACGACAGCGGGCGCAGGGGCGGACGCGAAACTGGCGGCGGGCGCGGCAGGTTCGTGCCGGCGCATGGCCGGTGCCGCTGGGGCGGCTCCGGCGGCGGGCGCAGCGGAGGACGGTTGCAAACCGCCGGCACTGGCTGCGCCGGCTTCGGCGCGGAGCTGCTGGAGCTGCTTCAGCACCGTGTCCACGGGCACCGCGTTGCGCGCCTGGATGGCCTTGAGCAGCGAGACTTCGATGAGGATTTTCTTCGAGGTCGTGTCGCGCAGCCGGCTTTCACAGTCAGACAGCACCTCCATCACGCGGGTGACCGCGTCGGCGGGGGCGAGCGCTGCCTGCTCGCGCAGGGCGGCCAGCTCCGCCTCGGAGACTTCGAGCAACTTGAGGTCGCCCCGCGAGACTTGGAAGATGAGCAGGTTGCGGAAGTGGTTGAGCAGGTCGGTGACGAGGCGGCCGAGGTCCTTGCCGTTTCGGGCGAGGTCGTTCAGCTCACGCAGCGCGGTGTCCACCTCGCCGGCGAGCACGGCGCGCGTGAGCCCGAGCAGTTGCGCGCGCGCGGTGAGGCCGAACATCGAGAGCACGTCGGTTTCGGCGATTTCGTTGCCGCAGAAGCTGATGAGCTGGTCGAGCGTGGACTCGGCATCGCGCATGCCGCCGTCCGCGCCGCGGGCGATGGCGTGCAGGGCGGCGTCATCAATCTTCACGCCTTCCTGCTTCGCGATGGCCGTGAGGTGGCTGACGATGAGCGCGGCGGGGATGCGGCGGAGGTCGAAGCGCTGGCAGCGGGAGAGGATGGTGGGCAGCACCTTCTCCGGGTCCGTGGTGGCGAACATGAACTTCACGTGCGCCGGCGGCTCCTCGAGGGTCTTGAGCAGCGCGTTGAACGCCGCCGTCGACAGCATGTGGACCTCGTCGATGATGTAGATTTTGAACTTCGAGGTGGCGGGCGCGAACTTGCACGTCTCGCGCAACTCGCGCACCTGCTCGACGCCGTTGTTGCTCGCGCCGTCGATCTCCAGCACGTCGAGCGCGCGGCCCTCGGCGATTTCCACGCAGCGCGGATCGTTCACATCAAAGTCGGCGAGCGGACCGCCGGTGCAGTTGAGCGCCTTGGCGAAGATGCGCGCGAGCGTGGTCTTGCCCGTGCCGCGCGGACCGCAGAACAGGTAGGCGTGCGCGATGCGGCCGGATGCGATGGCATTGGCCAGCGTGCCCGAGACATGCTCCTGACCGACAACGTCCGCGAAGCGCTGCGGGCGGTATTTGCGGGCGATGACCTGATAAGACACGAGAAGCTAGGGATTAAAAGTGTGGGCTGAAAAATGCGGCAAGGCGGCGGGGAGACAAGCCTTCATTTTGCATGACGCATTTTCTGCTTTGGGTTGAAGGAATGCCAGGGTGACCGCGACAAATGCGAGCAAGTTACCGTTGCTGCCTTCCGGCCCTGGCGGGGTTGGCCTGTCGGCAATCCGCGGGCCCTGGCGCGCCGATTAAGCCGGACTGTGCCCCGGGCAGCAAGGGAAGAATCCCGGGCCGTCCTCAAGCGGCCGCGCGCCGCAGCCGGTCCGCGATGCCCCGCCACTCCGGCGCATCCGGCGGGGCTTCCGCCACAATAAACCCCGCGCCCTGCTCATCGCAGCGATGCAGCTCGGCATAGAGCGCCCGCGCGTAGGCTTCCGCATCATGCGGGATCACCGACACCGCACCGAAGCCGCCGCCGAGCGGCACTTGCGAATGCGCCAAGACCCAGACGCGTTCCGGGACCACGCCCAGCCGCGCAAGCTGAACCTTCAAGTCTGCTTCATCCCGCCACGCCAGCACCAGCAAGCGGGCCTTGGGCGAGTAATGCTTCGGCAGCATCCCCGGGCTGCGCAGCGCGCCCGCGCCGACTGTCAATCGCCGACTGGCAATCGCCGATCGCCAGTCGGCGGCCGTCTCTTGGCTGTCGGCGATTGACGATTGGCTATCGCCCAGCGCCGCCGCGAGTGACTCGTCGTGGATCATCCCCGGCCGCAGCACGCGCGGCGGGCTGGCCGTCAGGTCCACCACGGTGCTTTCGATACCCACGTTCGCATCGCCGCCGTCCACGATGAGCCGCAGCCGGTCACCAAGCTGCTTGCGGACGTGTTCCGCGTTGGTCGGGGAAAGCTGGTTGGACAAGTTCGCGCTGGGCGCAGCCAACGGGAAGCCACAGGCCCGGATGACCTCGCGCATGAACGGATGCTGCGGCCAGCGCACGCCCACAGTCTCGCCGCCGGCCGTGACCAGGTCGGGAATGGCCGGCGCACGGGGCAGCACCATCGTCAACGGTCCGGGCCAGAATGCCCCAGCCAGCCGTTCCGCCGTCGCGGGCCAGGTGCGCACGCACTGCCGCGCCATGTCCAGCCCGTCCACATGGATGATGATGGGATTGTGCGCGGGCCGGCCCTTCAGCTGGTAAATCTTCGCCACCGCCCGTGGATCCAGCGCGTTGGCCGCGAGGCCATAGACGGTCTCGGTGGGCAGCGCCACCACCTCGCCCGCGCGCAGCAGGTCCGCCGCGCGGCGCACGGCGGCCGAGAACAGCGCAGGCGTGTGCGTCGGGAGGACTTCAAGGGTGGCCGGATCGCTCATGCAACAACCGCGCGAGCTTGCGAACTCATCGGCGCCGACGCAACAACTTCGCCTGATGGCCAGCCGGCAAAGCCGCGTCGGAATCCCTGTTCATGAGCCACTTACCGCGCACGCACGCCTGCCCGAGCTTCCACGCTGGCGCCTTCTCGCGCCGGCACGCGCTCAAGGTCGGCGGTCTGGGCCTGCTGGGCTTCACGCTGCCCGGCTTGCTGCGCGCGGAATCGCTCCAGAAGCGGAAGGCACCGGTCGCCCGCGTGAAGTCCGTCATCTTCCTGTTCCAGTTCGGCGGCAGCACGCACATTGACATGTGGGACATGAAGCCCGACGCCCCCGAGGGCATCCGTGGGCCGCACAAGCCCATCGCCACGAAGGCCGATGGCATCCAGATCTCCGAGCACCTGCCGCGCATGGCAAAGGTCATGGACAAGGTCACGCTCATCCGCTCGATGCACCACCGGATGCGCAACCACAACTCCGCGTCCTACTACGCCATCAGCGGCCACGCCCCGCCGGTGGATGACATAACGCTGCGCGACTCGCCCGAGACGATGCCCGCCTACGGCTCCGTGGTGGACAAGCTCGCGCCCGGCCCGCGCGACCTGCCGACCTTCGTCTCGTTCCCGCACGTGATCGCCGACGGCGTCCGCACGCCGGGGCAGGCGGCCAGTTTTCTGGGCCGGCTGCATGACCCGCTGTTCATCGGCCAGGATCCGAGCAAGCCTGACTTCGCGCTGCCGGAACTCACGCTGCCCGCCGGCCTGAGCTACGAACGCCTCCAGCACCGCCGCGAAATCCAGCAGCGCATTGACGCGCAGTCACGCCTGCTCGACTACTCGGCCACCGCGCGCGGCATGGACGAGCATTACCTCCGCGCGCTGGCCATGCTGAACTCGCCGCGGCTGCGGAAGGCCTTCGACCTCTCGCAGGAACCCGCCGCCGTGCGCGACCGCTACGGGCGGCACACCTACGGCCAAAGCTGTCTGCTCGCGCGGCGGCTGGTCGAGGCGGGCGTGAAGTTCACCACGGTCTACTTCGCGCCGAGCATCGGCGGCCAGAGCACGACCAACGGCGGCTGGGACACCCACGGCAACAACGGCACGAAGATGTTTCCCATCATCGAGAAGTATCACCTGCCGCACACTGACTCGACGCTGCCCACGC
The DNA here is from genome assembly GCA_964591495.1 of uncultured Klebsiella sp. Taxonomy (GTDB): domain Bacteria; phylum Verrucomicrobiota; class Verrucomicrobiia; order Limisphaerales; family SXTU01; genus SXTU01. Next base: position 15,584 of record CAZQEW010000062.1, read on the forward strand.
TCATCACCGAGCTGGACGAGCGCGGCCTGCTGGACACGACGCTCATCGTGTGGATGGGCGAGTTCGGCCGCACGCCCACCATCAACAAGAGCGCCAGCCGCGACCACTGGCCGGATTGCTACACGGCATTGCTGGCCGGCGGCGGCGTGAAGCGCGGCTATGTCCACGGTGCATCGGACAAGCACGCGATGTATCCCGCCGAAAAGCCCGTGCGCCCCGACGACCTCGCCGCCACGATCTATCACCTGCTCGGCATTGACCCGCACACGGAGGTCGCCGCCGTGGACGGCCGCCCGCTCGCCATCGCCAACGGCCAGCCCATTACGGACATCCTCGCGTGACTTTCCCGGAAATCAGCTTGCCGGACGAATGGCGGTCACGGCGGAATCGCTTCGTGCTCCGAACCGGCCTGCTCCTCGTTTTTGTTGCGACCGCCCAATTCGCGTTCGCCCAAAGCCCCAGCCTCACGCACTCGACGCCCGGAGCGCTCGCGCCGGGCAAGACGGTGGAAGTCACCTTCCACGGTGCGAACCTGGTCGGCGCGACGAATCTCTGGACGGGCGTCGGAGCGAAGGTGCTTTCCGCCGTCGCCACCAACGCGGGCGTGGCGCGGCTCCAAGTTTCCCTGCCCGCCACGGCACCCGTCGGCATCCACGCGGCACGCGTCGCCTCGGCCGGCGGCGTTTCCGCACCGCTGCTGCTGATGGTGGATGACCTGCCCAGCGTGGCGGATGCTGGCACGAATACCAGCACCACCAAGGCCCAGCGCCTCGCGTGGCCGGTGGCCGTGGACGGCGCGGCGGTGGCGCTCGGCTTCAAATTTTACCGTCTCACGGCGAAGGCCGGCGAACGCATCGCGGTCGAGGTCATCGCGCAGCGGCTTGGCTCGAAGCTCGACCCAGTGCTGCGCCTGCTGGATGCGCGCGGGCGCGAGCTGGCGTTCTGCGATGACGAGTCGGGCCTGAACGGCGACTGCCGATTCGCGCACACGTTTGCGGCGGCGGGCGATTACTTCCTCGAAGTGCGCGACATCAACTACGCCGGCGGTGCGGACCACCGCTTCCGCCTGCGCATCGGCGACTTTCCGCTGGTGAGCCTGCCGTTCCCTGCGGTCGTGAAGGCGGGCGCGTCGGCCACGTTCAACTTCGTCGGACCGCAGGTGGACAAGCTTAAACCCGTCACCGCCACCGCGCCCGCCGGGGCCACGCATCTGCCGCTCGCGGTGAAATTCCCGGGCGGCAAAAACTCCGCCTTCGCCGTCGCGTTCGCGACCGAGACCACGGAGTTTTCCGAGGCCGAGCCGAATGAAAACGCCGAGACCGCCACGCCCTTCACGCCGCCCGCCGGGCTGAACGGCCGCTTTCTGAAGCCCAAGGAGCGCGACTTTTGGAAGTTCGAGGCGAAGAAAGGCCAGCGCCTGCTCTTCACCGCGCAAACGCGGAGCCTCGGCTCGGCAAGCGAAGTGATGCTCCAGCTCCGTGACACCAAGGGCACCGCCCTCGCCAGCTCCGCCGTGAACGATGCGAACGAGGGCGCGGTGACCAACACAATCCCCGCCGACGGAACCTATTTCCTCGTCGTGGACGAGCTGGTCCGGCGCGGCGGCCCGCAGCACGCCTACCGCATCGAGGCCGAGCTGCTGACGCCCGGCTTCACGCTCGAAGCCGAAGTCGAGAAGGTCGAGGCCGCGCCCGGCGGCAGCTTCACCGTGAAGGTCAACGCGACGCGCCGCGACTTCACCGGCCCAATCACCCTGTCGGTCGCCGGGCTGGACGGCGTGACGCTCGCGGACGAGGTCATCAAGGAAAAGGCGGCCGGCGCAACGCTCAAGGTGACTCTGCCCGCCACCGTTGCACCCGGCGCGGTCGCGGCATTCCGCGTCATCGGCAGGGCGAAGGTCGGCGAACGGGAGGTAGAGACAGCCGCCACCACCGCACCCGCGTTGAGGAAGGTGTTTCCCAACCTAACGGCTCTGCCCCGCGAACTGGACGGCCGCATCGTCCTGGGCGTGAAGTTGAAATAGAGGCGGGCCGGCGTTTTCGCAGAGCCTGACTATCCGTTCTTCGGAGCCAGCCGCAGCCTCAGGACATCAAAGCCGTTTACGCGGGTGTAGGCGGCCTCGCGCTCGACGTGCGGTTCGGCGTGGAGGATTTGCACCGCAGCCACGCGGTCGCACAGCGCCTGCAACAGCGTGCGGACGATGAGCCGCGCGTGCGGCGCGCCGAGGCACAGATGCGTGCCGAAGCCGAACGAAAGGTGCGGATTGGGCTTCCGGTCGAGGCGGATTTCGGTCGGCGCATCGAAGACGGTTTCGTCCAGATTGGCCGAGGCCCAGGCGAGCGACGCACGGCCGCCGGCCGGCACCTTCACGCCGTGAACATCCGTTTCCACGGGACACACGCGGCCGATATGCGTGAGCGGCATGAAGACGCGGAAAAACTCCTCGCCCGCGTGGACGATGCGGCGCGGGTCGGCGCGGAGGTAGGCGAGCGCCTCGGGGTTGCGGCCGAGGTAAGCCAGCACGTTCGCGATGCTGTAGATGATGGTGTCGCGCCCGCCGGCGAAGGTGAGGTTCCCGAAGCCCATCATCTCCTCGCGGGTCAGCTTGCGCCCGCGATAGGTGGCCTTTACAAGCGCCGTGAAGAGGCTGTCGTCGGGCGTGAGTGCGTCGCTGGCCCGCTCCTTCACCTGCGCCTCCGCGAGGTCGAACTGCCGGTGCAGATACGTCTCCAGCACGTTGCCCTTCTTGAACTCGCCGCCGGTCACCTTGAAGACGTGGATGCCCCAGCCGATCCAGACGTCCGCCTCGGACTCGGGCACATTGAGCAGATAAGTCAGCGCGAGAGACTGCACGGGCAGCGCAAAATCGCTGATGACTTCGAGTGATTCGCGGGCGAGCGCCACGGTGAGCAGTTCGTCGATCAGCGCCTCCACCTTGGCGATGACGTCCGGCTGCTTGGCGCGCTGGAAGAATGGCTCGACCAGCGCCCGATACTCGGTGTGCTCCGGCGGGTTCGTCTCGATGGGCAACTGCCGCATGGTCCGCACGGCTTCCTCCGACGGGATGGGCACGCGGAACGGCGCGTCGGAACTGAACTTCTGCCAGTCCTTCGCTGCCTCGCGCACGTCGGCGTGGCGGAGAATCATCGGCAGTGTCTCGCCCTGAAACGGGCAGCGCAACACGCCGTCCTTGGCGCGCGCCTCGCGGAAAGGGTCGGTGATGTGTTCCATGGTCACGGTGCTTCGAGCAGTTCCACGCGCATCTTTTTGAGCGCGGCGACGAGGTCCTCACGCTTCACCTTCGTGGCGTCCACCCAAGCGACGACCGCGCTGGGCGTGGCGCTGACGGTGGCGCGTTCAACGCCCTCGAGCTTCGCCACGGCGATGTAGGCGGCGTAGCGGCAGCCCTTGCAGTCGAGCACCCCGATGGGGATTTCCAGCTTCGTGAGCTTCTCGGCGGGCACGGCCGAGCGTTCGGTGAGGCTGAAGGTCCGCGTGGACGCCGTGCCGAGCAATTGGTCGAGCCGCGCGAGAACTTTGTCGGCGGCGGGCGCGGGCTGCTTGCCCTTCGCGGGGGGAAAAAGTTTCTCCGGGTCAAACCGCAGCGTGACCTCGGCCTTTGCGGCATCGAGGCTGGCCAAGGTGAATTCGGGAATTTTTCCGATGACTTCGCGCAGGTCCGCTTCGCGCTCCGGCGCGCTGAGGCCAACGAGGCGGAGAGTGACGGTCTGCTCCGCGGCGGGCAGTGGCGCGAGCCCAGCGAGCAGGGCGATGATGAGGATGAGGGCCCGCATGGGTCAGGCGAATTCCAGCCCGCGTAACGTGCTCTTGCCGGTGGCGAAGGAACCGGCCTCCACACCGAGCCGTTGCAGCATGGAGACGTAAAGATTGGCGAGCGGGTAGTTGTTCTTCGCGTCGAAGGCGAGGTGTTGGCCATGCCGGAAACCGCCACCGGCCAGCAGCACGGGCAGGTTCACGTTCGAGTGCGAGTTGGCGCTGCCCATGGGCGTGCCATAGAGAACCATCGTGCGGTCGAGCAGCGTTTGGTTTTCCTCCTTCGTCCCCGCCAGCGCACTGAGAAATCCGCCGAGCGCGTCGAACTGCTTCTCCTCGTGCCCTCGCAGCTCGGCGAGCGCCTCAGGCCGGTTGCCGTGGTGCGTGATGTTGTGGATGACCACGGTGTCGATGAAGAGGGAAATGATGCGCGCCGAGTCGGTCTCCAGCGCGAGCTTCATCACGTCGAACATCAGCCGCGTCTTGGCCACGAACTCCTTCGCGTCATCGATGTCCTCGGGGGCTTTGGCGGTGATGACGGGCTTGGGCTTGTATTCCCATTCCTCGGCGCTGTGCAACCGGCGCTCCAGCTCGCGGACGCTGGTGTAATACTGGTCGAGCCGCGTCTGGTCGGCCTTCGAGAGCGAGCGGTTGAGCCGCTTGGATTGGTCGCCGACGAAGTCCATCAGGCTGCGGCCCTGTTGCAGGGCCTCAACGTTGGCGGCGACTTCCTTCGGATTGCCCTGCACAAAAAGTCTCTGAAAGAGCTTCTTCGGGCTTTTCTCCGCCGGAATCGGCGCGCCGCTGCGGGTGTAACTGAGCGTCTGTCCCTCGCTCGACATCGCCAGCACGAGCGACGGGTGCCGCGTGCGGTTGCCGACGTGCTCGGCAGCAAACTGGTCGAGGGAAATCCAATTGCGGAAGCCGCCGCGGTCCGGGTGCGGCGTGCCGGTGAGGAAGCACTTCTCCGCCGCGTGCCCGCCGGTGACGCCGGGATGGCTCACCCCGCTGAGGACGGTGAGTTGATTGCGATGCGCCTTAAGCCGCTCGAGATACGGGCCGGGCACGTAATCGGCCCCCGGTTTCTCGGGGAAGAAAAACTGCGGCAGGATGCCCATGTTCGTCTCGATGCACACCATGCGGCGCGGTGGCGCGGCAGCCGACGCGCCGAACGCGGGGCGCATCGCCTCCAGCAAGGGCAGCGCGAGCGTGACGCCGGCCCCGCGCAGAAACGCGCGGCGCGCCAGCGGCAAACGGGTGGCGACGTGCGGCGCGGCGGGCGGATGCATGGCCGGACACTGCGGCACGGCGCAGGCCGTGGTCAATGGGCTCATCGGTTTCATCGGGTTTGGAAGAGTTCGCTTTGCACCAGCTCGTGAATCAGCGTGCGGACGCCGCTGCCCTGCTGTTCCACGCGCCTGACCAGCGCAGCCAGTGCGGCGCGGTCGCTGACGGCCACCGGCCGGCCGGTGCTGTAAACGGCCAGTTGCCGCGCGAGGTTCTCCAGCAACGGGCGCGGTTGCGCGGCGAGGAGTTTTTGGAACTCCCCGATGTCGGCAAACTTCCGGCCGTCCGGCAGCTCGCCGCTGGCGTCCACGGCGGGGCCGAGCTTGAAGCTGATGCCAATGCGGGGGTCGATCGAGCCGCGCGGCGCAGGATCGCCATTCTCCAGCGAGCGGTAACGGGTGCGCTGGCCGCCAATGACATCGAAGCTCTCGAGCGCGAAGCCGGGCGGGTCAATTTTCACATGGCACGCGGCGCACGCGGCGTCGTTGCGGTGCTTGTCGAGCTGCTCGCGGATGGTCGTGGCGCCGCGCACATCCGGCTCCACGGCGGGGACGTTCGCGGGCGGCGGCTCCGGCTCCTGGCCGAGCAGCCGCGCCATGACGAACGCGCCGCGTGGCACGGGGGAAGTCGTCGTTCCGTTGGCGGTGATTTTCAGTATGGCCGCCTGCGTGAGGAAGCCGCCGCGCGGTGAGCCGGGCGGCAAAGCTACGCGACGGATTTCTGGCCCGCTCACGCCCGGGATGCCGTAGTGCGTGGCGAGCTTTTCGTTGAGCATGGCAAAGTCCGACTTCACCAGATGCGCCGCGCCGAGGTTGCGGTCCAGCAGCTCGCGGAAGAAGGCCACCGTCTCGGCGCGCATTGAGTCCTGGAGATACGCGTTGAACTCGGGGTAAAGCTTCTTGTCCGGGTCCGTCGCGGCGAGCTGGCGCAGTTTCAGCCATTGGCCGAGGAAATCCTCGACGAACCGCTCGGCCTTCTTGTCCTTCAGCAAGCGCTCCACTTCGGCGCGCAGCGTCTTGGGTTCGCGCAGGGCGCCCTTCGCAGCGAGCGCGAGCAAGGCGTCATCCGGCCGCGAGTTCCACAGGAAATAGGCGAGCCGATTGGCCAGACCGTGGGCGGAGAGCGACGACGGAGAGGCCGCATCCGGCCCCGCTTCCACGTGGTAGAGAAAGTCCGGCGCGCACAGCGCCGCGCGATACGCCCAGCGCATCGCGGTCTCGAAGCAATCGCCCGCCTGCAAACGCGCCTCCACCTGCGCCACATATTGGCGCCGCACCTCATCGGAAACGGGCCGACGGAAGGCGCGCGGCAGGAAGGCCGCCAACAAACGGTCGGCGTCGGCCGGTGGATTTGCGCTGGCCATCGTCCACACGCCGGCCACCGGCTCGGGGCGGTTTTTCGCCCCGATGATTTCCTGCTTCAGCGGCTTGCGCGTGGGTGGACGCACGCTCTTTTGCTCGGCGGCTTTGAATTCCGTGAGCGGCAGTTCACCGAACAGCGCGCGGTGGCTGCGGGGCGGCCACACGTCGTGCAGCGGGCCTTCCACCTCCACCCAGTCGTTCACGATGCACGGCCCGGTGAAGCCCATCGTGCGGTCTTTCTGCCCCCAGGTGCCGACGCGATACAGCACCACCGGCGCGAGCGACGCCGCGTTGAAGCCGAGGCTGTCCTTCGGGTTGAACCACAGGTCCAGCTCGTGCACGCGCGAGTCCAGCGACGGCGCGGCAAAGTAGCCAATCACCGTGCTCGGGTGCCCGCCGCCCCGGCCGTTTTCATTGAACGACACCACGGACAGCCGCGCCGCCTCCACGCCGCGCGACGGGAGGATTTTGCCCTTGTCCCAGGTCATGCTCCAAAACGACGCCCGCACCCGGTAGCGGCCCGGGTAAATCGTGGCGAAGGTCTGGTAATATGGGTTCCACGACTCGTCCTCGTGCCGGAACACGCCCACGCTGCTCATGCGGGTGAACAGCCCAAGCTGCTCGTGCTGCCCGTGGCCGACATGCGGGTAAACGCCGGCGGGCGGCACCACGGGGTCGTGCTGCTTGTCACGCAGCAGCACGGCGTCGCCCTGCATCAGCATCAAGTTGCCCGCGTAAGTCCCGCCGAGTGAAAGCCGCGCCGTGAGCACCGGCGGTGCCTCGGGCTGCGTGGCGATGGCCGCGTTGAGCGCGTGGTCGGCGGCCTCCACATACTTGGCCAGGTTGACGTGGGAGAGGTCGAGCGCGTCGCTGTTCTTGTCGAAGCCGTGCGCGGAGCCGTCCGTTGGCAGCAGCTCCTGCAAACGCACGCCGGGCAGCTCCAGCAGGTCGCGCACGGTGTGTTCATACTCCGCGCGCGTGAGCCGGCGCACCGGCGTGCGCGGCTCACCTGCAAAACGCGCCCGCTCGGCAGCCACCAGCGCCTCGGCCATCCCGCGCGTGACCGCCTGCGTTTCGTTGGCCGGCGGCCGGGCTTTCTTCTTCGGCGGCATTTCGCCGGACGCGATGCGGTCGTGGATCTTCACCCAGCGCGCGAAGGTTTCGGCATCGGCGAAGTCCGGCTTAAGCGAAGTCAGGTCGAGGTTGCCCTTCTTCGTCTCCGCGTCGTGACACTCGGTGCAATGCCGGGCAAAGAACGCCCGAGGGTCCACCGGCGGCGCGGCGACGGCCCACGCAGCGCAACCGGCAACCCACAGCAGGCCGATCCAACGGGCGCAAAAGTTCATCCGCATCTTGGAAGCCTCATTGCCGGGTGGACTTCAAATGCTGGTCGAAAAAGCCCAGCACAAGGGGCCGCAGGTCACGTTGCTTGGGTTGCAGATGAAACGTGTGCGGGGCTCCCTCCACGATGACCAACTCATGGCGCGCCCCCGTTTCCCTGAGCTTCGCGGCAAACAGGCGGGACTGGTCCACGGGCACCGTGTTGTCTGCCGTGCCATGCAGGATGAACAGGGGCGGATCATCCCGGTCCACGTAAGTCACCGGCGATGCGGCGCGATAGAGTTCCGGGGCTTGCGCCGACGATTTTCCCAGCATGGCCAGGTCGAGCCGGCCGCTCAGATCCGCCGGCCCATAGAGATCGACCGCACACTGAACGCGGCAGGAGAACTCACCGTAAGGCCCCTGCGGATCGAGTCCGTCCTTCGGGCCAGTCACCGCCAGCATGGCCGCCAGATGGCCACCGGCCGAACCGCCGATCACTCCGATTCGTTCGGGATCCACTTGCAGGCGCCCGGCGTTCTTCCGCAACCAGCGCACGGCCGTCTTGCAATCATGCAGGTTCTGCGGCCAGGTGGCTTTGCCATCTTTGTTCGTGCTGGCGAGCACATAGTTGATGCTCAAGCCGACGTAGCCCCTGAGCGCGAGATTGGTCCCGATGTTGATCTCGCGCGCCGCGCCCTTGTCGCCGCCGGTCCAGCCACCGCCGTGGATGATGACCACCGCTGGCCGCGGCGCGCCGGAGGGATTGCCCGCGGGCAGGTAAAGGTCGGCCTTCTCCTTACGCCCCGGAGCGAGGTAAGCGATGTCCTTCTCAATGCGGAAGGCGTCTTCCGCCCGCGCGGCGAACGCGAGCGCAACAACGGCGAACAGAACGGTCTTCATGGGCCAAGTAAACCAAAGGAACCAATCTTCTATCAAACCTCCGCCAGCGGAGCTTGTGCGTCGCCGAAGGTCTTCGGGCGCACGTCCATCTTGTCCATCATGGACAGGAAGAGGCGGCAGAGCTGGCGGTCAGGCTTGTCCTTGTAGTCGAGGGCGCGGCCACCTTTGAGCCGGCCGCCGGCACCGCCAAGGAGGACCACCGGGAGTTGGTCGTTATCGTGTTTCGCGCCAGCCATCATGCTCGAGCAGTGCATGAGCATGGTGTTGTCGAGCAAGGTGCGCGGGCCTTCCTGAATCGCGTCGAGTTTGCGGGCGACGTAGGCCACCTGCTCGATGAAGA
>CAZQEW010000063.1:0-24523 GCA_964591495.1 uncultured Klebsiella sp.
TGGTGGTGCCGGTGCGGGCGTTCGGCCAGTTCGGCTTCCGCATCAGCGAGCCGCGCAAGTTTCTGGAAACCATCACGGGCACGGCCAAGGTGTTCACGGCGGAGCAGATTGTGGAGTATTTCAAGGGCGTGCTGCTCCAGTCGGTGAACGTGCATCTGGGCAAGGCCTTCATGCAGCAGCGCATCTCAGTGCTGGAGGCGGCCATGCACCTGGAGGTGATTTCCCAGCATTGCGCGCAGTCCATCCAGCCGGAGTTCGCGCGGTTCGGCGTGGAGTTGGTGAACTTCTTCTTCCACTCCATCAACATCCCGGAGGAGGACGCGAGCTACCAGCGGCTCAAGGTGCTCAAGGAGAAAGCGGCGGAGCTGAACCTGCTGGGCCGGGAGATTTACCAATACGACCGGAGCATGGAGGTGCTCAAGACTGCCGCCGCGAACGAGGGCGGGGGCGCGGGGTTGATGCAGGCCGGGGTGGGGCTGGCGGTGGGCGCGGGCATCGGCCAGCAGATGGCGCAGCAGGCGGGTCAACTGGTCACGCACCTGCCGGCGACCAACGCGCCGCCGCCGTTGCCGGGTGCTCCAGTGGGGCAGTTCCATGTCGCGCAAAACGGGCAGCAGCTTGGGCCGTTTGCCGTGGCGGTCCTGCAACAGATGGTGACGGCGGGGACGCTCACTGCCGCGTCGCTGGTGTGGCGTCCGGGTCTGATGGGCTGGCAGGCGGCGGGGACGGTGCCGGAGCTGGCGGGGTTATTTGCTTCCCCTGTGCCAGTGGCGACTCAAACGCCACCACCGTTGCCGTAGCCGGAAGCCACGCGCGCCTGCCGTTCACCCTGCGGATACCATGTCATGCGCAAAAGGCTTGCCCGCCATTTTCACGGCCAGCGATACTGGACGCCATGAAACACGTCCGTCTCGGCATCGTCGGCCTCGGCAACATCGGCAAATTCCACTGCGGCTACCTCCTGGACAAAAAGATTTCCCGCTGCGAGTTGACGGCGGTGAGCGACGCCTTCGCGCCCAGTCTCGAAGCCTTCAAGAACAAGCCCGGCCTCAAGACCTTCGCCAGCGCCGAGGAGATGATTCGGTCGAAGGAGATCGACGCTATCGTCATCGCCACGCCGCACTTCTTGCACACAAGCCTGGGCATTGACGCCCTCCAGAACGGCCTGCATGTGATGGTGGAGAAGCCCATTTCCGCGCACAAGGCCGACGCCGAGCGGCTCATCGCGGTGGCGCAGGCGCATCCCAAGCAGGTCTTCGCCGGCATGTTCCAGATGCGCGTCGAACCGCGTTACCAGAAGATCAAGCAGCTCCTCAACAGCGCCGACTTCGGCCAGCTCGTGCGCGTGAACTGGATCATCACCGACTGGTTCCGCACCGAGGCCTACTACGCGAGCGGCGGCTGGCGCGCCACGTGGAAGGGCGAGGGCGGCGGCGTGCTGCTCAACCAGTGCCTGCACCAGCTCGACATGCTCCAATGGCTCTGCGGCATGCCCAAGAGCGTGCGCGGCTTCTGCCAGCTCGGCCGCTATCACAACATCGAGGTCGAGGACAACATCACGACCTACATGGAGTGGGCCAACGGCGCGACCGGCGTCTTCATTTCCTCGACCGGCGAAGCGCCCGGCACCAACCGGCTCGAACTCTGCGGCACGCGCGGCAAGCTCGTCGTCGAGAACGACAAGATGAAGTTCACGCGCAACGACGGCGACATGATCGAGTTCAGCAAGACCTCGAAGAGCGGCTTCGCCAAGCCCGAAGTCTGGGAGTGCGAAATCCCCTTCCAGCCCGCCACCAACCCGCACGGCATCCTCATCCAGAACTTCGTGGACGCCATCCTCGACGGCAAACCGCTCATCGCGCCCGGCGCCGAGGGCATGGGCTCGGTCGAACTGGCGAACGTCCTCCTCTACTCCTCGCTCATCGGCCAGAGCATCGACCTGCCGATGGACAGCAAGGCCTGGGAGAACAAGCTCAACGAGCTCATCGCCAACTCGCGGCACGAGAAGAAGGTCGTGCAGACCACGGCGGAAGACTTTACCAAGTCGTTCAACAAGTAGACGTGCCCGGGCTATTGCCTCGGCGGGGTGAACTGGCTACGGTTGGCCACAGCATGGAAACCACGCTCGACTTGCCGGTGGTGAGCGACCAGCACGCGTTCAACTTGGAGCGCTGGGAGGAAATCTGTGCCGACCCCGCGCTGGCCTCGTATGACTTCCGCGTTGAATCCGACCGTTTTGGTCATGCGATTATGATGCCCCCGCCCGGATTCGACCACAGCGCCCACCAGTCGGGGATCGCCATCCAGCTTCATGCGTTGATGCGGGGAGGCAAGGTGCTTACCGAGTGTCCTGTGTCCACCAGCGAGGGCATCAAAGGCGTGGACGTGGCGTGGATTTCGACGGGCCGCATCGCCAAGGCCCGGCGGAAAGACGTGCTGGTGCGCGCCCCGGAGATTTGCGTGGAGGTCGTCTCGCCCAGCAACACACGGAGCGAAATCGAGGAGAAGCGGCGGCTGTATTTTGAGGCGGGCGCAGAGGAAGTCTGGCTGTGCGATGGGCGTGGTCGGCTGTCGTTTTTTCACAAGGACAATCCCGGCGTCGCCTGCCCACGCTCGACGGTGTGCCCCAAGTTTCCGCTTCGGCTCGACGCCTAGGTCAGGCTCTTGAGTTTGAAGCTGCGCGCTGAAGCTGGCCGGCTGCACTTGGCCCATGCAACGACTTACCCTCACCCTCGCGGCCGGCCTGGCTCTCCTCCTGTTCTCCGGCTGTTCACTGGTGCGGCCCACCGCCGGCCTGGTGCCAGGGCCGCGGGCGTTTGACTTCGCCACGGACACCTTGGCCGAACCCGTCCCGGAAAACCGCTCACCCGACAATCGTGAGCCGCTCGCTGATCCCGCGCTGCGCGGTTGGGCGGACGCCCAAGTGGCCCGGCAGTTTTTCCTGCACGCGCGCTTCGAGCCAGCGGCGCAACCGCCGACCAGCGCGCAGCGCATCGCCCTCGTGCGCGAGGTGCTGGGTCGCAATCCACGTGAGGCTTCCCCGGAAGCACGGCGCGTGGTCGTGCCCGGCTATGCGAATCTCCGCGAGTTCAGCCGGCTGCATGGCTACCTGCTGCGCACGGAGTCGTGGCTCGTGTGCGAGTGCGCCAGCCGGGCTCCGTTGATCACGCGGGCCTTCGACACGACCGACGGCGTCGCGGAAGTCGCACGCCTCAACGCGCGGCTCGCCGCAAACCAGCCGGTGGTGGTCCAGCTCTATCGGAAGCATCAACTGCGCTACCAGAGGGCGCTGCTGGTGTTCGCCCCACGCGAGGGCGAGGGCGGACCGCGCTTTCTGGCTTATGATCCGGCCGCCGCGCGGCGGCCGGTGGAGCTGACCTTCAACCCGGCGGAGGGCAAATTCACCTTGTCCGACGACACCACCGGCGCGGTCGCCCTGCGGATGGCGCGGTGATTCAACTCGCAGCGACCGGCTTCTCGCGCATGCGGGCCAGGGCGGCGGCGGCGGCCTGGCTTTCCGCCAGCTTCTTGCTCTTGCCTGAGCCCCGGCCGATTTCCTCCCCCTTGTGATACACGGCGCATTCAAAGCTCCGGTCGTGGTCCGGCCCGGACGCTGAGAGGACCTGATACTGCGGCGCCTCGCTGGACGTGGCCTGGAGGATTTCCTGCAACGCGCCCTTGGGATTGTCAGAAACTGTGGTGGTCTCGATGTTGACCAGGACATCTCGGAATCGCTCGATGATGACTGCCCGCGCGGTGTCAAAACCACCGTCAAGAAACAGTGCGCCGAGCACGGCTTCAAAGGCATCGGCCAGAATCGAAGGCCGCTCACGTCCACCACTGAGCTGTTCCCCCCGGCTCAGGATAAGGTGCTCGCCCAATCCCAGCGCCCGGCCGTGGGCGGCGAGGGACGACTGGTTGACCAGCTGCGCGCGGATCTTGGTCAGCGGGCCTTCGTCGTGATGGGGATAACGGTCAAACAGTTCACGGGAAAGCGCGAGTTGAAGGACCGCATCGCCCAGGTATTCGAGCCGCTGGTTGTGATCCAGGCTCGCCCCCAACTCGTGGGATATGGATGGGTGCGTCAGCGCCAGCCGCAACAGCATCGGATCGCGGAACTGGTGGCCCAGGCGGGTTTGGAGGGCGTCAAGGCTGGACACGAAAGTCGGCGTTTACTGGGATTTTTCGTCACCCGTGCCCGCCAGCGCGGCCACTGGCGGCTGCTCCGGCGGCACGACGTAGGCAGGCGGTTCCGCCGGCGTGTCGAGGCCGCCCTCCATCAACGCTGCCACCTGCCGCTGGACGGCTTCCAGCTGGGTGAGCTGCAAATCCGGGTCCGCAATCGTGAACACATCGCCCGTCTTCGGCTGCTCATAGACGAAGACGCGTTGGCCGTTCTCCTTCAACTGGGCCTTCACCTTGAGCAGCTTCTTGCGCTCCAGCATCACGGCGAGGATGAACGAGGCGGCGCGGAACTGCGGATCGTTCTTCTCCATCAGCTTGCGCAGCAGCGTCTCGGCGGTCTCCTTCTGGATCGGCTCCGGTGGCGCGGGTGGCGGGGCCTGATACTCGCCCACCCAGTGCGAGATGAAGCCCTTGCGGTCCTTTGCGCCCTCGGCGAACTGGGCCGTCCAGCACGCCTCACACACATCCTGCCGCGCCAGTTCATGGCGCTCAAGGGCGAGCAGCGTGTGGTAGGACTGCTTGTCCGCAAACGGCTTTTCGCACGCCTGACAGGCATGTGAACGACCCTGAATGTTCCACTCGGTCATCAAAAAAGTTGAGTTGAGCGCGCCGGCGCTTAGGATGCGCGGACTGTATCGGCAGCCGGAAACGCGACGCAATTCCTTTCCAGTGCGGCCCCTGCGCAGCTCAGGTTTCAGGCAGGCCGGCGCGTTTCCCACCGATACCCACAACGCCAGCGCCAACACCATGAACCCCGAACTCAAAACCAAACTCGCCCAGGTCCGCGCGCTGCTGAAGCAGCACCAGGCCGACGCCGCCCTGCTCGGCCTCCAGCCCAACTTCTCCTGGCTCGCCTGCGGCGGCGAGGCGCACATCCCGATCAACAGCAATCTCAGCTTCGGCCAGCTCGTCGTGACCGCGAAGGGCTTTTACGTCTTCGCCAACCGCATCGAGATGCGCTGCTTGCAGGACGAGGTGGTGAAGGGCCTCGGCGCGAAGCCGCTGCTCTGGGAATGGCACGACAGCACCAGCGCGGTGAAAGCGCTAAAACAGGTCGTCGACCCGAAGCGCACGCTCTCCGACTGCGGCGACTGGGGCACCCAGGCCCGACCCGAACTCTTCGCGCCGCTGCACTACTCGTTACAGGCGGCCGAAGTGAAACGCTACCGTGCGTTGGGTAAAGCGGCCGAAGCCGCGTTGAACGAAACCTGCCAGAGCCTCCAGCCCGGCCAGAGCGAATTTCAAATCGCCGGCGCGCTCTCCGAGCGCTGCTGGGAACGCAACCTGACGCCCATCGTTGTGCTGGTCGCCACCGACGAACGGATCCGGAACTACCGCCACCCGCGCCCGACCACCAAGAAGCTCCGCCGACACGCCGAGGTCGTCCTGTGCGCCCGGCAGCACGGCCTCATCGTCGCCCTGACGCGGATTGTTCACTTCGGCCCGATCAGCAAGGATCTCCGCCGCCGTCATGACGCCGTGTGCGCGGTGGACACCGAACTGCACCTTGCCACCCAGGTCGGCACGCCGGTGAAAGACGCGTTCCGTCAGGGCGTCGCCGCCTACGACGCGGTGGGCTTCGCGGACGAATGGCACCTCCACCACCAGGGCGGCCCCTGCGGCTATCAGGGCCGCGATTACCTCGGCTCCCCGACCGCGCCAGGCGTGGTGCTGGAGAACCAGCCCTTCGCGTGGAACCCGTCCATCACCGGCACCAAGAGCGAGGACACCATTCTGGCTACGAGCTCCGGCCCCGAAATCATCACCGCCGCACGCAACTGGCCCACGGTCAGCGTGGAAGGGGAAGACGGGGTCTGGCAGCGGCCGGACATCCTCGTCCGGTAAACCGGGGTTCCCTAGTCAGGAGCCACCTGTGGCGTTGCATGCTTGCAGCACGGCTAGCAGCCGGTCTGCAACCCGCTCCCAGCTGTGGCGCCTCAGCAGGTCCTCGCCCCAGCGAGCGAGCGAGTCACCAGAGACTTGCAGCGCAGCCGACAGGGCGTGCCGGAAGGACGGGTAATCCTGATTGCTGAAGGCAAAACCGCACCCTCCCATCACCTCGCGCGTGGCGGGAATAGCGGAGTAAACCGGGCAGGCTCCGGCCAACGTCGCCTCGACCGGCGGCATTCCAAAACCTTCGTATTCCGAGAAGAACACCAGCACCCGCGCACGGGCCAACAGCTCCCGATAGTCGGTTTCCGGCAGCCGCTCATGATGCCGCCAGTTGGCAAAGGCAGGCCAGGCCAGACCCGCAGGAGCCCTGCCCACCCAGTGCACTTCGCCGTCAAATACGGATTCTCGCTGCCAGCGCGCCAACCACTGCACAGCCAGCTCCGTTCGCTTATGGGGAAAGGGGCTGGAGAGGACGCAAACCCGGTTTACTTTGGCGCCCGCCGGGGTAATCGGTGGGGTAAAGCCGATGCCCATGGTGTGAACCGACGGGGGTGGGAGGCCACGCGCATTGGCCAATCGGAGGACTTCACCTGTCGTGAAATCGCTGATGGTGAAGAGAACCCGTGCGCTCCGGACAGCAGCCCAAAAACTCCTTGTAAAATAGGCCTGCTCGTATCTGTTGACCGCGCAGGGGTGGTGCTGGCGGTAGTGGTCGTGAATGGTGTCGGCCACGCATGCAGCCATGCGAACAGGACAGGCGCGCACGAAGGAAGCAAAGCCTTTGGGCAGGAACAGCCAGTCATGACCGGTGCCGGCGGCGGCGGAATAAACGCCCCATTGATCCCAAATCAGCCGCCCTAGCCGGCTACCCGCCGGTCCATCATGCCAGCGCACGTCCAGATGCGGTGGCAGGCGGCCAGCGAGAGAGCGGTTGGCCAGCACCGTGAACCGCGCCAACTCAGATCGTCGGGAGAGCTGTTCAACCAACCCCAGTGACAAGTTAAAAATGCCGACGGATTTGGTCTGGGAAAACAGCTGGTCGGCCAGCGAAACCGTAAGTGTAAGCGGGCGAGCGTTCATTCGTTGATGGCGCGATAAACCGAGGCTGTTTCCTCGGCGCACTTCCGCCACGAGAACTGGGCCGCCCGCGCCGGGCCGGCTTGCACACAACGCTCGCGCGCCGGGCCGTTGATGGCACATTCGCGCAGGGCCGCCAGATAGCTGGCGGCATTTAACTCACACCACCAGGCGGCATCTCCGCCCACTTCCGGCAGGCTGGCAACGCGGGAACAAAGAACCGGGCAACCGCGCCCCATCGCCTCCAGCACGGGGAGGCCGAAACCTTCGTATTTGCTGGGGAATACCAGCGCCAGGGCCCGGCGATACAACGCGGCGAGCTGAGCATCCGGAACATGGCCGAGATAATGCCAGTCCGGCGGCGGCGCACCTTCACCCGGCACGCCCGCCCAACGGGCTCCCACAATAAGCAAGGGAGGCAGCGGACGGCCGGACTGCCCCGCCAACGACCACACTTCCCGCAATAGTGCGAGATTCTTGCCCGGCTCGAGGGAGCCCACGAACAGATAAAACTCACCGGGTAGCCCGGCGGGGATCGCGTCGGCGGATTCCTTGGCCTCTGCCGCATCCCAGCCCAGCAGCACAGGAGAAAGTTTCCTCGCCGGCAAGCCCAGCAGGGCCATGGCTTCATCCGCAGTGAACTGGCTGATGGTGATGACGCGGTCAGCCTCGGACAACCGGCGCAGCAGCCGACGACCAGAAAAAAGCTGCCAGCGCCGGAACCGCTCCGGATGCCGCAGCAAGGCCAGATCGTAAAGCGTCACCACCCGTTTTGTCCCGGTCGGCACTCGGATGGGGAAAGCGGACGTGGCATGAAACAACCCAGCCCCGGCTCGCCGGATGAATCGCGGGGCCTGAAAGTTAGCCCACACGAGTTCGCGGAAGGCAGTCTTGAGCGCACGCTGCGGCTGGGTGTAAGCAAAATTGTCCACCGGCCAGGACAACGGCGTCCATCGGCAGCCAGCGGGCCGGACCTGCTCCAAGCCATGCAGAAGGCCGCGCACGTAGCGGGCCACGCCGGCCTGGGTCACGTGAATCGGGTTTGTGTCAATGACCGCGTTCATGGCCCGTCACTGACTGGCTGCGGGTGGCGAGGGCGAGCAAATGCCGCCATTAATGGCAAGACTGAGCCCCACAGTGCCCGTGAACACCATCAGATCGAGATCGAACTGGCCGTAAAAAATCAGGAAGAACAGCAGCCGGGCGCTGAAATAGGCGATCAGAAACGTGTTGGCCCGCTTCAGTTCCGGCGGCCCATGCCGATAGTTCCGCTGCAACACCCGCCAGCCGCCCCACAGGAAGGCCACAAATGCCAAAGCGCCCGGCAAGCCGAAGGGAATCAGCAAGGTCAGCGGTCCATTGTGGTAGTTGCCGCTCACCAGCGTGTCTTCGTAGGCCGTGAACATTCCCCGCCGGATGGACTCCTGCACCAACACAAAATCCGTGCCGCTGAACGTGTAGCCCTTGCCCAGCCACAAGTATTGCGGCACCTCGGGCAACACCACCCGCCACATTTGCAGCCGCCAGTCGAGCGTGCCCTGAGCATCCTGCCGGGCCGCCGGATGCACTTCGATCGGCAGGAAACTCAGGCTGCGCTGCACAGACAACGGCAACCGCTCGGCAAAGCCCACCACCACCCCGCCCACCAATAGCGCGCCCAACAGCACCACGAAGAACAGGCGTGTCCACACCAGCCGCTCGAACCAGAACTGCGTCATGAACAACAGCCCAAACAGAATGATGGACGACCGAAACCCGCCAAACAGCCCGAACAGAAACAAGCCGACAAACAGCAGCAGCCGCCAAGGGCTCAGCAGGTCGAGTATGCCCCGAATGCCATAGCGCAGCAGCATGAACCAGGTGCCGGCCTGCGCCATCCATGCCATTCCCGTGAACCGCTTCAACGTGTCGGCTGACATCGCCTGGTGAAAGGCCACGTCCGTGGGAAAAAACATGAACAGCCAATAAAACGCCCTCCCTCCCGCGAACGCCAGATCGCTCATGATGGCCGTCGTCCCAGAGAGAAAAAACAGGCCTGCCAGCCAGTTCGCCTCCCGTTGCCGCACACGTGCCGCAGTCAGTGCGAAATAGCCCAACACCGCACCGAAAACCCAAAGATAGCGCTTGGCCCCCCACAGCTCAGAGCCGAAAGCCCGAGCCCCAATACCCCGGATCGCCACGGTCAGGGTGATCACCACGGCCAGCACCAACAACGGGATTGCCACCGAAGGCACCCAGATAAATTGAGATCGATGTCGCAGGGTCCGGTTCACCGCCGCAATGGCCAGGCTCAAGCCCGCCAAGGGCACCCACGCCGGCGGCTGCCCCGGCAGGAACGGCACCACCACCGCCGCATTCCAGAGACAAATCAGCAGGAACGAATGCCACCGCAATAACAAGGGCAGAGCCAGTGCCACAACTACCGCCCCCACCCCCACCAAGCTGACTGCGGAGGTGGGGGTGGACAACATCAACCCGAGCCACAGGCATACCGGGACAATCAAGGCATACGCCAAGGCCCGGCCCAAATTGGCACTGTTAGCATCCATCGCGCACCGAAGCAGAGAGGATGGTCCGATAGCCCGCAATCCTTTTCGCCTCCGGAATTTCCCGCAGTCCCCGGCCGTGATTCCCTATTTCAGCGACAAATACCGCCCGAGGTCTCCGCCCCCATGCGGGGGCAGGGTGGCCATCCTTTTTGAGGATGAGCTCGAATGTCAGCGCCCTCATCCACGCGCCGGTCGATGCACTCAAGCGGCTCAACGAGTGCGTCAAGAGGACCCGGAAGCGGCACCAAAGAACCGGCCGTAATGCTCGGCCATCTGCGCCAAGGCAAACTCGGTGGTCACCCGCTGAAATGCCCGCGTGCCGCACCGGGCCAGTTCGCCCGCCGGCTGCTCTGTGAGCCAGCTTAACTGACCGGCAGCTTCCGCCCAATCGCCCGGCTCCAACAGCCATCCCGTCTGACCTGGCAACACGATTTCCGGAACTCCGCCCACACGGGTAGCCATGACCGGCGTGCCCATCTGCCCGGCTTCCAACAACACGGTGGGCAGCGGATCGAACTCCGCCGAGGGCACGATCAGCAAGTCCAGGGAACCGAGAAATTGGGCCGGCGCGGCCACCCAACCATGCCAGTGAACTTGCGCCCACCATGGAGCGTTGGAATACTCCCGCTTGATGCCGGCCACGAGCTGGCGGCCCGCCTCGTCCTGGGCCTCACCCGCCACGTGCAGCTCCCATGGCCGCTTGGCACGCCCGGCGAACGCCGCGAGCGCGGCGAACAGTCCCCGCAGCCCTTTACGCTCCGAGAACACGCCCAAGAATCCCAGCCGCAGGCGGCCCGCCGCCCCCCATTCACGCCGCAAGGGTGCCGGTGCCGGCAGGCCGTTATGAATCACCTCCAGCTTTTCTTCCGGGTATTTCCGCTGCAGACAGGCCTCACGCACGGCCTCGGAGACACATGCCACCCGGCGCAGTCCATGATTGGCGGCCAACTGCATCAGCCGCCGCCGGGCTGGCGAAATAAACCCGGCAGCAGGATGGTCATGCAGCGTGCCCGTGGCCGGACGCCGCAGCAGGCGGCCCGTCAGAGCCGTCAACTCCCAGTCGCGCGCGCCCCATCCGTGCACCAGGTCAAACGGCGTCCGGCCGTGCGCGCCATGGACCATGAGGGCTGTGCGCCCAAGAGTTAGGAGGGAAAATCTGCCATTGTCCGGCAGAGCTAGCACGGAGCATCCTTGGGGCAACCGCGACGCAACCCGGCTGCCAGGGGCCACACCTACTGTGACCTGGTGGCCCGCCGCGAGCAGGCCCGCCAGGAAATGCTCCAGCACGCGCTCGGCCCCGCCGTAATAGCGGGCTTCCGGATGCAACAGCAGCAACCTCATGTGCCAGTTTAGAATTTTACGAGGGTGGTGACAACCACGCCATTGAGACCCGGTCCGCCGTCGGTCTCGGGCCATGGACAGGAAGACTCAGCCGCGCGCCCGGGATCATTCAGTTAGTCTCCGCTTGGCTTTGCGCAAGGCCAAGTAGAGCCGGAGCGGCCAGCAAGACTGCTGAGCCAGCGCTCCCTCCATCCACCAGTAAACAGGCCGTCGCCCCGGGGGAATGGCCCGCCACAGCGGGCCGACTAGTTGCGGAGTCAGGGTGTGGAGTTCCTGTTCCACCTGACCGTCAGCAAAGGGCACGGCACCCCACACGGCCGCCTCTTCCCGCGTGGGCCGTTCGTAGAATTCCAGATACATTTCGCGCGCAACGGCCAGCCAGTCCGGCGGCGGGCAGACCGCCCGTGGGGCGACCTCCAGCCAGCACTCGGTGAACTTCAGAACCGCCGCCTGCAAGGTGGCCACACTCCAGGCCGGCGCGCCTGGATTCGAGGCTTCGCGCAGCACGGACACTATGCGGCCCGCCTCCTCGCGGAAACCCAGCACCGAACCATGGTCGGCGGCGAGGAAGAGTTCCAGCAGGGCATGATTGAGTCGCGCCACGCCGTGGCCGTGCGCGGGCAGCAGGTTCCAATACCCATCCATCGTGTGCCCAGCCCCGCTGGCCGCACTGGGCAGCAGGCCAAGGTAAAAACCGGCAAGCGGAAGCTCACCTTCCTCGTCCGCCAGCACGCGGCCAAGGCTCCGCTGCAAATGCCCGTGCCAACCGATGTCCACCATGCCCCAAGGCGTGCCGTCACCCACGCCTTCCTGGGCAAGATAGCGTTTGACCAGCGCCCGGCGCCGGGCGGCCTCCGCCGCAATCACCGCCGCCATGGGCGGGGATTGCAGCCAACGCCAGAGCGCCTCCGTCTCCGCCGGTTCGAGCGCGGCCCGCCAGCCGGTCTGTGCAAAGCCTGCAGCCAACAACTGGTCCGTCAGCCGTTCCGCTTGCAACCCGAGGCGCTCCAACACCTGCAGCAAGTTCAGCCCGCGCGTCCGGCGCAGCACCCAAGCGCGGTCAGCCTCCTGAAGCCGCCACACCGAGGCGGGATGCCAGGCCTGTCGCGACCCATGAAGGTAACGGCACTCCACCGGATAATTCCACGCGGAGGCCAGCCGCTCGGCGACCCGCTGTGGCAACTGCCCGTCACGCGCGACAAAATAGAGCCGCCGCAAGCCTCGTTGCGCCGACTGTTCCAGACACCAATGGACAAAGCCCACGACCAGTGGCCCCACGATGTCGCAGCCTGTGTCCCAGATGATGCGCCGCGTCGGGTCGGTCTCCGGGTTGGCCAGCCGCGCGCGGCGCATCGCGCCAGCCAAGACCGAGCACCACGTTGACTCCGGGCGTGTCCCGCAGGCCAGCGCTTCGTAGCGGTTCAGCCCCGCCTCACGCCTGAGCTCGGTGCGGATGGCTTGGGCGCGTGGCACGGCGTCATCGGCATGCGGGTTGTCGCCTACGTGCAGCCAGTCGGTGATGAGCCGACCCGCCTGCACCCGAGCCTTCGTGAACAAGTCTCCCCGGTGCTTGGACGCACGGTGCTCACCGGAGACGAACAGCCGGTCGCCGTGGCGGAAGAAGCCCTCACGCCGAAGCAAGGACTCAATGAACGCGGCGGGCAGATACATGTCGGACAGGAACCAGACCTCATCCGCCTCGGCTCGCGCAGCAAGAACGCGCTGACCCATGCCGGGAACGGGCTTCAGAGACTCGGATTCCAGCTCCAGCTCACGTTCTTGCGCCCGCGCCCGCTCGGCCGCATCCCAACCAAGGTGGCTGGCAAGCTCCGCGTAAATTTCCGACAACGTGACCTCGCCTCCGGGAGCACTGCGGCGGGCCGTCAGCTCCGCCTGTTGTCGGACGCGGGCGAACTCGGCAGGGGCTGGCACCTTCAATCCGGCTGCGGCCAGCTCCGCACCAAGCTCCCCGAATAGGTCCACTGGCCGCGCCTGCACGCGCACCAGCACGGTGTCGAACACGTCGAAGGAAACGACGCGCATGGTCACAGCTTCCGGGCCACCGCGAGCAGGTTTAGCGACAGCGGCACTGAACGGCCCTCCTGCGGCCCAAGTTCCGCCATGACCTCCAGCCGCCGCCAAGCCCGAAAAAACCTCAGTGCCCACCAGTGCCGGGCCCCACCGAGGAAAGGCAGCCACCAGTTGACAGGCCGCGTATGGAACTCCACTTCGCCCACGGTTATGTCGGCGAAGCCGGCGCTATGCAGCAGGAGGTCCAAACTGTGCTCGGTGAAGCTGCCATGATGCGTCCAGTCATTGTAGCGCCAACGGCCCGCCAGCGTGGAGTTCGCATTGGGCACGCTGCACACGAGCGTGCCACCCGGCGCGAGCGCGGCGGCGAGCGCAGCGGCGAAGGGCAATTGCTCGCCATGCGGGATGTGCTCGATGACATCCAGGCAGAGCAGCAGGTCATAGCTGCCCGCCCGGCTGCGGAGAAACGCGGCCGTATCGGCGACCTGTGCGACCCCCAACCCCTTGGCGGCACAGGAGGCAACCTGCCCGGCGTCACTTTCCACCCCGGCTAGGTTGGTGTAGCCCAGCTCGCGCAGCGCCATTAAGGCGTAACCGCCACCGCAGCCAACATCCAGGACGCGCGTGTCCTTGCGTCCCGACAGGTGCGGGCCCAGCACCCGGCGGTAAAAGGCGCTCATGTCCGCCTGGTGCTGGGGCGTTTCAGGATGCCACCGGGAGTAGTAGTGGCGGTAGTCAAGGTTCACGGATGAGCTGGAAAAGTTCGCGGATACGGTGCGGGGCAAAGGGTAGGAGAAAGGCTCGCATCTGCAAGCGTGCGCACGGCCGGAGCGGCGGAAAGAGCCACGAGGTGAGGAACGCGCTGCAAGCATAACCGGCCAACGCGCTGGCTGCGGCACCCGCCGGCCCGAAGCGCGGCAGTGCCCAAAGCCCCAAGGCAACGTTCGCTGCGATCCCCAACAATGCGGAGGGAATGTGATAAACCGTGCGCCCAGCCAGCAGCAGCCATTGCGCCCGTGCCGCCCCGTTGAAGATGATGGGCGCGGTCCACGCCAAGACGATCAGGACAGGGACGGCGGCTTGATAGGTAGGGCCAAAGAAAAGTGGGATGAGCCATGGCCCCACCAGTGTCATCCCCACCGCAATCAGCAATCCAAGCAGCGTCAACGCATCGAACAACTGCTGCATCCGCCGGTCCTGCGAAGCCGCCTCTGCCGGCTGAAGGGCCAGCAGCGGATACACGGCTGTGACCAGGACGGCAGGCAGCAGGCTCCATTGTTCAGCCAGCCGGGCAGCCGCGAAGTATACGCCCGCGGCCGCATCACCGAGCAGCTCACGGACAAGGACCTGCTCGACACGCAGATACACGGCCACCAACAGGCCTGCCCCCACCAACGGCAAGGCAGCCGCGAGCAGCCGCGCCGCAGTCGCGCCACAAAACCGCCACTCCCCCCACCGTCCGCCCTTCCGTCCCCAGAGCCAGGCCAGGACCGCGGCCGCCAGCGCGAAATCCAGTCCCAACGCGGCGGCGAACCAGGTCAGCGGCGCTTGCGCAGCCACCAGGCCCAGCTTGACTGCGGCCCCCAGTGCGGCGGCGATGCCACGTGCCACGACCGCGCCCTGCACCTGCATTTCCTTTTGAAACCAAAGGTCAACCACCTCCAGCGCCTGGGGCAGGAAACCCGCCGCGACAAGCGATACCAAAACGGCGAGCTCGCCATCCGCACCGTGACTCCACCCGATCAGCCCGGCCAGCCCCAGCGCCAGCAGCCCACCTCCGCACCGCAAACCCATTGCGGTCCCCAGCAGGACAGGAGAATCCGCCGGGCGGGCGAGCAGCTCGCGAATGACCACGCCCTCAAGGCCGACACTGGCCACTACCGCAAACAAAGCCGCAAGGCTGGCTGCGTAATTGAGCAGACCGAACCGCTCCGGACCAAGGTGGCGAGCCACCACGCCAAGCACGCACAGGTTCAGCGCCACGCGCCAGATCCGGTCCAGCACCAGCCACACCACGTTGCCACGGATGCGTTGTTCAATCGCCACGGTCACTCACGCGAGGAAAGCACGCCGCGGCAGCGGAGGGAAGCGCGGTGCCGCCACAGAGCTTTGGCGGCCACCGATCAGCAGGTCGCCAATTTAGCAAGTGAGCAAGTGAGCATGCGGCCCTTGAGGCAGCCAGCTGACCAGAGCGCGGATCAATCACCGCTCCGCCGCCGGGCGGGCAGGATGGCGCAGGCGTCCTTGCAGCCAAAGAGACGGCTGAGGAGGTGACGATTTCGGCTCACCCACATGTAGATGCGTTCCGCGATCCAGATGACGCCGGGAATCCAGAGCACCAGGGCTACCGGAATCAGCAGCGGCATCCGCAGCCCAACGAAACGGATGCACCGCGCACCGCGATGAATGGCTCCATCCGTCGCGACGCAGTGGATGGCTTCCAGCAATGCCTCGCGTGTGAGCGTGGGTGCGATGAGCGAGGCCTCCGGGTCCGCGATGGGCACCAGCCGCACCACCTCACACCAGTCCAGCCACGTGAGCAGCTTCATCTGGAAGGTGCAGAGGGAGCACTCGCTGTCGAACAGCACGGTGTGACGCGCGGATGGCACGCGGGGAGTTAACGCCATGGGGCGCGGGGAGTCAAAGCGCCTCGCGGCGAATTACCGCTTGGTTCGCCGATGGGCCAGGACTAAAATCGGCCTTTCATGCAACGCATTCTCGACTGGCTCACGAACCTTTTCCCGCTTTGGGCGCTGCTCGGCGGCGCGGCGGCGCTGGTGGAACCGGCGCTGTTCATCTGGTTCAACAGCACCTGCATCGTGTGGGGGCTCGCCATCATCATGCTCGGGATGGGCATCACGTTGAGCGTGGACGACTTCAAGCGCGTGCTCAAAATGCCCAAGGCCATTGCGGCCGGGTTCCTCGCGCAATACTCCATCATGCCGTTCCTCGGCTGGGGCATCGCCAGCGCGCTCCCGCTCGAAAAGCACATGGCGGTGGGGCTCATCCTCGTGGCTTGCTGCCCGGGCGGGACGGCGTCGAACGTCGTGACCTTTCTGGCCCGTGCGGACGTGCCGCTCTCGGTGCTGATGACGATGTGCACCACCTTCGCCGCCGTGGTGATGACGCCGCTGCTGACCAAGTCCCTCGCCGGCGCGATCGTGCCGGTGGATGCAATGGGCCTGTTCCTGAGCACGGTGCAAGTGGTGCTCCTGCCGCTGGTGCTGGGCCTCGGGCTGCATCATTACGCGCCGAAACTGGTGACGAAGGTGCTGCCTGCGGCGCCGCTCGTGTCGGTGGTTTTCATCACGCTCATCGTGGCGAGCGTCATCGGGCAGAACGCGCAGCCCATCCGTGAGTCGGGCGCGGTGCTGCTGTTGGGCGTGTTCCTGCTGCACGCGGGCGGCTTCGCGCTGGGCTATGGCTTCGCCAGGCTGTTCGGCTACGACAAGATCGTCTGCCGCACGATCTCCATCGAGGTTGGGATGCAGAACTCCGGCCTCGGTGTGGTGCTGGCGAAGAAGCACTTCCCGGGCACCCTCGCGCCCGTGCCGTGCGCGGTGTCGAGCGTGTTTCACTCGGTCATCGGCAGCCTGCTGGCCGCGTGGTGGCGATGGCGGACGGAGCGGGAACAGAAGCGTGCCGCGTAAACCAATTCAGCACCAACCTAACTCCTTCCACTGTTACGAACTCGCGCTGGTGTAGCGGCGGAGCGCGGTGCGCCAGAGCAGTTCCGACGCAACAAAGATGAGCGCCGCCAGGGCGAGCAGCAGGAGCATTTCCAGCGGCGAGCCGAGCTTGCCCACGAGCAGCTTCACCGGGACGTTCGAGACCAGCAGCATGGGCAATGCGAAGGTGAACACGGCCTTGAACGCGCCGCGAAATGCCTCGTCCGGCAGGCGCGCGATGTTGAACAGGTTGTAGTAGCCCCACACGATGCCCTGCGCGCGCACGGTCCAGAAGCTCGTGGCCGAGAGCATCAGCATCAGCGAGTAGTGGATGAGGATGCCCACCACGATGAGCAGGGCAAAACCCGCGACCTCTGCGGCTGCCGGAAGGTGCCCGAGCCGATGCAGCGCATAACCGATCACGCAGCCGGCGCTTGCGGCGTTCACGAAGCCGCCGAGGTCCACCTGCCGCAGCGAGATGAGGAAGCGGGTGTTGACCGGCAGCAACAGCATGAAGTCGAGCTTGCCGGTGCGGATGTGCTCGGAGAGCGCCGTGAGGTTGGTCAGAAAGAGGGCCGTGAAAAGCTGCTGGATGAGGTGGCTCGTCCCCACCAGCGCCACCACCTGCCACTTGCTCCAGGAGCCGATGCGTTCGGTGTGCAGGTAAAGCACGCCGATGAACGACAACTGCAGCACAAACCAAAGTCCCTCCACGACGATCCACATCAGGAAGTTCACCTTGAAGCCCAGCTCGCGGATTACGGAGTTGCGCCAGAGCGCCGCGTAAAGCGACAGGTAATGACGCGCGCCGGATGCGGGGTGCCGCATGGGCTCCGCAGACTTGGACGGCGATCCTGGCAGGTTGGAACTCATTTCATCCTCCCACCGCCGAGTATTTCCGGATGCCCTGGCTCCAGACCAGCCGTGCCAAGGCAAAGGCCGCCACCACCCACAGGGCCTGCACCAGCAATCCCAGCCACAGCGTATCGCCGGACACGCGGCCGAGCCAGATGCTCACGGGTAAAAAGAGCATGTAAGGAAACGGGGTGTAATCCAACGCCCCCGCCACCGCCGGCGGCAGAATGTCCAACGGAAACAGGTGGCCGCCAGCGAGGTATTCAAAGGCGAACGCAATGAAGATGAACGTGGCGACCTCCAGCACCCAGAACGCCAGCAGCGCCAGCGTGAAGCTAAAGAGGAACTGCAGCAACGCCGTGAGCAGGAGCGATACGGCGAAGCCGGCGGCACTCGCGGCGTCGGGCGGCAGCACGAAGTTATCGCGCAGCACCCAGATGAAGGCAACGGTCGGCACCACCGCCACGGCGGCATACACCAGCCGCCCCGCACCGAAGAGGCACAGCCGGTAGGTCAGGTAATCCATCGGCTTGAGGAGGAACTGGCTGATGTTGCCGTCCTTGATGTCGGCGGCGATCTGCCAGTCATCCTCGGTAACGGCGGTCAGCGCATCCACGATGGTGATGACCAGATAGTAGGAGACCATCTGCGCCAGCTCGTAGGTGCCCACAGTGCCGCCGGGCTTGCCCGCGTAGATCGTGCGCCAGACCGAAATGACCGCCATGAGAGGAATGAGCCCAAACGTGGCGCGGAACAGGAAGTTCAGCCGATAGACCAGCGTGTTTTGCAGGCCAATGTTGAGAACGTGCCAGTATTTGCCCATCAAGTGACTCCTGCTCAAAATCCCAAGCTTGATCCTGCGCCCGCCCAGCCAGCCGTCGCCAGGTCACGCGGCCGAAGATAGCGGCCCGGCGCGCCAGCACGAGCAAGGAGTTTCGCCGCGCGGCCAGCGCGGACTCGACGCCACCCCGCCGCGCACCTAACTTTGCCGAACCGGTCCAGCGCATGTCCGCCCCGTTGTCAGCCTCCGCCGCCCCGCCCGCGAGTTCTCCGGGTGCAGGCATCCCGCTGCCCGAGTTGCTCGCCCCCGCGGGCGACTGGGAATGCGCCAAGGCCGCCATCGAGAACGGTGCGGACGCCATTTACTTCGGCCTCGACCGCTTCAACGCGCGGATGCGGGCGCACAACTTCACCGAGGCCGACCTGCCCCGGCTCATGGAGTTCCTGCACCGGCGCGGGGTGAAGGGCTACGTCACTTTCAACACGCTCGTCTTCGCCGATGAGCTTGCCGCCGCCGAGGAATATCTCCGCAGCATCATCACTGCCGGCGTGGATGCCGCCATCGTCCAGGATGTGGGTATCGCGCGGCTCATCCGCCGCCTCTCGCCAGACTTTCCCATCCACGCCAGCACGCAGATGACCATCACGAGCCCGGCGGGCGTGGCGTTCGCGCAGGACCTCGGCTGCAACTTGGTCGTCCTCGCACGCGAGTGTTCGCTGAAGGAAATCGCAGCCATTCAGGAAGCGCAGCAGGGCGGCAATCCGTGTTCCGTGTTCCGTGTTCGGTCACCGATGGGTGATGATTCCTCACCGAATCCTGAAAGCTGGTTGCGGAACACTGTCCCACTCCCGCTGGAGGTCTTCGTCCACGGGGCGCTCTGCGTGGCCTACTCCGGCCAATGCCTCACCAGCGAAGCGCTCGGCGGACGCAGCGCAAACCGGGGCGAGTGCGCCCAGGCCTGCCGCATGCCTTACGAGCTCATCAGCGATGGCAAAAAGGTCGAACTGGGCGGACGCAGTTACCTGCTCTCCCCGCAAGACCTCGCAGGCCTCGAGGTGCTCCCTGAACTGGTGCGCGCGGGTGTCAGCTCGCTGAAAATCGAGGGCCGGCTCAAATCGCCGGAATACGTCGCCAGCATCACGCGCATCTACCGGCAGGCGCTGGACCAGCTCGGAGCCGGGAAT
Source organism: uncultured Klebsiella sp. (assembly GCA_964591495.1). Lineage (GTDB taxonomy): Bacteria > Verrucomicrobiota > Verrucomicrobiia > Limisphaerales > SXTU01 > SXTU01. Next base: position 19,565 of record CAZQEW010000063.1, read on the forward strand.
CCTGGGCCGAAGCCGGCTGCCGCGGAGCGTTACGAACTGGAGATGGCCTTCTCGCGCGGCCTGTTCACCGGCTGGTTCGCCGGCATCGACAACCAACGGCTGGTCCATGCCCGCTTCGGCAAGAAGCGCGGCGCGTTCATCGGCGAAGTCCTGCGCGTCGCGGGCGATCGCGTGCACATCCGGCTCGCTGGCCCGCTCAAGGCCGGCGATGGCATCGTCTTCGACCCCGGCCACGGACTCGACAACGAGGAAGGCGGGCGGGTGTTCCAAATGCGGAGCGCGGAACGGGGCCTGCGGAGCGACGAGGCCGTCCTGACGTTCATGCCCGGCGCGGTGGACTTCGCACGCGTCCATGTGGGCGACAAGCTTTGGAAGACCAGCGACGCCGAATTGGAGAAGCGCGTGCGCGCCACCTTCCATGGGGATGCGCCGCGCTTCCAGCGGCCGGTGGATTTCGAGCTCCACGGCCACGCCGGCGCGCCGCTCACGGTCATTGTCCGCGACGAGCTGGGCCATGTGGCGCAGGCCCAATCCGCCGCCCCGCTCGCCCGCGCCGAGAAGCAGCCGCTCACCGAGGAAAAGCTGCGTGACCAGCTCGGCCGCCTCGGTGGCACGCCTTTCAAGCTCGGAGCGCTCCGCAGCCGGCTGGAGGGTGAAGTCATCCTGCCCGTCAGCGAGTTGAACCGCCTCCGCCGCGAGTTGGTGGCGGAGTTGGAACGCCAACGCGCGCAGCCCAAACGCTGGACTCTGAAAGAATCCGGAGGTGAAAGCCTCGGAGCCAATTTAAACCTTTGCGATGAACCCGCGGACTCCGAAAACCGAACTGCTGACGCCGAACTCATCCCCCTCGTCCGCAATCTGCCCCAGCTCGACGCGGCGCTGCGCTGCGGCGTGCCGGTGATTTACTGCGACTTCGAAGATCCCAAGCGCTATCGCGAGGCGGTCACGGCCTACCACACGGCCCGGGGTTGCGCCGCGTCCGGCGGCCAGCATCCCGCAGGCGGCATCTTTGTTGCCCCGCCGCGCATCACCAAGCCCGGGGAGGAATGGATTCTTAAGCAAGTCCGCACCTGCAATGCAGACGGTTATCTCGTCCGCAACTACGACCACCTGAACTTCTTCGCCGACTGCCGGCGGGTCGGTGACTTCTCCCTCAATGTGGCGAATCCCCTGACCGCGGAACACTTCATGAACCGGTTCGGCCTGGAGCGCCTGACCGCCAGCTACGACCTGAACATCACCCAGCTTGAAGCCCTGCTGCGGGCCGCCCCGCCATGGTGGTTCGAGGTGACCATCCACCAGCACATGCCCATGTTTCACATGGAGCACTGCGTGTTCTGTGCGTTCCTCTCGACGGGCAAGGACTTCCGCGACTGTGGCCGCCCGTGCGATCACCACGACGTCCGCGTGCGCGACCGCGTCGGACAGGAGCATCCGTTGAAGGCTGATGCCGGCTGCCGGAACACCGTCTTCAATGCCCGCGCCCAGACGGGGGCGGAGTTTGTCGGGCGCCTGCAGGCCCTCGGCGTGCGCCGCTTCCGGCTCGAATTCGTAAACGAATCTCCCGATGAGGTTGCCACGACCATCGCCCGCTACCGCGCCCTGCTGCGGGGAGAGCTGACCGGCGAGCAGCTTTGGCGCGAGCTCAAGCTGCACCATCAGCTGGGCGTCACCCGCGGCCAGATGGAAGCGCGAACCTCCGTTTGACACTCCCGCGCCCCGACTCTACGTTGCGCCCGATTTAAGATGAGCATCACCACCGAATCCGAAACGGTCGTCAGCCTGACGCCCAGCGCCGCCGAGCAGGTGCGCACCATGCTGGCCAATGAGAAGGACAGCAACGGCAAGCGCCTGCGCGTTTACGTCGAGAAGGGCGGCTGTTCAGGAATGCAATACGGGATGGTTTTCGACGAGCAACGGGAAGGCGATCTGGCCGGCGAGTTTCATGGCGTGGGCGTGCTAACCGACCCCATCAGTGCCCAGGTGCTGCGCGGCTGCGTGATCGACTTCAAGGACGAGCTGAGCGGAGGCGGGTTCAAGATTTCCAATCCCAATGCCAAGCAAAGCTGCGGCTGCGGAAAATCCTTTGAGGCCTAGCATCGGCCTCCCCTGACCGGCGACGGCAGAACAGCCCTTCCGTGCGATGCGGAAGGGCTTTTCGTTGCGACAGTCGGCGGCACACGCCACTCGTCCGGGGCGATTCGCCCTTGAACCCGAAACCCTGAAACCTGAACCTCGCTTCATGAGCCAGCCCTTCCGCATCGCTTTCGTAGGCGTTGATCATCCTCACGGCGCGGCTTGGCGTGAGTCACTGCTGCATCTGGCCGGCGAAGTAGCCATCACCGCCATCGTGCCGGAGTTCGGCGGCGCGCTGGCCAGCCTCGAGGAAACGCTCGCCGGCGTGCCGCGCTTTGCCAGCGTCACGGAGCTGCTGGCCAAGGGCGCGCACCTTTTCGATGGTGCGGTCATCTGCCTGCCCAACGACCGCGTTCCCGCCGTGCTGGAGCAGCTTGCCGCCGCCGGCAAACACATCCTCTCCGAGAAGCCCTGCGGCGTAAACGCCAGTGCCGCTCGCCCCGCGTTGGCGAAGGTCCGACAGTCGGGCGTTGCGTTTCAGACCGGCTACCTCTGGCGCTACGACGAAGGCGCGCAACGGCTCAAGGCAATGGTCGCCGAAGGCCGCTTCGGCAAGCTCATCAGTGTGGAGATGACCTGCGTGACCAGCGATGCCAACCGGCGCGGACCGTCACATTTCCTTTTCGATCCGCAGATGAGCGGCGGCGGTTTCTTCAACTGGCTTGGCTGTCATTACCTCGATTTGCTTGGCTACGTGACGGGCCAGTCCGTAACCATCGTGACCGCGCGCACGGGCGTTTTTGGGGAGACGCCGCTGGGTGTCGAGGATGGCGGCTCGGCCATCTTTGACCTCTCCGGCGGCGGCCTGGCCACCTTCACCGGCGGCTACTGGCTGCCCCGGTGGGCGGGTGAATGGCGCTGGGCACTGCGCGGCAGCCAGCGCTGGGTGCATTGGGATCCAAATCGCGCGGGCACCACCGGCGTGCTCGAAATACACGGGCCGCAGCCGCAGTTTCACGCGATGGAGGAAGTGTTCACCCTGCCGCCGGATAAAACGCCCGGTTACGGCGGTTATCGCGGCCGCGAGTTGATTCGTGACTGGGTGGCCGTTGCCCGCGGCGAGCGCCGGGAGTGCCGCAACACCGCCGCGTCCGCTTTGGCAGTGCTGGAACTGTTGGACGCGATGTATCAGGCAAGCGCAGAGGGGCGGCGCGTCAAACTGGGTTGAAGCGCTGCTTGACCCGCCTAGCTTGTGGCGTAACCTGCTGCCGATTTGGGGAGCCAACCAGCCGCGGGTGCGGCAAAGGCTGAGAGGGTGCGCGCGGGAGCGCCGCCGACCCGTTGAACCTGCTCCGGGTAATGCCGGCGAAGGGAAAGCTTCCACCTTTCCCATCCCGCCCCGGACCTTGCGGTAAGCTGCTTCAGAAACCAGCCGCCGAACGGACGATGAATTTATGATAGCTGATCCTAACACCTCATTTGAACCCCACAGCAGCGAACAACTCCCCGCCAGCAAACGCATCTACGTCCAGGGCACGCTGCACAAAGATGTCCGCGTGCCCATGCGCGAGATCGAGGTCACGCCCACGAAGTCTTACACCGGCGCGGTCACGCCGAATGATCCCGTGCGCGTCTATGATTGCTCCGGGCCGTGGGGCGATCCCGCGTTCACCGGCACTTCCGAGCAAGGCTTGCCTGCGTTGCGCGCCAAGTGGATTCGCGAGCGCGGCGACGTCGAGGAAATCGATGGTCGTGAAGTGAAGCCACAGGACAACGGCTATCTCTCCGGCAAACACGCCGAATACGCCAGCAAGGCGGAGAAGAATCGGCTCGTGGAATTTCCCGGGCTGACCAGCCAGCGCCGTCGTCCGCTCCGCGCCAAGGCCGGCAAGGTCGTCACGCAACTCGCCTACGCTCGCGCGGGCATCATCACGCCGGAGATGGAATTCATCGCCATCCGCGAGAACATGGGCCGCGCCAAGATCGCCGAGATGTCGAAGGACATCGTCCGCAACGACCTCAACAAACAGCACGCCGGTTCATCGCAACTTGGCCAGAGCCCCTACACGCCGAGCATTTTCAATCGTTTCCCCCAACGCATTCCCGCGCAGATCACGCCCGAATTCGTCCGCGATGAAGAGGTCGAAAAAATGCGCTGGGCCACCAAGTGGGGCGCGGACACCGTCATGGACCTCTCCACCGGCAAGAACATCCACGCCACGCGCGAATGGATTCTCCGCAACTCGCCCGTGCCCATCGGCACAGTGCCGATCTATCAGGCGCTCGAAAAAGTCGGCGGCAAAGCCGAGGACCTCACTTGGGAACTCTTCCGCGACACCCTCATCGAGCAGGCCGAGCAAGGCGTGGATTACTTCACCATTCACGCCGGGGTGTTGCTGCGCTTCGTGCCGCTCACCGCGAACCGCATGACCGGCATCGTCAGCCGCGGCGGCAGCATCATGGCCAAATGGTGTCTCGCGCATCACCAGGAGAATTTCCTCTACACCCACTGGGACGACATCTGCGACATCATGGCCGCCTACGACGTCGCGTTCAGCATCGGCGACGGACTGCGCCCCGGCTCGATTGCCGACGCCAACGACCAGGCGCAATTCGGCGAACTCCAGGTGCAGGGCGAACTCACCCGGCGCGCGTGGGCCAAAGGCGTGCAAGTCATGAACGAAGGCCCAGGTCATGTGCCCATGCACATGATCGAGGAAAACATGGCCAAGCAACTCGAATGGTGCGGCGAAGCGCCGTTCTACACGCTCGGACCGCTCACCACCGACATCGCGCCCGGCTACGACCACATCACTAGCGGCATCGGTGCGGCGATGATCGGCTGGTATGGCTGCGCGATGCTCTGCTACGTCACGCCCAAGG
>CAZQEW010000064.1:0-24197 GCA_964591495.1 uncultured Klebsiella sp.
TCGCCGGAGTTGACGGCGTCGAGGATGACGTCGGTGGTGGCGTGGGTGCTGAAGCCGATGTGGCGGCAGCGGCCTTCGCGCTGGAGCTTGCGCGCGGCTTCGAGGCAGCCGCCTTTGCGGAGGGTCCAGTCGAGGTGCTGGCGGTGGTTGATGCCGTGGAAGGAGAGGAGTTCCACGTGGTCGAGCCGCAGGTGCTTCATGGACTGGTCGAAGGTGCGGAGGAATTCCTCGGGGTCGGCGAAGGGGGCGACCTTGGTCTGGACGATGAGGCGGTCGCGCTTGATTTGCGGGAGCACCCAGCCGAGCTGCATCTCGCTGGAGCCGTAGCCGCGCGCGGTCTCGATGTGGTTGATGCCGAGCTCGAGGGCGCGGTGGATGGTGGCTTCGAGGTTGGCCTGGCCGGCGGCGGGGACTTCGAGCGGGGGCACGTCCTGCCACTTGTGCTGGTAGCGCATCCCACCGCAGGAGAAGACGGGCATCTGCAACTCAGTTTTTCCAAAGCGGCGGTATTTCATGGGCGGAGCTTGGCAGGGCTGAAGCGTCGGAGGCAAATGTCTTCCCGGCCAGCCCACGCGTAGCTTGACGCGCTCCGGCCTTCTTGGAAGGCTCACGAGGCTTCACTACCAAAGCACATGAAAGTCCTCATCGTTGAAGATGATCCAGTGGTTCGTCGGATTCTCGAAGACCTGCTGACCCGCTGGCAATATGAGGTGGTGAGCACCACCAACGGCGAGCAGGCGCTGCAGGCCCTGCAGGTGGAGAATCCCCCCCGGCTGGCGGTGATCGACTGGCAGATGCCCGGCATGGACGGCGTGGAGCTCTGCTGCCGGGCACGGCACCAGCTCAAGCTCTCGCCGCTTTACATGATCCTCCTCACCATCCGCGGTGGGAAGGCGAACATCGTGCAGGGCCTCGAATCCGGCGCGGACGACTACATCACCAAGCCTTTCGACCAGGAAGAGCTGAAGGCCCGGATCCAGGTGGGGGCGCGCGTCGTCCACCTTCAGACCGAGTTGGCCGCGCGGGTAAAGGATCTGGAAGCCGCACTGGACCACGTCAAACAACTTCAGGGCCTCCTGCCCATCTGCTGCTACTGCAAGAAAATCCGCGATGACCGGAACTATTGGCATGAGGTCGAGTCCTACATTACGACCCACTCGCAGGCCAAGTTCACCCACGGCATCTGCCCGGACTGCTACCAGAAAGTCGTGCAGCAGATTTAGGTTGGTCGCGGTGGCTTAAGCTGAGCGCCAGGGCGGCCAGAGGTTTGACACCGCGCTGTTTCTGACCGATAAATCGGTGGACCAACCAACTCCATGAAGGCCAATCATACTTCAGCCCCGGCGCGCAAGCTGGGCTTTACCCTGATCGAACTGCTCGTCGTCATCGCCATCATCGCGATTCTGGCGGGAATGCTCTTGCCCGCCTTGGCGCAGGCTAAGACAAAGGCCGCCGGCGCGAAATGCCTCAACAACGTGAAGCAACTCGTGTTGGGTTGGAGCCTCTATGCGTCGGATCACGACGGCCAGTTGGCGCGGAACGGAGACGGTGGAGCTGCCGGAGATCCCACAAACCCTGGCTGGGTTCGCGGGTGGTTGGTCAACGGAGGAGGCGGTGCCAACGACAACACCAACACGGACTACCTCGTGGGCACTTCGCAGCGCGCTAACGGGTCCATTGGTCCGGGCTACGTGATGAACGCCGGCACCTACAAGTGCCCCAATGACAAAAGCAACGACGGCGGCGGACGCGGTGCCAGGGTGCGCACCATTTCGATGAACGGGTGGATGAACCCTGGACGAGGCGGAACTGCAGGCAGCGGCTCCACGACGGCTATCCCGGGTGGCATATCCCCATTGGTGTATCGCCGGGATACCGACATCAGGCGGCCCTCGGACATGTGGGTTACGGTGGATGAGCGGATCGGCAGCATCAATGACGGTTGGTTTGCGGTGGCGTTAGACGGGGCAACCGCCGGAGGAAATGTTAACCTTGCAGCTGTGGGGTTGGTTGATTGGCCGGCCAACTACCATAATCAAGCGACCGCGTTCTCCTTCTCTGACGGTCATGCTGAGACCCACCGGTGGACCGATGCACGCACCTTTCCAAAAAACGAGCCGGGCGCTGGTTTCACAACGTTGGCAAATAATCCGGATGCAGCATGGCTCATGCAGCGTTCTACCTCATGGTGATCCAGCACACGTAGCCAATGCGCCACGTCTCCTTTCTCTCAATCGTCTTGGCGGCTGCCTTCCTAAGCTCTGCTGGATGCCGCAAGCGCCAAGGCAAGCCAGCGACTTCCACTCCGAGTGGACCTGAAGCCAAGGAGGCCGCCGCCACCGTTGGGATTGATCCCAAGGCACTCCCCAGCCACCAGGCCCTCTACGACGCCATCACAAAACACATGACGTTGAACGGAGGGCGAGCAGCCAAGAATGTGGAGGAGTTGGTGCAACGCGGTTTACTAAAGCCCTTACCCGCCCTACCGCCCGGCAAGCGTTACGAACTTGACCAACGCTCCGCCATCCTGACCATCGTGGATAACTGAGCTGGCCGGGTCAGGTTAGGCGTTCGCCTCATTGCTACTCGGTTGCCGGTGGCTTCTTGAGGCTTCCGCCGCGCGGCCCGCTTCGGCTAGGCTCACCCCACGACATGCACTCGCCGAAGCTTGATGACTTTCTGAAGCTGGCCGCGCAGGGGAATCTCATCCCCGTCACGCGCCGCATCCTCGCGGATTTCGAGACGCCGCTGTCCGCCTACAAGAAGATCCGGGGGCAGGGGGAATCCTTCCTGTTCGAGTCGGTCGAGGGCGGCGAGCACCTCGGGCGCTATTCGTTCGTGGGCTGCAACCCGCGCGCCGTCATCAAGCAGACCGCCAACCGCATTGAGGTCATCGCGGACGGCAAGGTGGTCGAGAAGTTCGCCATCCCCGCGCCCGGCAAGGAGCCGTGCGAGCAGTGCGTGCGCGACGGCCTCGAAGTCGTCGAGCGAGTCCTCGCCCGCTACCGGCCCGTGAATGTGCCTGGTCTGCCGCGCTTCACCGGCGGCGCGGTCGGCTTCATCGGCTACGAGTTCATCCACGATGTGGAGCCCATCGTCCCGCGCCCGCCGAAGGATGAGCTGGGCACGCCGACGCTGTATTTCCTCATCGCCGATGAGCTGCTCATCTTCGATCGCGCGCAGCAGACCATCACGATACTGGTCAACGCGGTCTTGGACGATGCCGCGTCGCCCACCGAGGCCTACGAGCGGGCGGTCGAGGAGATTGACCGGCTTGTCTCGCTGCTGGAACAGCCGCTGGAGAACCTGCCCGCCACACTGCCCGACGAAGTCGCGCCCGCGCCGTTCCAATCCAACACGATGAAGGAGAAGTTCATCGCCAACGTGCTCGAAGCGAAGAAGCACATCACTGCCGGGGACATTATCCAAGTCGTTGGCTCGCAGCGGTTCAGCGCGCCGGTGCAGGCCAGCCCGCTGGACCTCTACCGCGCCGCCCGCACGATCAATCCGTCGCCCTACATGTTCCTCCTGGAGCTGGATGGCTTCGCGCTGGTGGGCGTGTCACCGGAGATTCACGTGCGCTGCGACGACAAGCTGGTGGAAATCCGCCCCATCGCCGGCACGCGTCCGCGCGGGGCGACGCACGACGAAGACCTCGCGATGGAAAAGGAGCTGCTCGCCGACCCGAAGGAACGCGCCGAGCACGTCATGCTCGTGGACCTCGCGCGCAACGACATCGGTCGGGTGTGTGATTACGGCAGCGTGCAGGTGAAGGAGCTGATGGTCATTGAGCGCTACAGCCACGTGATGCACATCGTGTCGCAGGTGGAGGGGCATCTCGCGGCCAATCAGACGGCCTTCGACCTCATGCGCGCCACGTTTCCCGCCGGCACCGTAAGCGGCGCGCCGAAGATTCGCGCGATGCAAATCATCTCCGAACTGGAAGGCACGACGCGCGGGCCGTATGCGGGCTGCGTGGGCTACTTCAGCTTCAACGGCAACTGCGACACGGCCATCACCATCCGCACTGCGCTGGTGAAGGACGGGAAGGTCTTCGTGCAGGCCGGCGGCGGCTGGGTGACGGACAGTGATCCTGAGGCGGAGTTTCAGGAGACGGTCAACAAATCCAAGGCGATGCGGAAAGCCGTGGCGCTGGCGGAGACGTTCGCGCGGTCGTAGCGGGGACACTCATGTCCCCGATTCATCAGAATGGACTGACCAGCGGACAAGAGTGTCCGCCTTACGCCTCCCGCGCCATCCGCCGGCGCGCCCACCAGCCGCCGAACTGGTCCAGCACCACCGCCAGAATCACCGCCGCGCCGATGATGATGCGGCTGTAGTTCTGGTCGATGCCGAGGATGACGATGCCGTTGTCGATCATCTTGATGATGAGCGCGCCCAGCAGCGCGCCCAGCGCGGAGCCCCGTCCGCCCGAGAGGCTCGCGCCACCGACGACCGCCGCCGCGATGACATCAAGCTCGTAGCCCTGCCCGTCGCCACTGGTGGCACTCCCGTAGTAGCCGATGGCCAGCAGCGCCGCGACCCCCGCCGTAATGCCTGAAAAAACGAACACCTTGAGCTTCACGGCCTTGACGCGAATCCCGCTGAACTGCGCGGCCTGCTCATTGCCCCCCACGGCGTAAATGTGCCGCCCCGGCACGAGGCAGGTGAGGTAAAAAGTTGCGATGACCGCCACCGCGAGCATGACGCCCAGCGGCACCAGGCTCAGGCCGTCTCCGGTCTCCCAGCGAATTATGTAGCGGAATGCCTCGGGGAAATCGCCGATCGATTGCCCGCTGGTGATGACGAAGGCCTCGCCGCGATAAATCGCCATGGTTCCCAGCGTGATGATGAAGGGATGCACCCGGAGCGCCACGACCATTGCGCCGTTGAGCACGCCGGCCAGAAAACCCACCAGCAGGCAAGTCAGCATGCCCATGGCGAGCGCCTCATTGGGCGGAGCGTTGGCCAGCGAGCCGCTCGGGCCAAAGGCGCGGAAGACGATGGCACCCAAAACCGACGCCAGGGCGTAGATCGCGCCGACGCTGAGATCAATCTGCCCCGCGATGATGATGAATGTGGCCCCCACCGCCATGATGCCGATGAAGCTGGTGTCCTTGGCCAGTTGCGTCAGGTTGGCCGCGTTGAGGAACTTGTTTTTCTCCTCCAGCACGGGCACGCGCTCGCCGTTGACGACGGTGAAAACGCGTTCGCGCTCGCCGCGCTCGTTGACCTTCAATTTGGGGACTTTCACAGTCCCGCCAAAGAAGGTCAGGATTGCTCCCAGCACGAGGACCACCAGCACCAGGCTTACCTCCTGCATGCCAAACAGCGCCGAACGGGCGCGCACGGTAAGTCGCTTGGCGGTGTCCATGATGTCGGCGGGGAGACTACCAATTAGTCCGCAGCCCGCAACCCTCTAAGTCCGGGCTCCGGCCGAATGAAACGGATGGCACGGGTGCGTCCGGAGTTGTCGTGCCTCCTGCCACCGGCTACCGTCCGCCTCTCATTGAAATGAAGAAGCCGTCGCTGCTGGTCATATTTCTTACGGTGTTCCTCGACCTGGTCGGGTTCGGCATCGTGCTGCCCCTGCTGCCGATCTTTGCGAAGACGCTCGAAGCCGGTGGCCTGGTGATTGGGCTGCTGATGGCAACCTTCTCAGCCATGCAGTTCATTTTTGCCCCGGTTTGGGGGCGGCTTTCGGACCGCATCGGTCGCCGGCCAGTGCTGCTGGTCAGCACGGCGGGCTCGGCCATTTCCTACGCGATCTTTGCCATTGCCTCTGGCCAGGCGGGCACGGCGGCGCTGGTGCTGCTGTTCGCCTCCCGCGCCTTCGCGGGCATCTGCGGTGCCAACATCACCGTGGCGCAGGCATACATCGCGGACATCACGCCACCCGAGGAACGCTCGAAGAAAATGGGTCTGGTGGGCATGGCATTTGGCTTGGGCTTCATCTTTGGACCGGCGCTGGGCGGTTTGGGGCTGAAGTTGGGCGGGGTCACGGCTCCCGGGTGGATCGCGGCCGCGATGTGTGGGCTGAATTTCCTTTTCGCCTTCGCGCGCCTCCCCGAGAGCTGGCAGCCCGGGGCCAACGCCGTCGCGCAACGGCCGCGCTGGGAACAGGTGAAACTGACGTTGCAACGTCCGGGTATCGGCCTGCTGGTGCTGGTGTTCTTCTTGGCGACGTTCAGCTTTGCCTGCTTCGAGACCACGCTGGGCCTGTTGGTAAGTCTGAACTTCGGCCTGAAGTTCGAGTCCATCAAAGGCGTGGTCCACACCTTCGATGACAAGGTGATGTATCTCTACACGTTTTGCGGCCTGGTGGGCGCGCTGGTGCAGGGCGGGCCGCTCGGTCGCGCGGTGAAGAAGTTCGGTGAGCCGACGCTGATCGCGTTGAGCTTGCTGCTGGTGGCGCTGAGCTTGGGCGTCCTGCCGTTCGTCAAGACCTGGCCGCTGTTGATCGGTGCGCTGGCGATGTTGGCCATTGGGTCCAGCCTTACCCGGCCGCCTGTGTTCGGCATGCTCTCCCAACTTGCCCCCGCCGACGAGCAGGGGGCGACCTTGGGCGTGGCCCAAAGCGCCGGCAGCCTCGCCCGCATCTTCGGTCCCATCTTCGCCGCCACCCTGTTCGACGGCCACCCCTCGTGGCCATACCTGGCCTGTGCGGGGGTCTCGCTGGTGGCCGGTCTGCTGGCTTGGGCAAAGCTCTCCGCCGTGCGCATGCCGGCGCAATGAGACCGTTTTTGCTGCCGGTATTGTCCCGTCAAGTCCGGCTCTCGAACCGGCCCACGGCCGAGCGGCTTACCAAGCTTGAGCGCGCTTGAAGGCGTCGTGGATGCGAAAGGCTTCGGCGGCCGCGACGCCCGCCTGCGCGCCCCGGGCTCGGTATTGGAGTCGCATCACTTCCAGCAGGGGCGAGAAATTCGTGTCGCCGGCCCGCGCGAGCTGGCTTTGGTGACAGGCCAGCATCTTCTCTTTGTGGGTCGTGAACGCAGAGATGTCCACGTAGAAGCCCGGCACAAAACCCGTCATCTGAAGGGTGTCCATGAACCACAGGGCCGGCGGTCTCGCCAGCGGCTTCGATTTTGTGCGGTGGCCCCCTGATGCGGCGAACCAGGTTGCCGCCTCCGTAAGTTCGGAGGCGCCGCGATGGTCCGGATGATAGTCCGCCGCGGCATGAGTCAGGACAAGGCTCGGCTTGAACCGGCGCAATATCTCAACCAGCTGTCGGCGGGCGGCGAGCGTGTCGGCCACCTCGCCGTCGGCAAGCCCGGCGCAGAACAGTGCCGCCCCGATTACTCTGGCGGCCGCCTCCATCTCGCGGCGGCGCACGGTGGGCAGGTTTTTGATGGGCCGGCTGGGCTGTCCCTTGTCACCCTTCGCCAGCACGCAGATCCCGATGGCTGCGCCCTCGGCCCCTGCCCGGGCCAGTGTGCCGGCGCAGAGCAGCTCCGCGTCATCGGGGTGAGCCACCACCGCCAGCAGGCGTTCACCGGCGAACGATAGTTTCATTTCTGTGATGCAGGCTACCTTCGCGCTGGACCTTGCCAAACCAAAAGCACCGCCCGGGGCGCGGGGCGGCCGGTGGTGACCGGGCTCAAAAAGTGTTTGGCGCGCGAAGCGGCCCGTAGTATTTCCTCCCGACGCGCCGACGACAGCGCTTGTGCCAGAGTAGCTCAGGGGTAGAGCAGAGGACTCATAAGCCTTTGGTCGGGGGTTCAATTCCCTCCTCTGGCACCACTTCCCGCAACCCATCTTCCACCGCCCCAGTCATCACTGGTCCGGCCGCGGGCGGGGTGCTTTCCTGGACACGCCAGTGGCTTGCGCTGGCCTTCAATTTGGCCGCCCGTTAGCCTTCGCGCATGAGCTGGCTCTACCGGGCACTCGTCCGCCCCTTGCTGTTCACCCAGGCCTCCGAGCCTGTCCACAACCGCACGCTCGCCGCACTGGGCTGGGCGGCGGAAAGGCCGTGGGCATGCCGCGCACTGGCGGCGACCCATGGTGCGCCCGAGCTGGCGGTGGACTTGTTCGGGCTTCGCTTCCCCAACCCCGTCGGCCTGGCGGCGGGCATGGACAAGCAGGCCGCTGCCGTTCCGGCGTGGCGCGCGCTGGGCTTCGGTTTCACCGAATTGGGCGGGGTGACCTGGCACGCGCAGCCCGGCAACCCCGCGCCGCGCATGTTCCGCGCCGTCGCTGACGGGGCGCTGGTCAACCGCATGGGCTTCAACAATGGCGGCGCGCGGGCGCTGGCCAAACGGCTGGCGGGCTGGCGTGAGCGCGGCCGCTGGCCGGACCATCCCGTCGGCATCAACCTGGGCAAATCCAAAGTCACGCCCCTCGCCGAGGCCGCCGATGATTACGCCGATTCCTTCCGCGTGCTCTGGCCCCACGCGGATTTCTTCGTGGTCAACGTCAGTTCGCCCAACACGCCCAATCTGCGGCAGCTTCAGGACAAGGCGGCGCTGGACGAGATTCTTGCCGCGCTCCAGCAGGTGAACGCGAAGCAGGCGAAGTCAGCCCTGCCCAAGCCAATTCTCGTGAAGGTTGCGCCCGACCTCACCTTCGAGGCGCTGGATGAAATCCTCGAACTCGTCGGCCCACGCCAGCTCGCCGGCCTGGTGGCGACCAACACCACCATCGCCCGGCCCGCGACCAGCGACGCGCGGTGTCGCCAGACTTACGTGGAGACCGGCGGCCTGAGCGGCCGACCGTTGCGCGAGCGCAGCACCGAGGTCATCCGCCACCTCTTCAGGCAAACTCGTGGCCGGGTGCCCATCATCGGCGTGGGCGGCATTTCCAGCGCGGCGGATGCGTGGGAGAAAATCACCGCCGGGGCTGCCCTTGTGCAGGTGTATTCCGGGCTGGTCTATGAAGGCCCCGGGCTGGTCGCCGACATTGTGCGAGGCCTCCGTTGGCGGGTTGAGGCGGAAGGCCTGCGGGAGGTGCGCGAGGCCGTTGGGCTGGCCGCCCGGGACTGACTGGCCTAGCCAGCTTCTACAAGTCCAGCGGGCCGGCGACCTTTTCGCCGTCCATCTGGTAAATGCCCACGAGATAGCCGTTTTCGCGGATTTCGCCGACGTGCAGCTTGCCGTAGAGCGTCACGGCTTGGTCCATGATGGGCTTCACGCCCTTGCCGGTCATCTTCACGCTTACCCACTCATTGATCTTGGGCACGGTGCCGTAGCAGCACATGGATTGGTCGCGCATGATGAGCAGTTCGGTGATGAGGCCGCCCTCGACCTTGAGCGGGAGCATGAAGCCCTTGAGGGCGACGCGCTGTTTGTCGAAGGCTTTGACGGCCGGGGGAATCTGCTCCTTGGGCGGGGTGGGCTTGGCGGCGGGGGCGTTGGTCCCGGCCGGGGCTTCGTCGGGGATGTCGTAGTTAAAGGCCGCCAGGCGGTCGAAGCCGACGATCAGATAGTCGCCGTCCTTCTGCACGGCACCGGGGGCCGCCGGCGCATTGGTGGCCCCAGCCTTGGTTTCAGCGGGGGCGGGCGTGAGCTTCTGGATCGGTGCGCCGCGCACGGGTCCCTTGCCGGACTTGCCCGGTTCAGCGGCGGTGGCAAGCAGACCGGCGACGGCGAGGGCGGCGAGGTTGAAAAGGTGCTTTGCGTTCATGCGTTGACTTACTTTTTGACGGCTTCGGGCGCGGCCCCCTTCGGAATGTTAAACTTGAGCGCGGTGTAGTCCTTGCCGCGCACGTTGATGGCCTTCAGTTCCACGTCGAAGGACATCGCGGCCTTGAGCCAGTCGGTCTGTGCCTCGAATTGCGAGGTGTCACCGGGCTTTTCCCCGGTGGCGGCGTTGGCGACGGCCTTGAGCGTGAGCGGGGCGGCCTTGCCGGCGACCTGCGCGGTGAGTTCGATCGTCTCCTGCGTGATGCGCTGGAAGCCGCTCATGTGCGGCTTGAGCACGTAACAGGTGAGCTTGCCGGCGGGCGCATCATGGACGAACTCGAGGTGGGCATCCTCATCGCCGAGGTCAATGGCCGTTCCCCCGTGGGGCGGCTCATGGTGGTGGCCGCCGTGGCTGTGCGAGTGGGAGGAGCTGGCTGGCTTGCAGCCGGTGAAGGTAACGACCGCCACGGAGGCAAGGATTGCGAGCAAGGTTTTCATGATGGTCTGGCAAATGGCAACGACGAGGGCCTTTATCGCACAACCTTTGCCAGCTGCCAACTCCGCCCGTTGACACATCACGGAGGCGTCATGCTTGCAGCGGGATCATTTTCAGCCATAATCTCGAACGACTCCGCCTGTCGCGCAGTCGAAAAGCCGATGTTTCCGCCCTGTTACGGCCCTTCCCAGCGTCGCTCCTGCGGGCTCGCCTTAGTCGCCTGGCTGGTCTGGCTCGCCCTCGCGGGGGCGTGGGCGGCGCAATCGGATGATGCGGATCAGGTTTTTTTCCGTGAGGGCCGCATCCCCCGGCTGCGCATCGAGATTTCTCCGGCCGAGCTGGCCAAGCTCAACAAGGACCCGCGCTCCTTCGTCCGTTGCTCCATCCGCGAGGGAGACGACTTCATCTACAGCGAGGTGGGCGTCCACCTGAAGGGCGCGGCCGGCAGCTTCCGGCCCGTCGGGGACCGGCCGGCGCTCACGCTCAACTTCGACAAGTATCGCGAAAGGCAAAAATTCCACGGCCTTGACAAGCTGCACCTCAACAACTCCGTGCAGGATGGCAGCTACCTTAACGAGTATCTCGGCTCAGTCCTCTTCAACGCCGCGGGCGTGCCCGCGCCGCGCATCTCGCACGCGCGCGTCTGGCTCAACGGCCGCGACCTCGGCTTCTACGTGCTCAAGGAGGGCTTCGACACGCAGTTCATGCGGAACCACTTTGGCAGCAAATCCGGGACTTTTTACGACGGCGGGTTTTGCGCGGACATTGACCAGCGGAAGGATCGGAAAATCGGCCAGGGCACGAACGATCAGGCGGACTTGAAGGCGATTGTGGCCGCCGCCCGCGAGCCTGATCTCGCGAAGCGCGCCGAGCGGCTCCCCACCGTGCTGGCCGTGGAGCACTTCATGAAGTTTGTGGCCATGGAGATGATGGTCGCGCATTGGGACGGCTACGCGCGCAACCGGAACAACTACCGCCTCCTCCGCCCGGCCGGCAGCGAGCAGATTTACTTCCTGCCCTCCGGCATGGACCAGCTTTTTGGCGACCCCAATTTCCCGGTCTTCGACAGCATGGGCGGCCTCGTCACCAGCGGCCTCTGGCAGCTTCCGCAGACGCGCCTGCAATACCGCGACATCGTGGGCAACCTGCTCACCAACGTCTTCACCGCCGACTTCCTTACGAACGAAATTGCCAAAGTCCACGCGCGGGTCCGTCCGGTCCTGGCTGAAATCAACGAGGGGGCGGCCAAGAATTTCGACAACTCGACCCGCGACATGAGCAACCGCGTGCTCGCGCGCATCGCCGGCATTCAGAAGCAGCTCGGCATCCAGCCGATGAAGCCGGTCAAGCCGGACGCGAACGGCGTTTTCAAGCTCGCCAAGTGGGAGCCGCAGATTGACGCCGGCGAGCCCAAGATGGCGGACGCTGCCGAGCAGGCCGGCGTCAAGGCGTTGGAGATCAACTTGGAGAAACCAAACCGCGTGGTCGCCTCGTGGCGCTCCCGCGTGCTGCTCGATGCCGGCAAATACCGCTTCGAAGGCAAGGTGGCAACCAAGGGGGTGGTGCCCCTCAAGGAGCCAACCGGCGAGGGGGCGGGCCTGCGGATTTCCGGCTCCTCACGGCCCAACCAGGTCAGCGGCGACAGCGACTGGAAGAAGATCACCTTCGAGTTCGACGTGCCCGCGCCTTCCACCGAGGTTGTCCTGGTCTGCGAACTGCGGGCCGAAAAAGGTCGCGCCTGGTTCGACCTCGGCTCCCTTCAGATCACGCGGCAGAATTGAGCGGGTGGCCGGCACGCAAGCTTGCCACCGTTGCAGCGCCTTCGCACTCTCCGCCGTCGTGGCTGGCAAACACTTCCTCATCATCGGCGGCGGCCTCGTGGGCATGGGCACCGCGCTCAAGCTTGCGCGCCGGCTGCCGGACGCGCGCATCACCCTGCTCGAAAAGGAGCCGGGCGTGGGCCGGCATCAAAGCACCCACAACAGCGGCGTGCTGCACTGCGGCCTCTACTACAAGCCCGGCTCCCTTAAGGCCCGGCTCGCGGTCAGCGGCGTCGCGGAGATGACTGCCTTCTGCCGTGAGCACGGCATCCCGCACGACGTTTGCGGCAAGCTCGTCGTGGCCGTGGATGACACCGAGGTCGCGCGGCTGGAGGACTTGCAGGAACGGGGGACGAAGAACGGCCTGCAGGGGTTGCGCTGGCTCGGGCCGGAGCAGATGCGCGAGATCGAGCCGCACGTAGGCGGCGTGGCCGCGCTGCACGTGCCGCAGGAGGGGATCGTGGATTACGCGAAGGTCTGCGCAACCATGCAGCGGCTCATCACTGAGGCCGGCCATCGCGTCGTCACCTCCGCACGCCTGACCGCGTTGCGCGCGGACGGCGCGGGCTGGGTGGCGGAAACGACGGCGGGTGAGTTCAAGGGCGATTTCATCGTGAACTGCGCCGGCCTGCATTGCGACCGCGTGAGCGAGCTGGCCGGCGAGCGCCGCGACGTGCGCATCGTGCCGTTCCGGGGTGAATACTATCAGCTCCGCAAGGACCGTGAGTTCCTTGTCCGCCACCTGATCTACCCGGTGCCGGATCCGCAGTTCCCGTTCCTCGGCGTGCATTACACACGGATGATCCACGGCGGTGTCGAGGCGGGGCCAAATGCCGTGCTGGCCTTCGCCCGCGAGGGCTACACGAAGACGGACCTTCGCGTGGGCGATCTGTGGGATGCCCTGACCTTTGGCGGGCTGTGGAATTTTCTCGGCCGGCACAAGCGCATGAGCTGGGAGGAGATCAAGCGCAGTTTCAGCAAGCGCCTCTTCTGCGAGTCGCTCCAGCGGCTCGTCCCTGAGATTCGCGAGAGCGACCTCGCGCCCGGCGGCGCGGGCGTGCGGGCGCAGGCCATGTCCCCCGACGGCACGCTGGTGCAGGATTTCCATCTCCTCCCGCGCCGCAACGCGCTGCATGTGCTCAATGCCCCCAGCCCCGGCGCGACGGCGTCACTGGCCATCGGCGAGGAAATCGCCGGCCAGATCGCGGCGGCCATTTGAGGGCTGCGCCCGGGTCAAAGCAGATCCATCTGCACGCCACCGGGGCGCCGGAAGGTGGCGGTGGAGAGGTGCAGCTCCGTGCGGTTCAGCCCGGCCTTGCGACAGCCCACCTCGAACAGCTTCTCGATCTGGTCCGCGCGCCGGCCGCTACCGCGCATCCGCGTGCCAAACTCGGTGTTGTTCAACTCGCCCTCGCGCACGGCTCGGATGCCGGCGAGCACCTTGTCCTTCCGCAGCGGAAAATGCTCCGTGAGCCATTGCTCAAACAGCTCCTTGTTCTGATAGGGCAGGCGCAGGGTGACGTAGCCGGCGAAGCGCGCGCCCGCATCCGCCGCCGCGCCGAGGAGTTGCGGCAGCTCGTGGTCGTTCAAGCCGGGAATCATGGGCGCGGTCATCACGCCCACGGGGATGCCGGCGCGAGAGAGATCGCGAATCGTCGCGAGCCGTGCGGCGGGCGGCGACGTGCGCGGCTCCATCACGCGACGTAGCTCCGGATCCAGCGTGGTGAGCGAGATGAAAACCACGACGGCGTTGTGCCGTGCGAGTTCCTGCAAGAGGTCAAGGTCCCGTGTGACGAGCCGGTTCTTGGTCACGATGCCCACCGGGTTCCGAAACTCCGCCAGCACGGCGAGGCAGCGGCGCGTAAGCTCCAGCTTCCGCTCGACCGGTTGGTAGCAATCCGTCACGCCGCTCAGGGCGATGGTTTGCGGTTCCCACTTCGACGATGCTAGCTCTGCGCGGAGCAGTTCCGGCGCGCGCTCCTTGACCATGATGCGCGTCTCGAAGTCGAGACCGCTGGAGAAGCCGAGATACTCGTGCGTGGGCCGGGCATAGCAGTAGATGCAGCCGTGCTCGCAGCCGCGATAGGGGTTGAGGCTCGCGCGGAAGCCGATGTCCGGGCTGTCGTTCCAGGCGATGGCCGTGAGCGAACGGTCCGGGAGGAACTGCGTGCGCGGCAGCGGCCCTTCGGAGTCGTCGAACTCCGGGTCGCGCTCCAGCGCAGTTGCCACGAAGCGGTTCGTCGGCTGGGACAATGCGCCGCGCGTGGGCGGGGTGGCATCAGGCTGGCGACCGGGCGTCATGCCGGGGCGCATTATGATCGAGCCGCTTCCGGGGGCGAGGCATTCCGAACCGCCTGCGCCTGCCGGCGTCAGCCCTGATGGTAACGGCGGTTGAAGTCGCGGGCGAGGTAGCGCTCCACGGTCTTGAACTGCTCGAACCAGTGCGCGTATTCGGCCGAGTGTTCCTGGCCGCGCGCCTTGAGGTCGTCCAGGATGGCCTGATAGCCAAACTGGTGGTCCTGCAGGAAGGTGAAGTAGAGCTTGTCGTCCCACTCGGAGACCGAGTCGGGCAGTTCGAACGTGCGGGGCAGTTCCATGCCTACCATGTTCACTCCTTTCGCTTCGGACGCAAGAGCATCGCCTTCTTGTCCGTGCCCTCGACCTCGACGCTTTGGGTCTCGATGTCCGGGTCCTCGCGGAGGGCTTGATGCACCACGCGGCGGTCGTAGGCGTTCATTGGCTCAAGTTCGACGATGTCGCCCCACTTGCGGACCTTGTCGGCGGCGTCCTTGGCCTTCTTGATGAGGGCGTCGCGCGCGGCGGCGCGGTAGCCGCCGACGTCCACGGTGATGCGCGGGGCGCAGTCGTCCTGGTTGAAGGCGATGCGGTTGGTCAGGTATTGCAGGTCGCCAAGGGTCTGCCCGTGCCGGCCGATGAGCCGGTTGGACTCGGCGCATTGCACTTCCAGGAAGAGGCCGCCGTCGTCGAGCTTCTGCTCGGTGATGGCGGCATCGGTGAAGCCGAGGTGTTTGAGCAGATCGGTCAGGATGGTTTTGGGTTCGGTAGGCATGGGGATGGAAAAACGTGAGGTTACTTCTTCGGTTTTGGCTCCGGCTTGGCGGCCGGGCCGGTGGTGGCGGCGGCTTTCTTTTCGTCCTGAATCTTCGTGAGCTTGGTTTGCAGGATGGTTAGCAGGTTTTGGACGGTCCAGTAAAGCGTGAGCGCGGCGCTGAAGCGGTAGAGGATGACCACGAACATCATGGGCATGTATTTCATGATCTTCTGCTGCATCGGATCCATGCCGGGGGAGGGCGGGGTGAGCTTGGCCTGGTAGAACATGGTCACGGCCATGAGGATGGGCAGCGGGTTGATGGGGAAGCCCAGCAGGTAGGCGACGGTGTCCTCCTGCGAGAGGTCGTGGGCCCAGAGGAAGCTTTCGCCGCGCAATTCCATGCAGCTTTGCAGCATGGTGTAAAAGCCGATGAACACCGGGAACTGCACGAGCATGGGCAGGCAGCCGGCCATGGGGTTCACGTGGTTCTCGCGCATGAACTCCATGGTCTTCTGGTTCATCTTGGCCGGGTCATCCTTGTATTTCTCCTGGATGGCCTTCATCTGCGGCTGCAGCTCCGACATGCGCTTCATGGAGCGGGTGGAGATGGCGGTGAGCGGCCAGAAGAGCAGCTTGATGATGATGGTGATGGCGATGATGCACCACGCGTAGCTGAGGCCAAAGGAGTGGAGGCCGTTCATGGAGAGCAGCAGCGCCTTGGCGAAGAAGCCGAAAAACCCGCCGTAGTCCATGATGAGGTCCAGCTCGTTGCCCATCTGCGCGCCGAGCTTGGCAAGCCGCTGGTATTCCTTCGGTCCGACAAACAGGGTGAACTCGCGGTGGATGGCGTTGGTGCCGCCGGGCAGCAGCACCTTGGCGGGATAGACAAATGCGCTTTGGAAGCCGAACGGTGCCGCAAACGCGGTGTCGCCCTCGGGCACGTCCGCCCGGTCATGCGCCGGCAGCGGCACGCGGCGCGTGTGCAGCTTTTCCGCGGGCTGCTTCGGCACGGCGACCATGGTGAAGAACTGGTTTTGCGCCGCGGCCCAGGCGAACTTGCCCTCGGCCGCGTGTTCCGTGCGTTTGGTGCCGGGGAAGCAGCCGAGCGTGGCGTTTTCAAAGTAGGTTTCGGCCACGGAACCGCTCTTGCCGCCCTCGAACCAGCTCACTTTCATGAGCTGGCCCTTGTCCAACGGGTTGATGGGCGTGGCGGTGGCGAAGACCCACTGCTGTTCCGGCACGGCAATGGGTTCGCCCTTGGTGTTCTCCAGCCAGACGCTGACCTGCATCAGGTAGTTGGTGCCCGCCGTGAACTCCTTCACGATGCGCAGGCCGTTGGGGAGAATCTTCTCGGCCCGCACCCCTTTCTCCGTTTTGGCCAGCGCAAACAGGCCGTCGCCCTGAACCGCGTCACCGCCCAGCAGCGTCATCGCGGCGACGGGGGCCTTGGTGTTCAGCGTTACAACCCGCGAGGGATCGGTGACCTTGCGGTTGCCGATGATTTTCGGGAAGCGCTTCAGCTCTGCCAGCTTCAGGCCGCCGCCATGCGAGGTGAACGTGTATTTCACGTCCGCCGTCTCGAATGTGACCAGTTCCTCTGTGGCCGTGGGCGCGGTCCATTGCGTCGCGCCGGGCACCGGTGCCGAGAGCGTGGGAGTCGGTAGGTTGGTGCCACTAGCGGGTGCACCGCCGTTGGTGGCGCCAGCCAGAGCATTGGTGCCCTTCAACGCCGGCTTGGGCGGCGGGGGCGGATACAGCACTTTAACCAGCTCGAACCAGCCGATGATCAGCAGGAACGAAACGAGCAGGACGATGACGGATTTACGGTCCATGAAAGGTGGCTAGTGAACGGCAGGACGGGCGCGCGGCGCGCGGGATGCAAGGGCTTCCGGCACCGAACCGGAAACGCTACGGGCAAAACTCGGGGCCAGTTCGGGGACCGGGTCGCACCCGCAGCCGCCCCAAGGCTGACACCGGGCGAGGCGCAATAAAGCCAGCCAGCCGCCGCGCACGGCTCCATGCCGTCGGACCGCTTCCATCGCATACACCGAGCAGCTCGGTTCGTAGCGGCACGCCGCCCCGAAGAGCAGCATCAGCGCGGGGGACACCAACCAGCGGTAAAGCCGGAGCGCCAGTAGCAGAATGTGTTGGGCCAGGTTCACGGGTCAGCCAAGCGGGCCACAGCGGCGGTTCAAGTCTTCAGCAGCCCCGCCACCCGCAGCGCGGCGAGATAATCACGTTCCACTTCAGGGAAGGCCTTGCCGGCGATTGAGTCACGGGCCACCAGAACGATTTCCGACGCCACGCGCAGGTCATGCTGGTGTAGCCGGAAGGCTTGGCGCAGGAGCCGTTTGGCCCGGCTGCGGACTACCGAGTTGCCGATCCGCTTCGCAGCGACCACGCCGAGGCGGGACGGACCAGCCCCGGGGAGCTCCGCCCAGTTCATCAGCACACACCCCCGCGCCAACCGGCGTCCCTGCGTCTTGAGCCGCGCAAAATCGCGGGTTTGCTTCAGGCGCTGGGAGATGCCGAGGGTCAGCCGCGTGGACGGGCTGCCGGGCATGGCGTCACACCGGGGTGAGCTTCTTGCGACCGACCCGGCGGCGATTGTTGAGCACCTTGCGGCCGCCGCGGGTGGCCATGCGGGCGCGGAAGCCGTGCTGGCGCTGACGGCGGATCTTCGAGGGCTGATACTGGCGTTTCATAGGCTAAAGCTCGCGTTGAAAATGGCTTGGCGCAGCACGCCGCGCCGGTCTCCGCCTCAAGCGGAACGCGGAGGTTAGCGGAGGAAGGGGGGGTGTCAAGCGTCGCTCCAAGGTCAGGCGGCGATATCGGCAGTTCAGGAGCAGCACGAAATCCACGCGGAGGGGAAAACCTGCTTGCCTTCGTTCGTTCCCTAATTAGGCTCGTGCCGTCTGTGGTCGGACGCTTAGCTCAGTGGTAGAGCATTACCTTCACACGGTAGGGGTCGCAGGTTCGAAACCTGCAGCGTCCACCATCCTCCCCTTTCGTGTCCCACTGCGATAGACTGAGTCAAACGGTGATTTTCCGCCCGTCTTTCGCGTTTTTTCCGCGATGCGAATTCACCTTCAACTGTGACAGGCTGTGACCCAGAAAGACCGCTTGGCCGGATTTTGTGCGCCTATTTGTGCGTCCCAACCGCTTCGATGGAACGATAGTTCATTGACGAGCTTGGCCTTGGTCAGCAAGGGCGCGTCCGCGTAAGTCTTGGCTGTCAGGCGCGTTTGCCCGAATTGGGGCTTTCGACGCCCACCCGCCAAATCAGCGCTCCCCACCTGACCCACGGCAGCACCGCGGCAGCCTTCGGGCGCTTGCTACCCGGCGGGCACCCAACCATCATGCCGCGACAACATCATGCATCCCTCGTCGTCGCGATTCTTGAATCCAACCGCCCACCTCACGACCTGTGCCCTGACCGGGCTGTTCGTCGCCGCGTCCATCTTCGTTGCAGACTTGAGGGCCGAGGGCGGCCTCACGCCGGACATCCTCGAAAACCTCCGGCAGTCCTATCGCCGCGACGAAACGCGCTTCAACGCGCTGGCCGCCAATCCCATCGACACACTGGTGCTGAACCGCAACGTGCTGGATGCGCACAACTCGCATTTCAGCCACCGCATCCGTTTCAAGGGAGTTACCGACCAGCATCAGTCAGGCCGATGCTGGCTCTTCGCGGGACTCAACACCCTGCGCCCGGCGATCATCGCCAAACATCAGCTCGATGGGTTCGAGTTTTCCGCCAGCTACCTCCAGTTTTGGGACAAGCTGGAAAAGTCCAACCTCTACCTCGAGTTCATGATTGAGCTGCGGGATGCCGACCCGCTCGACCGCGAATGGGAGGCCATCCACAAATGGACCCTTAATGACGGCGGCTGGTGGCAGTTCGTCGTGGCGCTCGTGGCCAAATACGGGGTGGTGCCCAAGGAGGCGATGCCCACTACGGCTGCAAGCGAAAAGACGGACACGCTGAACAGGATTCTTGAACGCAAACTCCATGTGGATGCCGCCCGGCTGCACGAGTTGCATCGGGGGGGCGCTGACTTGAAGGCCTTGCGCGCCTACAAGGTGCGGGCGATGGCTGAGGTTTACGGCCTGCTTGCGCAAACGCTGGGGCATCCGCCACGGGAGTTCACCTGGCGGGCCCCGAACAAGAAGAAGGACGACGCCAAGCAGATCGACGGCAAAACCGGCGCAAAACCCGAGCCGCCCGCGGTGGACCTCGACCTCACCCCGGCCAAGATTTTCACTCCGCAAAGCTTTTACCGGGAGATGGTGGGCACTTCGCTGGAGGAATATGTCAGTCTCTACAGTGACCCCCTGAATCCGAAGATGAGGCACTATGCCTTCAAGCGGGCGCGCAATCTCGCGGACAAACCGGACACGGATTTTGTGAACATCGAGATCAGCGCCATGAAAAAGATCGCGATGGCCTCCGTGATGGCCAACGAGCCGGTCTGGTTCGCCGCGGACGTGGGCAAGGATCAAAGCTCCAAGCACGGCATCATGGCGGTGAACCTCTTCCATTACGGACCGCTCTTTAACCTCAACCTCCACCTCGACCGTGCCCAGCGCGTTCGTCACCACGAGGGGGGCTCCAATCATGCGATGGTCTTCATGGGCGTCGATGTGGTGGACAACCAGCCCGTGAAATGGCTCGTGGAGAACAGCTGGGGCACCGACAAGGGCGACAAGGGCACGTGGACGCTCTACGACGACTGGTTCAACGAGCACGTTTACATGGTGATTGTGAACAAACGACACGTGCCGGCCGAGATGCTGAAGATCTTCGACGAACCGGTCACGGTGCTGCCCCCGTGGTATCCCGGCGCTGCCGGGGTCCGGTAAGTCGCGTCCATCATGGCGGTTGACTCGTGGGGATTGTCCCTCGGCCCGGGTCCCTTTCCACTTGCCGGGTCGGTGCCGATTGATAGCGTCTAAGCACCCCGTGCGCACCGTTGCCGGGATACGATGCCGACCACACCGCGAGCCACCGCAATTCCAATCAGGTCGCCGTGCCTGTCCGCGGGACCGCTTCGCTGCTCCATCTGGCCGAATTCCATCGCCTCCATCGCCTTGATGGCCGGACTAGCCGGCTCGCCCATCGCCGCCGCGGCGCAAAATGTCACCGCCACAGGTCAGCCTCTGGCGGACAGTTTTGCCAAGCCTTCAACGCCAACCGCTGCCGCACCGGCAGTCAGGCCATCAACCGGGTCGGCCGCGGATCCGGAGTCGGCCCGGCTCCAGGCTGAGACATTGGCCAAACGCGGCCAAATCAGCGAGGCGCTGGCGGTTGCCCGCCGCTTGCTCCGCGCCGACCCGGGGAGCGCGCAATGGCGCATCTTGGAGGCCCAGTATCTGGGCTGGCTCGGCCGCACCGCCACCGCCGCTGAACGTTACCGCCGTCTCACGCAGGAAGCTCCCGCGGCCATTGGGGCTTACGAGGGGCTCGGAAACACCCAGCTCTGGCAGGGTGACTGGCGCGAGGCGCAGTCGGCGTATGCGGTGGCCATCGGTTCCTCTGCGGCAGACAATCTCGCGGCCCACCTGGGCTTTTACCGTGCCCTGCTCGCCGCGGGGCGTGCGACTCCCGCGTATCGCCAGGCCGTTGAGCTGGACCGGCGCACGGGCCAGCAGGACGCGGAATTGGGCCTCTTCCTCGCCGCCATCCATGGCGCGGTGGATGATGACACCGCTGCCTTTGCGCTCGCCAGCCGGCGCACCAGCGATGGCGACGTGCGCCTTCGCCAGACCCAGTTTCAAGCACAGCGCCTGCTCGCCCGGGGGCGAAAGGACGAAGGGCTGAATCTCATCGCGCGCTTCGCCGATGCACGCCCTCGTGACTACAACGCCCAGGTCGCCGCCGGAGAAGTCTTCGCCACCGCGGCCGAATACTCCGAGGCGCGGGACTTCTTCGAGCGCGCCCTGCAGTTGGTCCCGGATCGCGATGAAGCGCCGCTGGGCCTGGCCCGCATGGCCCGTCAACAGGGCAAGCACCGCGATGCGATCGCAGGTTTCGAGGAGGTGGTCGCGCGTAATCCTGAATCTCTCCCCGGGTGGCTGGGCATCGCTGAAGTGGCTCAATTGCGTGGGGACATGGACCGCGCCTGGCGGGCGCTTGATTCGGCGCAGCGCGTCGCGCCCGCCTCGGCGCTGATCGCCCGCGAGCGGCTGAAGATCGCCTTCCGCGAGCAGGACGCCGACACGTTCTTCGCGGTGCTGCGTGACTACCAGCGCGCCCAGCCGGCGGACGCTTGGCCGGAGTTGTGGGCGCAAAAGTGGGCCGACGCGCGCGGCCGCGACGTGAATCCGCATGCGCTCCAAGCCCTCCTTGACCCGCTCGCGCCGGACGTGACCAGTGAGGCGTTGCGGCTGCTGCGTCGCCACACCGGTGAACCGCTCCAGCGCGCCGCGCTGCGCGTGCCGCCCGCGCCCACCGCCGACTTGCAGGACGCCGCGCAGGCCAGGCTCGCCAAACAGGTGCGGGTGGCCGATCCCACCGTCATCGGCGTCAGCACGGGCTACGAGTTTGCGACGCTGCGCGACACCAGCGGCGCGGGCGCGCGAATGCAGGAATGGCACGAGGGCTACCTCGCGGCGTATTGGCGGCGGCAGCTGGGCATGACCGTCGCCGCCGAATACCGCACGATGTCGCGCTTCGGCGCGAGCGCCAACCAAGTGCTGCTCGGCTGGAACACGCACGTGACGCCGAGCTGGATCGTCGGCCTGGAGGGCGGCGGCGCGTTGAACGGCGGCTTCATCCCGCGCTGGCGGGTCGGCGCGCGGGCGGAATACCAGTTCAACGAGCAGTTCTCCGCGAGCCTTGCCGTCACCCACCTGCGCTTTGCGGACGAGCCGGTGTTGCAGGTCATCCCCGGCATGACCTGGCAGTGGCACCCGCAATGGTCCACGCACGCGCGGCTCTACGTTACGCACACCGAGCCGAAGGGCGGCCCGGTCAACACGGGCCTGGCCGGCCTCGTGAGCACCACCTGGCAGTTCACCCCCTTGTCCTCGACGTCCCTGAGCTTCGCACTCGGCGAGGAGAATGCTTCCCAGCTCATCAAGGGCCTCATCGGTGAAAGAAACTTCATGAGCGTGGGGATGGATTTGAAATACGGCTTTACCGAGCACTTCAGCGTGCAGCCCACCTATCGCTTCGAGCAGCACAACCTCTTCGATCTCCACGCCATCGGTCTGAGCCTGCACCTCCGCTACTGAGCGGCTCCGCTCGGCTGGTAATCCTGATTTTAATCCCGCTATTCCCGTGCCCTCCGAACTCATCCTAGTCACTGGTTCCGCCGGCCGCGTCGGCCAGGCCGTCGTAAAAGAGTTGATCGCCCGGGGCGAGCGCGTGCGTGGCTTTGACCGTGTCCCCACACCGGGCCTTGCCGACTCGCACGTGGGCAACCTGACTGACGCCGACACAGTCCGGCGCGCCGCCGAGGGGGTGGGCGCGGTCATTCACCTGGCCGCCACGCCCGACGACGCCGACTTCATGGCGGAAATCCTGCCGAACAACATCATCGGCCTCCATCATGTGCTGGAATCCACGCGGCTGGCGGGCGCGCGCCGTCTCGTCCTCGCCAGCACCGGTCAGGTGAACTGGTGGCAGCGTGAGCGCACCGAACACGCCATCCGACCCGATGAACTGCCCACGCCCCGCTATTGGTATGCGGCGGCGAAGGTCTTCGCGGAAGCCATCGGGCAGGGCTATTCGGAAACGCACGGCTTGAGCGTCATCGCTGCGCGGCTGGGCTGGTGCCCGCGACCCGGCCAGGAGAAGGAAATTGCCGCGCTCGACTGGGCGAAGGATCTCTATCTCAGCCCCGGCGACGCTGGCCGGTTCTTCCACGCGGCCGTGCGCGCGCCGCTGACCATCCGCTTCGCCGTCGTCTATGCGACGAGCCGACACCTGCGCCTGCCACGCTTTGACCTCGGGCCGACGAAAGCGCTGCTGGGCTGGGAACCGGAAGAACGCTGGCCCGACGGCCTGCCGCCGCTCTCAGCCTGAGTTCCAGCAACTATTACGTGTAGGTAATAACCGGTTGCCAAAGCGGCCCGCCTGGCCGATGCTGCGCCGAGTTATCGGCCATGAAAAAGCACCCTTTTCCCGCGACCGTTGCGTGGGCCGTCACCGCCCTCTTCCTCTCGTCTTCCGCTGCCCGGATGGCCGGCGCCGATTGGCCCCAATACCGTGGCGGGCCGGAGTTGCGCGGCGTCGCGGCAGGCAAGCTCGCCGACAAGCTCGACCTGCTTTGGAGCTTTAAGACCGGTGGCCCGGTGAAGTCCTCCGCTGCCATCGTGGGCGGGAACGTTTTCGTGGGCTCGGACGACGGCTTCCTCTACTCGCTCGCGTTGGCCACCGGGAGGACCAACTGGGCCTTCAAAACCGGGGGCAACATCGAGTCCTCGCCCCTTGTCCACGAAGGCCGAGTGTTCTTCGGCAGTGATGAACCGATGTTCTACGCGCTCGATGCGAAGACCGGGAAGCAGGTCTGGAAGCATCCCACCGGCGACAAGATGCCCGGCGCGCCCAACCTCGTCCGCGCTCCCAACGGCAAGGACTGGAGCGTGGTCTTCGGCAATCACGACGCGAAGCTCTACTGCCTCGACGCCGCCACCGGGAAATCCAACTGGGTCTATGAAACCGGCAACGGCATCAACGGCACGCCCGCCGTCTTCGCCGGCCAGACCGCGCTCGGTGGTTGCGACGCGTTGCTGCACATCGTCGCGCTGACCAACGGGACGAAGGTGAAGGAACTGGAAATCGGCGCGCCCATCCTCGGCTCGGTGGCGGTGGCGGACGGACGCGTGTATGGCGGGCACTTCGAGAACCAAGTATTCTGCGTGGACTTGGCCAAGGGGACGAACCTCTGGAGCTATCGCGACCGCGCGTTCGCCTACGTTTCCTCCCCCGCCGTGCTCGGTGACCGGCTCGTCATCGGCGGCCGCGACAAGCGAGTCCACTGCCTGCGCACGAAGGACGGCGAGGCCATCTGGACCTTCTCGACGCGCGGCAAGGTGGACAGCTCCCCAGTCATCTGCGACGGCAAGGTCGTCGTCGGCTCCGAAGATGGCCGCCTCTACCTGCTCGCGCTGGCCGACGGCAAGGAGCTGTGGAGCTACGAAATCGGCCAGGGCCTCGCCGCCTCCCCCGCCGTGGCCGACGGCAAGGTGGTCATCGGCAGCGAGGA
>CAZQEW010000065.1:0-17101 GCA_964591495.1 uncultured Klebsiella sp.
CGGCAGTTGCCGCAACGCCTCCTCCACCGACTCCAGTTGCTTCCGCAGGCCGACCATCTTCGGGTGCGTGGGGCGAAACACCTTCTCCATGGCCTTGATGTCGGCTTCCACGCGGGCTTTGCGTTCCAGCAATTCCTCGCGCGTGGGCGGTTTGGAGGGCTTGAAGTCGGCGGCCAGAGGCGGGGCGGGCAACTGCGGAGCGGAGATAAGCGGGGGCGGAGTCGCACTGCCGGGAGGAGCGTTGAACTGGAACACCACGTCGGTTACGCGTGCGCCGGCGGGCAGCGACTCGGTCAGGTTTAGTTCCTGCACGACTTCGCCCGCGCGACGGTGGACGGCGGCGAGGGTGTATTTGCCGGGCGGCAGCGGTTGCGGGAAGCGGAAGCGGCCCTCGGCATCGGTCACGGCGAAGTAGGGATGCGGCAGGATGCTGACGTAGCCGAAGAGCCACGGGTGAACGTCGTCCTTGGTGCGGAGGAAGAACTCCGGCGCGGTGAACGTGGCCTCGACGGGGCGGCCGGGCATGAGCGTGCGGTTGAACTCGCGGTTGGCGGGGTTGGTGGGCGTGGGATGGAAGTTCAGGTTCACGTCCGTCTCCCAGCGGATGGGCTGGCCGGTTTGCACGGCGGTGATGTAGGGCTGGTATTCGTAGCCTTGGATCCGGATGGAATGAGTGTTCGTCGGAGCGGGGAAAGATTGGTTGGGCAAGCCCGCTTTAACATACACGAGCACATCGGCGAGGCCGCCGTCGGGGGAGATGCGGTGGAAGCGGGTTTTGAGCGAGGCGTTGGTGCGGGCGGCGAGCACATGTGGCGGCAGCGGAATTTCGCGCTCCGGCGGCGGAGTGCCGTTGAAGCGGACGCGGCCTTCGACGGTGACTGGCTTGGGCTGCCGGCGGATAAGCAGGGTCGCACCGCGCGGCTGGGTTTCGGACGTCTTGCTCTTGGCTTGCCACCACTTGGCGACGAGGCGGGAGGGCGGTTCGCTGGCCGTGCGGTTCGCGGCGCAGCCGGGGAGCAGGGCGAGCGCGGCGAGGGCGAGGAGGGCGGTGGTGGTTTGCAACGCGAGGCGCAGGGGGCCGGGCGCGGACCAGTCACGGCGCGGCAGGGCCACGAGGCGTTCGACGCGGCGGCCGAGTTGCGAGCGGAAGCCGGCCATGCCCAACGGGGCGCGCGGCGCGGCGGCGGCTTCGTGACCGAGGACGAGGAGGCATTCCGCGAGGACGACGGGGCCGTCGGGCAACGCGAGGCTGGCGTCGTCGGCCGCGAGTTCGGCGGCGAGGCGGTGCTGGTGGCGCGCGACCCACGCGAGCGGATGCCACCAGAGCGCGGCGACGGCGAGGTCGGCGAGGAGTTGCCAGAGCGGGTCGCGGGCGGCGAGGTGCGCGAGCTCGTGCGCGAGCATCACGTCCTGTTGCGCGGGGGCGAAGCGGGCGGTGAAGTCGCCGGGCACGCCCACGCCGGGCCGCACCCAGCCGAAGGCGGCGGGCGCGCGGAGGCGTTCGCTCGCCAGCACGCGCACGCGGCGGCGGAGGCCGAGTCGGGCGGCGAGGGCTTGGACGCGTTCGCACAAACTCTCGGCGGCGGGGAGGAAGTGCCGGAGGCGCAGCCACGCGAAGCCGGCGTGCGTCCACGCGGAGCGCGCGAGCAAAGCGGCGAGGCCGGTGAGCCAGAGGAAGGCGGGCAGCGGAGAGGGAGGGGACGGAGGGACGGAGAGAGTGAGTGATGGGGGAGGCGGGGTGACGGATGGTTCCGGGGAGATCGGGAGCGGTTCGGGCGCAGGGAATGCACCCTCTCGCCGGGCCTCTCCCCCGGTGGGGGCGAGGGAGAAGATGGGCGGTGGGGTGAAGGGAAGTTCTTCGAGGGCGGGTGGTGGCTCGGGGGGCGGGACGGGGGCGGGGAAGGTGGTTTGCCAGGCGAGGCGGAGTTGGGCGGGGAGCTGGCTGCCGGTGCCGGTGAGTTCGAGGGCGAGGACGGCAATGAGCGCGAGGAGCGCGGCGCGCCACAGGGAGCGGCGCGCGGCAGCGGTGCGGAGGAACGGTTGCACCGCGAGGGCGGCGAGCACGACGAGGGCGGCTTCAAGCGCGAGCCAGCCAAGCGGAACCAGCCACGGGGCGAGGAGGTCGGGGGAGTTCATGGGGAAGGAGGTTTAGCCACGAAATGGCACAAGAAGCGCAAAAGGGGGCGCAAGGTCGTGCAGTGGACGGCAGGCATTTTCTTTTGCGCCTTCTGTGCCTCTTCGCGGCTAATCGTGTGCGGTTTCACAGGCGTTGCTTGCGGTCGGCGATGAGTTGTTCGAGTTCGGCGAGTTCGGATTTGGTCACGTCGCGGGTGTCGAGGAGGTGGCTGACGGCTTCGGCCAGGGAGCCGGCAAAGAAGCGGTCCACGAGGTGGTCGGCGACGTTGCGGGTGACTTCGTCGGCCTTGACGGCGGCGCGGTAGATGAAGCTGCGGCCTTCGGTGCGGTGGCGGACGAGGCGGCGGGCTTCCATCTTGCGCAGCATGGTGGCGATGGTGGTGTAGGCGA
The DNA here is from genome assembly GCA_964591495.1 of uncultured Klebsiella sp. Lineage (GTDB taxonomy): Bacteria > Verrucomicrobiota > Verrucomicrobiia > Limisphaerales > SXTU01 > SXTU01. The sequence continues at coordinate 2,527 of CAZQEW010000065.1, forward strand.
ACTCGGCGCTGCCACCGAGGGCTTCGTGGACGGTGGAGACGGGAGCCTCATCCTGCTGCCAGAGGACTTCGAGGATGCGGAGCTGGAGTTCGCCGAGGCGGTGGGTGGGGGGCTTGGGCATGGGGAATTCGAAGATCGGAGTTCGGAGCGGGAAGATGGGTTGTCGGTGGTGACGACCGCGTTAATACTACTCGGGTAGTAAATGCGTCAAGCGGAGATTTTTGCGGGGACGGGGAGCGGGAGAGCGGGGAAGGCGGAGGCGGACGGGCTAAAACGCTTCGGGGGAAAAGAAAATGCCCCACCATTGCCGTGTGCAAACAGTTCCTTTGAACTGCCAGAGAAACAGGTGGGGCCGAATCAGCGGCTTTTGCCTTCCAGTGAAGGCCTGACAGCCGCCGTTGAAGTTAAGGCCCCGGCATTTGTTAACTTACGGTTCAAGGACTTGGTTTCCGAATCACGAACAGGGCAGGGCAAAATCGAAAGCGTTTGAAAGAGCCGCCGGCGGCTGGAGGCGCGCCTTGCGTTGACGACGGGAGTATCGGCCGCGGCGCGGTGCATACAAGGAATTAAGTTCACCGCGGCAGGTTATTTTCACTCGGCGGCGCGGGCGGTGGCAAAGTTAATGCGGGCGCGCCCGGCACGTTCTTGACCTGTCCCGCTCGCCGCCTATGCTCCCGCGCCATGGATTTGAAGCGTCTGCTCCTGCTCCTGTCGCTGCTGGCGACGGGTGCCCCGGCGGTCCCGGCGGCCCAGCCTGCGCTGGTCAATGGCATTGTGGCCATCGTCAATGAGACCGTCATCACCGAGAAGGCGGCGCGCGAGTTCATCGATCCGGCCGTCATCGCACTGGAGCGCCAGCCGGGGTTGTCCCCGCAGGCCCGGAACGAGAAAATGATGGAGATCTACCGGGATGGCCTCAACCAGCTCGTGGAACGGCAGCTGACCCTCGATGATTTCAAGGCGTCGGGCTACAGCTTCCCGGAGAGCCTCATCGAGGACTTCGTGCAGGAGCGCATCCGCGAGCGCTACGGTGACCGCGTGAAGCTCATCAAAACGCTCGAAGCGCAGAACATGACCTACGAGCAGTTTCGCACGGACATCCGCGACCAGTTCATCGTCGAGCAGATGAACCTCAAGAACGTCTCCTCGGCGGTGATCATCTCGCCATTCAAGATCGAGACCTACTACAAGGAGCATCCGGAAGAGTTCAAGCAGCAGGAACAGGTGCGCCTCCGGATGATCGAGCTGCGGAAGCCGGACGGCACCGATCCCAAGGCCGTGCTCGGTCGCGCGCAGGAAATCATCGGCATCCTGGCCAAGGGCACGCCGTTCGCGGAGATGGCCCGCACCTATTCGGAAGGGTCACAGCGGCGCGAGGATGGCGATCTCGGCTGGGTGAACCGCGATGTGCTGCGCAAGGAGTTTGCCGCGGCCACCGCCGGTCTCAAGCCCGGCCAGAGGACCGGCGTCATTGACCTGCCCGACGCCTGCTTCATCCTCCAAGTCGAAGAAATCAAACCCGCCCAGCTTCGCCCGCTGACCGAGGTGCGGGAGGAGATTGAAAAGACGCTCCTCAGCCAGGAGCGGGCCCGCCTGCAGAAAAAATACGTTGAACGCCTCAAGAAGAAGGCGTTCGTGCGCTACTTCTGAGTTGGCCGGTGCCGGCCATCACACCAACGGGAAGATTTTCGCCAGCAGCATCACTACCAGCAGGCCGGTCAGGCCCATGATGCTGACCATGGGTGAGAAAGTGGTGAGGCACTCCCGTTCGGTGAAGCCGCTCATTTTGCAGATCACCCAGAAGCCGCTGTCGTTCATCCACGGCATCATTTTCGAGCCGCACCCGATGGCCAGCGCCACCCAGAGCGGATGGAAGCCGAGCAGTTCCGGCGTCGCCATGCCGCCGACCACGCCCACGGCGGTGATCATCGCCACCGTGGCCGAGCCCTGCGCGATGCGGACCAGCGCCGTCACCGCCCACGCCAGCGGCAGGATGGCGATGCTGTAGGTCGTCGAGAGCTCCTGCACGCGGGGTCCGATGCCGCATTGCTGGAGCACCCCGCCAAACGCCCCGCCCGCCGACGTGATGAGGATGATCAAGCCCGCCTCCTCCAGCGCGACGGATACGCCTTTGTCCAGAACCTCGCCGCTCTTGCGTCCCTGCCAGAGCAGCGTGGCCAGTGCAATGAGCGCGGAGATCCCAAGCGCCACCGTCGAGTCGCCGAGCGTGCGGATCAACTGGATTGCGCCCGGCCAAAAGGTGAAGACCCGCCCGTAAAACTCAGCCCCGCCTTTGGAATCCAGCGGCGTCGCGGCACTGATCAGCAATACGGGCAGCAGAATCGGCAGGGCCGCCAGCCAGAAGGGCGGCAGCTGCTTTTCATCCCGTTGGGAGAGGGTTTCCAGTTCGGCCAGCGACAGCTTCGAGTTCTCGCGGAGCGGAATGTCCACGCGGCGGTTAACCCAGTGCGCGAAGGCCCAGCCGCAGCCCGCTGTGATCGCGCCCACCACGCAGCCACCGAGGATCATCAGGCCCATGTCCACATTAAGCTCCTTGGCCACGAAAAGCGGTCCAGGTGTCGGCGGCACGAGCGAATGGGTCATCGTTGCCCCCGCGATGATGGACAGCACGTAGAGCGTGTAATTCTGCCCGGTCCGCATCCGCATGGCCTTGCCCAGCGGAATCATCAGCAGGAAGACCGTGTCAAAAAACACGGGTATGCCGAGGAGAAAGCCGCTGATGAGGAAGGCCAGCGGTCCGCGTTGCTCGCCCAGCACGCGCAGGGTCGAGCGCACGATGCGATCCGCCCCGCCGCTGTCCAGCAGGCATTTGCCCACGATGGACGCAAAGGCGATGAGCACCCCGATGCGCCCCGCCGTGCCCCCAAATTCACGCGTCACGCGTTCGATCGCCGGCTGTTCGGCCGCTTTCTTCGCCGCTTCGGGGGCAAGCTTGCGGCTGATGCCGTGCTTGACGATGGCCTCCGACGGCGTCAGCGCCGCGACTGCGAGCGCGCCCAGCACGAGCGCCAGAAAGGCATGCAGGCGCAGGGCGAGAATGCCGCCGAGCACCACGACCATGCCGAGAGCCAGAATCCAAAGCGGGTCCATAGGGTCGCCTGAGCGGGTGACAGCCGGCAGTTTCCGGGCTGCACCCGGACGTGTCGAGGCCGGAATGAATCTTCCTTACCGCAGCAAGGTTGCCGGAAGGGCCAAGGATTCCGCTTGATGGCCGGCTGCATTCCCGGCGTCCTACTCCCCATCATGCCAGCACCGCTGTTTTCCCCGGCCTGGGGCCGTCGCGCGTTCATCGCGGCGTCCACCATGGGACTGGCCGGCCTGAGCTTCGGCAGTTCCGCCACCGGCAATGCCACGCTGCCCCCCCGGAAGCGGCCCGCCAAATCCACCATCCTGTTTTTCCTCTGCGGCGGCGCCTCCCACATCGACATGTGGGACATGCAACCCGAGGCGCCAGCTGAGTATCGCGGCGAGTTCAAGCCCATCCGCACCACCGCCGCGGGCGTGAACATCTGCGAGCACCTGCCGCTGACCGCGCAGCAGGGGCATCACCTCGCGTTGGTCCACGGCGTCACGGACTACGGCCGGGCGACCGGCGACCACCACGCGGGCTACTATTACAACCTCACCGGGCACGTGCCGGACGAGACCTTCAAGCGCGAGGGCAATGACCGCCGGCCTTACCCGACCGACTGGCCGTCCGTCGGTTGCGTGGTCGGCGCGAAGCGTCCGCCGCACCCGAAAATGCCGCAGGTCGTCACGCTGCCCTTCAAGCCCAGCCGTGCGCCCTACACGCGGCCCGGACAGTTCGCCGGCCGGCTCGGCATGGAGTTCGACCCCTTCTTCGTCGCCGGCAATCGTGAGCAGCCGCTCCAGTTCACCGCGCCCACACTCACGCTTGATGCCGGCATGACCACGGCGCGCATGGGTGACCGTCGTGCGTTGCTCGACGCGGTGAATTCCGCCCGCCGCGAGCTGGACCACGAGGCCATCGTCAGCAATTACGTCCGGCAGCAGGAAAAAGCCTTTTCCCTCCTCGCCTCCAGCGCCACCGCCGGCGCGTTTGACATCGCGACCGAAAAGCCCGCGACCCTCGACCGCTATGGCCGGACCATCAACGGCATGGGCCTGCTCATGGCCCGGCGGCTCGTCGAGGCGGGCGTGCCCTTCATCACCGTCTTCTGGGCGGAGAGCGATGAGGCCGTCGCCAAGAAATGCCTCAGCGGCGGCGGTTGGGACACGCACGGCAGCAACTTCGCCTGCCTGAAGGAGGACCTTTTGCCCGAGTTCGACCGCGGCTACTCGGCCTTGATTGAGGATCTGGCCCAGCGCGGCCTGCTCGATTCCACCCTCGTGCTCGTAACCAGCGAGATGGGTCGCAAACCCAAGATCGGCGATCCCCGCACGCGCGGGAAGGTCGCTGCGGGTCGCGATCATTGGACGGCCTGCATGAGCGTCGTGATGGCCGGCGGCGGCATCCGGGGCGGGCAGGTTTATGGCGGCACGGATGCCCGCGCCGAATACCCTGCCGAGTTGCCCATCGGTCCCGAGGACGTGGCCAAGACGGTCTATCACGCCATGGGCATCGACAATCTCGAGGCCACCGATTTCCAAGGCCGTCCCTACAACCTGCTGGAGGAAGGCCGCCCGCTGGGCGCGCTCTTCAGCTGATTCCTCCGTTCATCGCGAACGGCCTTGCGCTCCGGCCCGCGCCGCCCATCATCCCGCGCGATGAACGACGAGCCGTTGCTCCACCTCGACCTCCCCGGCATCCGCAAAGTCAAAAGCGGCAAGGTCCGCGAAGTCTTCGACCTCGGGGACCGACTGCTCTTCGTCGCCACCGACCGCATCTCCGCCTTCGACTGCATCATGCCCAACGGCATCCCGCGCAAGGGCGAGGTGCTCACGCAGATTTCCCATTTCTGGTTCGCGCAGACCGAACAGATCGTCGCGAATCACCTGCTGGCGAAGGCCGATGACCCCCTGCCCGCACCGCTGCAGCCCTTCGCCGCCCAGCTGGCCCGCCGCAGCATGATCGTGAAGAAGGCCACGCCGCTGACCATCGAGTGCGTGGTGCGCGGCTACCTCGCCGGGTCGGGCTGGAAGGAATACCAGAAGTCGCAGACCGTCTGCGGCATCGCGCTGCCCGCCGGCCTGAAGGAATCCGCCGAGTTGCCCGAGCCCATCTTCACGCCCGCCACCAAGGCCGAGACGGGCCACGACGAGAACATCCCGTTCGAGACCGCCGCGCAGCTGGTCGGCGCGGACATCGCGGCGCGGGCGCGCGACCTCAGCCTGCGCATCTACCACTTCGCCCGCGACTACGCCCGCAAACGCGGCATCATCATCGCGGACACGAAGTTCGAGTTCGGCCTGTTCGAGGGGCAGCTCGTGCTGATCGACGAGGTGCTCACGCCGGATTCCTCGCGCTTCTGGCCGGCAGACCAATACGCCCCGGGCAAAGGCCAGCCCAGCTTCGACAAGCAGTTCGTGCGCGACTACCTCGAAACGCTCGCGTGGGACAAGACCCCGCCCGCCCCCGCGCTGCCGCCGCTGATCGTCTCCCGCACGCAGGCCAAGTATCTTGAAGCCTACGAGCGCCTCACCGGCCGCAAGCTGTAGCGCTCACCGCAGCGGGAGAAACTCCACGCGCAGCTCCACGCCGCAGTGCAGCAGCGCCACGCTGCGCTCCATCCCGAAACGTGAGCGGCCGGCGTAGCCGGGGTTGACGAACAGCGTGCCACCGCGCCGCTCCTCATGGGGCACGTGCGTGTGGCCGAAGACCACCACGTCCGGCTGCTCGCGCGCGAGGCGGTCGCGGATGCCCTCCGCCAGCGCGCGCAGGCCGACGATGTGGTGCACGAGGAACTTTCGGCCGGCGAGCGCGACCACTTCGGTCTCGCGCCAGGTGGGATCGAAGTCGTTGTTGCCCAACACGGCGGTGACGGGTGCGATCGCCTCCAGCTCCTGAATCACGCGCGGCGAACCAATGTCGCCCGCGTGCAGGATGTGCGCGACGCCCGTGAACAGCTCCGGCACGCGCGGGTCGAAGTGGCCGTGCGTGTCCGAGATGAGGCCGAGCTTCATGGCCTGGCCGTCGCGGCGCGCTCCAGCCAGCGCCCGAGGAAGCGGTGTTCCGCCGTGGGCCGCAGGGTGCCGCCGCCGGTTTTGTCCAGCAGTGACTTCGCGCGCTCCAGCTCGCCGCGCACGAGGCATTCCCGGATGGCGTCGCCGAGATCGGTCATGCTGACCGCGTTGGCATTGGTGCGGCCGGTGCGGAGGTGCTGCTCGACGCCGAGGACGAGGAGCTTGAACTCGGTGTCGCTGCGCGCGGGGGTGAAGATGCTCACGGGCGCGGCCGTGCCGGGGGTGGCGAGCGCGTTGAGCCGCGCGGACAGCACCGTGGAGGCGTCGAGGTTCACGGTGCCGTGCGCGCGGAAGACCTCGCGCAACGCGGCCGCGGGCGCGGTGGAAAGCGCGGCGCGCTTGCCGGCAGGCGCGAGCTGGTGCTGGCGGACGCGCTCGTCGAAGTTCCTAAATTCCGTGGCGGACGCGCCGATGTAGAAGGCCTTGGGCGCCTCGTATTCGAGCACGGGAAATTCATCCGACTGCATCGGGCCGTTCTCGATGAACAGCCGCGTGGTGGCCTGCGAGGAGAACTGCCGCGCCCAGACCAGTTCCGGCGCGAGCAGGCCGACGGCCTCGAGGTCCGCGCGGGGCTGTGCGCGCTCAAACACCTTGCGCCAGACTTCCGGTCCGGTAGTCCAGGGCTTCTGCGAGCCAATCAGGATGAGATCGCCCGCGCCCGGATCCCACAGCTCCAGGTGGGGGAACACGCTGGCGAACGTGTGGAACACCAGCGCCACGATGCCGTCGTGCATCTCATACACGTGAAACCACTGCGCCATCACGCCGCCGTCCTTCAACCGGCTGGCGCACAGTTCGTAGAACTCCCGGCTGAACACGCCGCCCACGCCCGCCATCCACGGGTTCGAGGGCTCGCTGATGATCACGTCGTAGCGCTGCGGGTCGAGCTTGAGCAGCGTGCGGGCGTCTTCGGACACGATGCGCGCGAGGCGGTTGGTGAGCACGCCGCGGTTCCACGGCTCGAAGAATTTCCCCGCCCGCAGCACCGGTGCGCAGTTCTCGGCCACGACGATCTGTTTCAACGGATGCCCCAGCAGCGCGCCGGCCGTCACGCCGCTGCCGAAGCCGAGCACGAACACGTCCTCGCTCTGCGGCCGCGCGAGCAGCGGCAGGTGCGCGAGGAGGTATTGCGTGCCCATGTCCCCGCGCGACGAGGCGTCGGGCTTGCCGTTGACGCGCAGCGTGAACTGGTCGCTTGCGGCGATGCCGTCGCCCTGCTCGACCGTGACCGAGGCATCGGCGGCGTCCTCGTGGAAGTGGATTTCAATGTGCCGCTGGCGGTGGCTGAGAAAATCGCGGTTCAGCTCCGTCTCGCGCAGCCGGAACACGCCGGAGCTCATCAGATGTCGCCAAGTGCCCTGCCCAAAGGCGCCCACCAATAGCAGCAACACCGCCAGCGTGCCTGCCCAAATCTCCACCGCCGGCCGGCGAAAGCGCCAGCCCAGCAGCCACGCCGCCCCGCACAGGCCCGTGGCCAGCCCTAGAAACGCGCCGCGCAGCCCTAGCTGGGGCATGAGGATGAAGCCCGTGACCAGCGTGCCCGCCACGGCTCCGAGCGTGTTCCACGTCAGCAGCCGGCCCACGCCCCGGCCCAGCTCCGGCCCGCTACGCGGCAGCTCGCGCAGCCACAGCGGCAGCACCGCGCCGAGCATTCCCGCCGGCACGCCCAGCACCACCAGCGACACCAGCGCCGCGATGACTTGATGGAAGGCATGACCGGTTGCCGTGCGCGCCAGCCCGGTCTTCAACCAGCGATACGCCTCAACCCAATGCTCGATGCCCGCGACCAGCAGGCCCACCCACGCCGCCGCGCCGAGCAGCAGCGCGGTCGTGGTCAGCTCGCGCGGCCAGTGGCGCGTGCGCGGTGAGGCCATCACCGCCCCGCCCAGACCGATGCCGAGGATGAACGCCATCAGCACGATGGCAAACGCCTGCAATGACGCGCCGAAAATCAGCACCAGCGAACGCGCCGAGAGCACTTCGAGGCCCATCGAAATCGCGCCGGTCAACGCGACTACCGGCACGGCGTATTGCGCCAGCGCGAGATTCTTGTCCTCGGCCGGGTTAGCCAGTGGCGGGAGGTGACGCTGGTCCATCTGCCCGTTTCGCCCGTGGTGTTCACCGTGGGTTGGACCCGCTTCCGGCAGGCTGCTACCCAAGGCGGGCGATCCGCCCGTGGCGTCCGCTTCCTTCTTGGCGAGGCCGATGGCCGCGAAGCCCACGGCCACGTTGAACAGCGCCGTGAGTTGCAGGGAGGCCGTCATGCCCATCGCCTGCACGAGCACGAAGCCCGCGACCCACGCGCCGGCCACCGCGCCGAGGCTGTTGACCGAGTAGAAGCGCGCCGAGAGCCGGCCGGCGTCGCCGCCGCAGCGGTTCAGCCAGGCGGCGATGAGCGGCAGCGTGCCGCCCATCAGGATGGTCGGGCCCAGCAGCAGGCCGACGCTCAAGGCGGCCTTGAGCGCGAGCAGCGCGGCGGGGTGGGGGAGCAGCGGCGCGCCCACCCGCACGAAGACTTGGTCCGCCGCGAGGTAGAGCCAGTGGAAGCAGAACGCATAGAGGCCGATGGCGATCTCCAGCCGGCCGTAAAGCGCAAGCGGGCGGTCCGCCGCATCCGCACGCCGGCCGAAGAGCCGGTTACCCAGTGCCAGTCCGCCCATGAAGGTCGCCAGCACGACCGTCTGGGCCTGCACGGTGCTGCCCAGCAACAGGCCGAGGTGCTTGGACCACAGGACTTCATAGACCAACGCCGTCCCGCCGGAGCAGAAGAAGAGGAGCAGGACGATCATGCGGCGGACAGGTGGGCGTAGGCGGGACGGGCCATCGGAGCGCGAGTGTTTGCGAAGGGTCTCAGGGCGGCAAGGAAAACCCAGATTGGGCCGGCGGCCACGGGCTTTGGGAATCGTCTTGAATAGCCCGGCAATGCCCGCGTCCGCCATAGGAGATTCAGCTATGAGCAAGCATACCCTTTTTCCCGCGCTCGTCCTCGCCGCGACCCTGGGCAGCGGTGTCGCCGCGCCGGCCCCGCCGAAGCCCGCCGCCAAACCCGCCTTGGACAAGGCCGTGAGCCTCGAGCTCTTTAGCCAGCCCGGCACCGCGAAGGCGCTCGTGCTGAAAGGCTCCGATGCCCGCGTGCAGCTGCTCGCCCATGCGCGCCACGCCTCGGGCAGCGAAAGCGACTACACCGCCAAGGTCACCTACACCGTCAAGCCGCCGAAAATCGTGGACGTGGACAAGACCGGCTACCTCACGCCGCTGGGCGACGGCACGGCCACCATCACTGCGAAGTCCCCCGAGGGCCTCACCGCTACGACCACGGTCACGATTGAGAACTTCAAGGACGTGCCGAGCATCAACTTTCCCAACCAGATCGTGCCCATCTTCACCAAGGGCGGCTGCAATGGCGGCGGATGCCACGGCAAAAGCGGCGGCCAAAACGGCTTCCGCCTGTCGCTGCTCGGCTTCGAGCCGACGGAGGACTATGAGTATCTCGTGAAGGAAGCCCGGGGCCGGCGGCTCTCCACCGCAGCGCCAGAGACCAGCCTGTTGCTCCTCAAGGGGGCCGGCATTGTCCCGCATGGCGGCGGCACGCGCTGGGAGCCCAATTCATTCGACTTCGCCATGGTGAAACGCTGGATTGCCCAGGGCATGCCTTATGGCAGCGAGAAAGACCCCCATGTCACGCGCATCGAGGTTTTCCCCAAGGAGCGCACCCTCCAGCCCAATGCCACCCAGCAACTCAAGGTGCTCGCCCAGTTCTCCGACGGCCATTTCGAGGACGTGACGCGGGGCGCGCTCTTTGAGGCAAACGACAAGGACATGGCCTCCACCGAGAACACCGGCCTGGTGCAGTTCGCCGCCCAGCCCGGCGATGTCGGTGTGATGGTCCGCTACGCCGGCAAAGTCACGGTCTTCCGCGCCACCGTCCCCCTGGGCGCGCCCGTCCAGCACCTGCCCGTGGCGAAAAACTTCGTGGACGAAATCGTCTTCAAAAAGCTCAAGCGCATTGGCCTGCCGCCCAGCGAAATCGCCGATGACGCCACCTTCATCCGCCGCCTGACCCTTGACCTCGCGGGCCGGCTGCCCAGCGCGGACGAAACTGACGCCTTCCTCAAGGATAAGTCCGCCGGCAAGCGCGAGGCGCTCGTCGACCGCCTACTGGCCAGTGGCGATTACGCGGATTACTTCGCCAACTTCTGGAGCGCGCTCCTGCGTAATCAGCGTTCCTCGGTCAATGGCCGCACCGAGCCTTACATGCGCGGCACCTTTGCCTTCCACGCGTGGATTCGCGACAGCCTCGCGAACAACAAGCCTTACGACCAGTTCGCCCGCGAGGTGCTCGCCGCCTCCGGTGACATTGGCCAGAACCCGCCCGTCGCCTGGTATCGCCAGGTGAAGACCGCGCAGAACCAGCTCGAAGACACCGCGCAGCTCTTCCTCGGCACGCGCCTGCAATGCGCTCAGTGCCATCACCATCCCTACGAGCGCTGGAGCCAGGCGGATTACTACAGCTTCGGCGCGTTCTTCAGCCAGGTCAGCCGCAAGCCCAGCACCCAGCCGGGTGAGGAGCTCATCTTCGCCAAACGCAGCGCCCCCACGATGGCGAACAAGAAGAACAATCAGGCCCTCAAACCCGCCGGCCTCGGCGACCCTGCGCTCGACATCCCCGCCGACGAAGACGCCCGTCACGCGCTGGCCGACTGGCTGAGCAAGCGGGAAAACCCCTTCTTCGCGCAGTCCCTCGTGAACCGCTACTGGAAGCACTTCTTCAACCGCGGCCTCGTTGAGCCCGAGGACGACATGCGCGAGACCAACCCGCCCGTGAACCCCGAACTCCTTGATGCGCTCTCGAAGGCCTTCATCGAATCCGGCTTCGACCTCAAGAAACTCGTCCGCACCATCGTCACCAGCTCCACCTACCAGTTGAGCGCCATCCCCAACAGCCACAATGCCGGCGACAAGCAGAACTTCTCCCGCTACTACCCGAAACGTCTCAGCGCCGAAGTGCTCTTCGACGCGATCAACACGGTGACCAAGTCCGACGCCAACTGGGCGAACCTCCCCGCCGGCACGCGCGCCGTGCAGCTCCCGGACAACAGCTACAACACCAGCAGTTACTTCCTCCAGGTCTTCGGCCGGCCCGACTCCGCCAGCGCCTGCTCCTGTGAGCGTTCACAGGACGCCAGCCTCGCGCAAAGCCTGCACCTCTTGAACTCCAAGGACATCCAGGCCAAGCTCACCGCCGAGAAAGGCCGCGCCGCCGTCCTCGCCGCCGACGAAAAGCGCACCGATGAGGCCAAGGTCGGCGAACTCTATCTTTGGGCCTTCAGCCGCCCCGCCGAATCCAGCGAGGTCAGCACCGCCAAGGATCACATCGAGAAGAAAGTGACCAAGGCCGCCGACGCCGAGACCAAGAAGAAGGCCAAGCGTGAAGCCTACGAGGACATCGTCTGGGCGCTGATCAGCAGCAAGGAATTCCTGTTCAACCACTGAGCGGCCCCGTCAGGAATTCCCGGCGTCCCTCACCTGCGGATCGCCGTCGCCCCGCCGGCAATGCGGCATCGCCAGGTCCGCAGCTCGCGACCGGTAGTCGCCTTGAACCCTGTTTCCAACCGGGTGCGGAACTCGTCCGCCTCGCCCCACAGCACCAGGTTCACCGTGTGACCGCCAAAACCTGCGCCTGACAGCCGCGCCCCGAAGCACGCCGGCTGCGAGCGGGCCAATTCGATGAGCTGCTCCACTTCGGCCGGGCTGTTGCGGAAGAACTCCCGCCCGCTCGCGTGGCTCTGCCAGAGGTATTGGCCGAACTGTTCAAGGTCGCCTTCGCGCAGTGCGCGCTCCGCCGCAACCACGCGCTGGTTTTCCCCGATCACGTGATACGCCGCCGCATGCTCGCGGGCGGTGAGCCGGTCGCGCGCGGCCTTGAGTTGAGCCGGTTCCACGCTGCGCAACGACCGGACGCCCAGTTGCCGCGCCGCCGCCGCACAGTAGTGGCGCAGCGCGGCGTTCTCCGCCTCCACAATCGGACTCAGCCGGCCCGTATCCGCGATGACGATGGCGATCTCGCCGATGAGCGGATGCGTCTCCGCCGTGCCCTGCTGCGCGTCTGCCAGCACGGCATGGAACTCCTCGGTGCACAGCGCCGTCAGCGCGTCCAGGCTGGTGGCTGACTCGCCCCCGGTCTCCCGCGCGGCGGCCCGGCACAATGCGGCCATGCGCAGCCGGTCCAGCCGGGTGGGAGGCGGCAGGCGTTCGCGGCCCGGCCGGCGCACCACCGCGCCCTGCTCGGTGAGCTTGTGCGGATACAGCTCGCGCACGACGAGCGCCGCGGCGGCCAGCAATGCGCCGGAACTGCCGTAGCCTGCGCCGGGCGGGATTTCGCTGTGGACCACGGCGTTGAAGCCGCCGAAGTGGACGCCACGCGCGCGCAGTTGCCGCAGCAACGCCTTGACCGGTGCGGTCCAAGGCGCGTCGGGCCTGGGCGAGAGCTCAGTCAACCACGCGATTTCGCGCTGCGGGAACGCCCCCGACACCAGCTCGATACGCCCGTCGATGCGCGGCGCGGCGGCAAGGCAGAGCCGGCGGTCAATCGCCACCGCCAGGGCCAGCCCGTCGTTCCACTCCGCGTGGCTGCCCAGCAGTTCGATCCGCGCGGGAGCCTGCACCACGTGCGTCGGCGCATGGCCGAACGACTCTTTGAAGAGCGTTCGTGCCGCACCCAGCGGGTCACGCGGCAGCTCGCGGCGGCGTTGCGGGGACGAGGCCACGGTTTCGATAATGCAGGATTTTGAACTCCGGCGTGTCGCGCAGTTCGGTGACGAGCTCGAACCGGTCTTCGATCGGCGGAAAGAACGCATCGCCGGCGACCTCGCGTTTCACCAGCGTCAGAAACAAGTCTGAGCATGACGGTAGGCCCTGTGCGTAGAGCTGTGCGCCGCCGCAGAGGAACGCCTGCCGGTCACCCACCAGCGCGGGCAGGGCGTCGAAGCCCGCCGCCACGCGCACGCCGGGATGGCTCCAGCCAGCGCGGCTTAACACGATGGTCTCCCGCCTTGGCAGCGGCCGGCCGATGGACTCGAAGGTCTTGCGCCCCATCACGAGCACGTGGCCGAGTGTCGTGGCCTTGAACCACTTGAAGTCCTCCGGCAGATGCCACGGGATGCGGGGTCCGTCCCCGATGACGCGGTTGAGCGACATGGCGGCGATGGCGTGGAGGGGTTTCATGGGGATGTGGGGCGTGGTGCGTGGCGCGTGAGAAGGCCGCGAATCTCAGTCATTGCGGAGGAGTTCTTCTCCCCCTCCCTTTTCGCAGAAAGGGGAGAGGGTCGGGGTGAGGGGTTGGCTCGAATGCCGCTGGCAAACGCACCCCTCATCCGGCCTGCGGCCACCTTCTCCCCTCGCTCCGCGAAGGGAGAAGGAGCGCGCGTTGCAGCACGCAGCACGCAACACGGGGCCCGCTTCATCGAACCAGTTTCCTCGCCTCGCCAATCACGCGCTCCCACTGAAACGCTGGGCCGGGGTCCACTTTGTTGGACTGAATGTGGTAGTGGCCGAGGATGCCTTGGTAGGCGTTCAGTTGGTCATCGGGGAGTTTGCTGGTGACGAGCTTGCCCGCGGCGTCCTTCGGATAGTCGCAGCGGATCTTGGGGAACACCTGGCAGAGCGTGGCGGTGAGCTTCACCAGCGCGGCGTATTGCTCGGGCGTGAAGTCATACTGCTGCAATTGCCTGCCTTGCACGGGGCCGAGCACCGGCTCCCGGCGCGCGGGGCGGGCGATGAAGTTCGGCGTGAGGATGCCGCTCTCGCCGAAGCGAGTGGGGATGACCACGCGCGGCCAGCCGGTGTCGTCGCGCTGATACCACTCCTCGAACATGCGCTGCTGTCCGGGCGCAAACGCGCCGATGTTCGCAATCTCGATGCCGATGCTGCGGGTGTTCGAGGTGGTCGCATGCCACGCACGCTCCTTGAGGTCGAGCGTCTGGTAGATGGTGCCATCGAGATCGAGCATGAAGTGAACGCTCAGGCAGCGGTGATCGTGCAGCACCTTGAAGCAGTTCCGGCTCGTGCCCGAGGCATCGAAGTGCAGGACGAACTGGTCCACTTTGTCGCGCAGCAAGGGCAAATCCCAGCCGCCGCCCCGCACCTGCTCAACCTGTGCGTCGGTGAGCCCGTCCTTGCGCAGGCCATAGCGGTTGGGCGTCTTGAGCGCGGCTACGGCGACCTTGGAAGTTTCCCATGAGGATTGGTCGAACGGCGCGAACCGCCGCTCGCAGCGGTAGGCATCGTAGCCGCTCGGGTCCATCCATGTGACAACGCGCGTGCCGGTGTGAAAGAGCTGGCCCGCGGCGATGATTTCATCGCCCGTGCGCTTGAGCGGCGCGCCAGGCCGCGTGCTCGTGCAGCCGGTGAG
>CAZQEW010000065.1:17201-19856 GCA_964591495.1 uncultured Klebsiella sp.
TCAGAAATCCGTGTTCGCGTCCTTGAGGTCGAGCTCCTTGATCCACGCGTTGCGGTAGCGCACGTCGTGACCTTCGCACTGGAGCTTGAGGCCTTGCGGCGTGTCAGTGATGCCCTTGCCCTTGTCGTTGCCGCCGTCCACGCCGGAGTTCGGCCCGCCCCAGACCTGGTTGATCTCGACGTTCTTGTGCACCTTCTGGCCGTTGAAATACATCGTCACCATCGCCTTCTCCACGCGCTGGCCGTCCTTGAAGCGCGCGGCGCGGAAGACAAGGTCGTAGCTGTTCCACTTCCCGAGGCCGGCGAACGCGTGATACGGCGACTCGGTCTCGTTGATGACCGCGCCCATGCCGTGCTTGGTCTTGTCGCCTTCCATGATCTGGATTTCGTAGCGGTTCTGGAGATACACGCCGCTGTTGCCGCGCGGGTTCATCACGCAAAACTCGATGTGCAGGCGGAAGTCGCGGTAAGGCTTCTTGGTCACGATGTCGGCGGTGCCGTATTTGCCGCCGGCAGCCACGGGGTCATCGGTCTGCACGACGGTTTTGCCCTTGTCCACGGGGTCCTCGACGATCTTCCACTTGATGGGCAGCGACGACGCGAAGCGTGGCCCCTGCCAGTAAGTCCACTTCGCGTCGAGCATCTCGCGCGAGCCATCAATGATTACCTCCGCGCCCGCGACGGGCTTGGCCCCAACGCCGATGTTGGCATCGGCGGCGGAAGCGGAGAGCGAGGCAAGGGCGGCGAGGAGGCTCAGAGTGAAGCGGATTCGTGACGTTTTCATAAGATGCTTGCGCGGCGGGTTATGCCACATGGCTGCAAGGCAGGCAAACCCCGCGTTGGCGAAACCCATAAGGCATCGGCGACTCTCCCAGTCGGCGGTGGGGAACTGCCGAAGGACGAAGGGGCTATCCGGCAGCGCTGGTCGGCGAACGTCGCCATGCAGAACGCCCACGATCACGGCGTAGGTTTGGAGCTGTCCGCGGACCCGATGGGAACTTCGCAGAATGTCAGCGCCGCGAGACCGTTGGCGCCGAGCAGCAACGTGTCTTGGTTCCAGGCGACTTCCTTGAGGTAGGTGATTTGCTTGGCCGCGACCGGCTCCTTCAACTTCAGCGTGAGCACATTTCCCGCGACGCTCCCGGAGGCGACTTTGTCTTTCGCGCCGTCGAGGTAGAACTGTCCGGCCAACGTGTCATCCCAGCGCACTGGTTGGTCGAACTCCAACACGAGCGCGTCCTTCGCCGCATTGGCGAAAGCGACGCGGCGCAGATTGGGCGCGGTGAGCGGGGCAGCCGCGGCTTTGCCATACACATCGCGCTCGATGAGCGGCTGCACCATGCGCGCGAACTCGCCCCAACCCGCGAGCGGGAAGTGGCAGCCGCCCGGCGGACGCACACCGAGCGTGGAGAGGATGCTCAGGTTCGAGAAGAGCTGTGGCAGCGTGCGCTGCTTCTCGCGGAGACGGTCGCCTGCGCCGTCGCGTCCGCCCATCGCGCAGGAGTTCGGCCAGATTTGGAAAACGTAGTAGTGCTGCACGTTCGGGAAGTCCTGTTTCCACGCGCCGGCCATCTCGATGAAAAGCCGGTGGTAACTTTCCCAACCGAAGCCGCCGGTCGGGCCGTCCGCGCCCTGGTCGTTCTCGCCCTGATGCCAGAGGATGCCGCGAATGCCATGCGTGAGCCGCGCCTGCCGCACGCGCCAGAGCATCCGGCCATACATCGTGCTGAGGTCGCCGTGGTCGGCGGGCGACGCCTGATGCTCGTCAATGCGCGAGCCACCGATGGCCGCCTGGATGATGCACACGGGCATCTGGTTGCTGGCGACGAGGCGCTTCGCCAGCTCCATGCCCCACCAGCCGAGTTCGGCCTGATGCTCCGGGGCGCTGCGTTTCCAAACGGGGCGACACCAGAGATTGGGCCGCGCAAGGCCAGTGGTCTTCTGGCGGTCGCGCAACCACGCTGCGCCATCCGCGCGACCCGTCGGCCCGCCGTAGCTGCGAATCCACTCGCTCGTCTCCGGCGGCGACTTCTCGCCGGTGTCGGTCGCGAGCGCGTTGGACTGGCCATCAATGAGAAACGCATCGCCGCACACGAGGTCGCCCACGCGGCGCAGCACGGTCTCCTGTCCACCAGCCCGCGTGCCGAACTCGACCCGATATCTGATGAGGCCGGGCTTGAGCTTCACGGCGAGGGCAAAAGACTTGTCCGCGCCGGGCTTCGCCGTCTCGGTCTTCACGAGCTTCTCGTCTACGAAGAGCTTCAGAAAAACCGCATCGGCCGGTTCCGCGAGCGTGCCGTTGTAATGGAGCGTGCCTTCGCCGCTGTCGTCGCGGGCGAAAAACTGGCCGTCCTCCGGCTGCTCGTCCTTCGCCGGCACGCGCGTGACCCACGCATCGCGCTTCGGCTCGGTCACGGCGATGGTCACGGACTGCGTCGTGGGCTGGCCGCCGTTGTTCACGGTCGCGGTGACGGTGAGCGGGCCACTGTTTTGCGCGCGCAGCAGCCGGAGCTTGCCGGGCACGACTTCCTTGATGACCGCGAGCGGCCCTGCGCTCCACTCGAACTTCAACTCGCCCGCGCCCTTGGCCTGCATCGCCGCGAGGTTCGCGACTTGCGACGCCACCTCGATGGTCGCGCGCCCGTCCCACGTCGCC
>CAZQEW010000065.1:19956-22220 GCA_964591495.1 uncultured Klebsiella sp.
CCGACGAGCGTTTGCAGCGGCTTCTGGTTTTCAAATTGCAGCCGCACCCAATCCGCCGAGCGCGTGACGCTGGAGATGCGGACTTCGTCGAGTTCGCCGACGAAGTTGTAGTTGTTATACCAGCCGCCGAGCCAGAGCCGCGCGGGCGTGCGGATGTTCAGCGGCGAGCCTTTGGTGGCGTTGGTGCCCTCGGGTTGGCCGTTCACGTAGATGACCGACTCGCCCTGCCGATAGGTGTGGACGACGTGCGTCCAGTCGCCCAGCGGCAGGCGGCTGCCAGCGACATCGCCGCCGGAGAAATAGCAGTCCATGCGGATGTGCGGCGGACTGCGAAGCTGCATGACGACCTTGCCTTGCCCCTGCTCATTGCCCCAGCCGACGAGCGTGGAGTTCGCCGTGCGCGTGCGGAACCAAACCTCCGAACTGTGCGAGTTCGCGCCGGTCGGATAGTTGGGAATCTTGTCGCCGCCGAACACGCCCGCCTTGCCAGGAAAATGCCGCGCGCGACCGATGATGCCATTCGTCACCGATGTGCCCGTGTCCTTCGATTCCAACGTGCCCACTTCATCGCGCACCGTATCGCCGAGATGCCACACGCTGAGGTAGCCGTTCGACTCATTGAACACTGCCTTCCCGTTGGACTCGCTGGCCGCGTCCGCCTTGCCCCAGTGCATCGCGAGCGATTGCCGCGCGTTGCCCTCGATGCGCGGCACGCGCACCCAGATGCTCGCGGTCCCGCCCGCCGCGTCCCACTCCTCGATTTGATACGCGAGCGCCTTGCCCGCAATGTCGGTGAAGCGCACGTCCGCGCCGTCGGGCTTGGCCTGCGCGAAGTCGAACCAGTCCCGATGAAGCCGCACGAGCAGCGGGAACTCCTCCACCACGGCGCCGGCGCGCAAATCGGCTCCTTCCGGCGTCGTCAGCAGCGTCAGGGTCCCATGATGGCGCCAGTTGGGCAGTTGCCCGGGTGTGCCGCCGGCGTTTTGGGCACCGCTCCGGCCGGAGGTAAACAAGGTTGCCAGCAGTAAAAACAGTGCGTGTCTCATGGGCCGGGATTCTCGCCGGAAGCGGCCACACCGGTCGATGTGTTTTCCAAGCCGGGCGGCCCGGAGATAGTTGCCGACCGGAGATTAGGATGCAGATTGAGGCGCAATGATTTTGGTTAGCCGTGTGCGCCGACCATCACCCTAATCGCCTATGGCTACCATGACTGCGTCCGACCCCGCCCCGCGCTGGATGCGCGCCATCCTGCTGGCCGCCGGCGCTTACAACGTCGTCTGGGGTGCATTTGTGGTGTTGTTTCCGACGGCGATGTTTCGGTGGCTGGAGATGCCCCTGCCAAACTATCCGCAGCTGTGGCAGTGCATCGGGATGATCGTCGGCGTTTACGGCATCGGCTACGCGATTGCAGCCTTCGACCCTGTTCGGCACTGGCCCATCGTGCTGGTTGGGTTCCTGGGAAAAGTTTTTGGCCCGCTGGGCATGCTCCAAGCGCTGTGGACCGGTGCTTTGCCATGGGGTTTCTCACTGAATTGCGTCACCAATGACCTTATCTGGTGGGTGCCTTTCTTCCTGATCCTCAAACATGCGTGGAAGCAGCAGCGTCCCGCGTCCGCTGAACAGGAGTTGCCCGACGAGGCCGCTCTCCTCAAAGCAGCGCGGACCAGCGAAGGCAGAAGTCTTGCAGAGATTTCCCGCTCACAACCCACGCTGGTGGTTTTCCTGCGTCACTCGGGATGCACCTTTTGCCGTGAAGCGCTCGCAGACATTGGCGCACGGCGCGCCCAGATTGAGAGCGAAGGGACGGGCATTGCGTTGGTCCACATGAGCAGTCCGGAGGCTTTTGGAGCCTTTGCCAAAGCCTATGGATTGGAAGATCTGCCGGCCGTCTCGGATCCCACCGGCCGACTTTACCGGGGGATCGGCCTGCGGCGCGGAACTGTCGCGCAACTGTTCGGCTGGAGTGTCTGGAGACGCGCCATGAGCGCTCTGCTGGCAGGCCATCGCGTGGGATGGCTGGACGGTGATGCCACGCAAATGCCCGGAGCCTTCCTGATCCAAAACGGGCAGGTGGTGCGCCGTTATATGCATGCCAACGCAGCCGACCGGCCCGACTATCTGGAGCTCTGCCGCCTGCCGACGCCGTCATGAACACGCTGATCGCCACGCATGCCGCCGCCACGTGGGCATTGGTCGGGCTCATCTGGATGGTTCAGCTCGTTCACTATCCTTTGTTCGCGAAGGTGGGAGTCGAGCAGTTTCGC
>CAZQEW010000065.1:22320-24170 GCA_964591495.1 uncultured Klebsiella sp.
GTTCAAATACCGGCGTGCGGGGAGAAACTAAAATCGGCCGGTGACCGACACGCTGAAGTAGGGGGCGCCATCGCCGTTGAGCTGCAGCCGGGCGTCGTTGTAGACGAAACGGCGGTCAACTACCCAGCCACCCTCGACGCCGACTGACAGGTGCGAGGTCCACCGCGTGGTGAGGCCCGCGCCCACCCGGATTTCGCGATAGGTCATGGTCTGGTCATTCAACGCGGCCCGGCCGTTGCGTGTTCCGAAGGTTTCGTTCACCCGCCATGCGCCACCGACCAGTTCGCCTCCGCCGTAAACGGTCCAGTCCGGCTGAATCTGATATTCCAGCGTGGGCTTGGGCAGAACCGCTGACAGGGTCCAGTCCTCGGCCAGCCGCCAGCGCACACCGATGCCGCCGATCGCGGGGATGTCGCGACGGGGATC
Organism: uncultured Klebsiella sp.; assembly: GCA_964591495.1. GTDB lineage: Bacteria > Verrucomicrobiota > Verrucomicrobiia > Limisphaerales > SXTU01 > SXTU01. The sequence continues at coordinate 22,747 of CAZQEW010000065.1, forward strand.
CACGGTCACGGCCGCCAGCCACGTGAGATTGGAGCTCTGCCTGTAGGCGAGGGCAATCAGCGCGGTCGCGTTCAAGTCGCTGGCGGAGAGATCTTCGAAGTCGCTCTGCAAACCCGGCCTCAGGCTCGCGCGCAGGCTCCACTTGTCCGTGATATTCCAGGAGCTGCCGATATCCAGCGCGAGAGTTTGAACCGTGTTTGGAATCGGCGCATTGGCCGGCACGCCAAATCCAAACCGTTCCCAAAACACCCCCAGCGACCAGCTAAGGTCGGCCGAGGCCCGTTCCTGCCAGCTGTAAAGCACGCTCGTGTTGAACGCATCCGCCTGCCCCAGCCGGGCCAGGCCGGCGGAGACCCGCGCCGGGCCGGAATACGAGACCGAGGTGGACACCATCTGTTTGTCAGCAGCGGACAAACCTCCCGCGGGCAAAAGCACCAGGGACAGCAAAACTAAGGTGAACTGCAACAGCGTGATTCTCATATGGCGGGCGGAAGCTAGGCCGACCAAGACAGAATGCAAATCGGAAGCGGGCAGAAAAGGGATCCAGCCACGGCCCCGGGCGAGCGCATGCAACGGTGTCAAAGCGAAGCCCGCTCCCCAGGGAGCCAGCGGCCACCACGGCCGGGCGGCAGCGTCCACAATCGGGCGAGTGATGCGATTCCGTCGTGGGTCGAACGCGTCAGGGCTTCACCGCTGCCGCGCTTGTGTCCTTCGTGCATAAAGCACAGACGTCACGAGCATCGCGGCGAACGCGGCGACCAGGAGCCATTGGGTGACGTCCAGAAACAGGCCGAGGAAATCATCCTGCTGTGGCAGGGCACCCCGGCCGAGCATCACCGCCACATAGCCGAGGTAGCCAGCCGCGTCGGCGAGATACATGAGGAAGCCGATGTTCCCCCGCTCCCTCGTCATCGCCACCAGCCGCTCAAAGACCGTCGTGTGGATGGCGACGTAAGGCACATACATCCCCAATCCGAGCAGCACCATGAAGGCGAAGGGCGACAGCTTCCCCGCGCTCTGCAAGGCCAGCGCTCCCGTCGCCAGCCCAAGCGCCGCCGTGGAGAGGCCGAGCGCGAGCAGGAAGGCGTTCCGGTTGTCGCGCACCAGGAACAGCAGTCCGTTGGCCGCCACCACGCCGAGGGCCACCCACATTTCCGAGTAGGTGAAGATGGCCGGCTGCTGGCCCAGCCCCAAGCCCGCCCAAATCTCGGGCGCGAAGTCCGCGCGCAAGCTCCGCACCACCGTGATGAGCAGATAGGCCAGCACGATGAGCCCCAGGCCCAGGCCGTGCCGCCGGAGCATCGCCCAGCGGTCGGCGGCGGACATGACGGTGCGCTCCGAACGCGCCGCCACGTCGTGCGGTGTCGGTGCGGGTATCTGCCGCAGCATCCACACGAAGCCGGCCAGCGGACCAAGAAACACCA